>CAYFNQ010000022.1:0-21775 GCA_964344535.1 uncultured Actinomyces sp.
GCGGAGAGCAAGGGATTCGAACCCTTGGTGCCTTACGACACAACGGTTTTCAAGACCGTCACCTTCGGCCACTCGGTCAGCTCTCCCGACGAAGAGTCTACTTGCTTCCAGGGAGTCTGCGTAGTTGGAGGCGACGTATCTCCCATTGGTGGGTGGTCTTTAGCTACTGACGCCAGCTAAAGAAGGGCTGTCCACTGCCTCGCCCTCGCCTACCCCTGGAACGAACTAGACGCGGTGGGACGCCCTGAGGTTTGTCCAGCAGGCCTCGGCCAATTGCTGAGCCGACCGGCGGCCAAACCGGGATTCTTGCGGCAAGGAGGGCTTGGATTGCGTGGTAAATGTCGGGCCGGCTAGGAATCGTCCCCTCAGTTGGTTCGTTGTTGTCGTCGAGGACCCTGGCAATTACACCTTCTTCCAGCAGCATGTAGTCGTTCAGGTAGTCAACCCAGGTTCTGTAGCTGTGGTCGTAAAGTTCCACGTCCCCACTATGTCCCCCATCGTCAAGGACCGCTTGTCGCACTGCGGCGGCTGCGGCGATACCTTCGCTGACGACCCAGGACAGGCGCTCTGTGAGCACCGGTTCTCCTTCAAGGGTCGTGGTGTAAAGGAATCCGGGTTTGCCTCCGCGTCGCCACCCGTCCGCGCGGGCGCGGTCAAACAGTTTCGTGGACCCGTCCAAGACGTCCCATGTTTCGTCCAACCCGAATTCCCGCAAACCTCCCCGATACTCCACGCCCAGTCTGGCCAGTTCTAGTCCGTGTCCGACAACGGCGCCGTAGGGGTAGTAGGGGGCGTCCGGGTTGTCGCGGTTGAAGTCGGGAAGTGGAACCCAGTTCTGGTCATGATGCTCCGGGACGCGCCACCCAAATGTTTCAGCTTCTGAGTAGATCCTCTCCAGCATGCGTCCGGCACGCTCCAGCCACACGGGGTCGTGAAGAACCTCAGCTGCAGCTAAATAAGCTTCTGCGGTGTGCATTAGGGAGTTCATGCCCCGATAGTCGGGGGAGTTCGACCAGTCGCGGGAGTACCTGTCGGCAACTGTTCCGGTTTCCTCATCCCACCAGTGTTCTTCCTGGTTTGCCAACGCGTCACGCAGAAGTTCGGCTGCTCCCGGCCGGTTCGCTACGGCTGCCGTGGCTGCAGCCAAAATCATGAAGGCGTGGGCGTACTGCCACTTTTCTTCCCCGTCTTCTTCCCAGGGGGCTCCGGTTCCATCCTCTTGCGGTTCGTGTTTGACAGCCGTAAACCAGCCGCCGTGTTCACGGTCTTTGAAATACGTCTGCATGGCGCGGATACCGTGGTCGCAGTACTTTCTTGAACCGGGGATACCCAGCAGGGTGCCTAAAGAGTAGGCGAATGTCATCCTTGCTGTTATAGCCAAATCAACCGGCCGGTCCACGTCCAGTGTCCCGGCGGGAGTGAAGTAGCCGTATCCGGTTGGGGCCATTGCTGCTTTGCCGCGCTCAAACAAAGCTTGCATCTGGTGGGAAAGCCACCGGTCGTGCTCTATGGACCCAATCCAGCTCATAATTTCCACCTTCGGTTGGTTGGGGAGGGAAGCTCGTTTTCACTGTAAAGCATAAGCACCCTACCGACCGCATCGCAGTTGCCACCAACGTTTCGCAAGTAGGCTTGGAATATGTTTTGGGCACAGGCGCAGTCAGGTGAAACCGGTGGGGTTATAGACAGTATTGGCGAAGCGGTGGGTGGCACTCCGTGGGTGGTTGTGGCGCTACTAATTGCAATGATCGGGACCGGCGTGGTGCTGCTAGTCAGTCGTGTCCGCAGCAATAAAGCCAGTGGTGAAGGTGGGTTTGGGCAGTAGCGAGACTGCTACAAACGCTCTAGGACCGCCTCAATAACGGCGGCTGCGCCATCAAAGTCCACGGGTCCCGTGGTTGCGTCAGCTGCGGCCCGCACTTCGGCGGTTGCTCCACCCATAGCCACACCGTGACCGGCCCACTTCAACATTTCAATGTCGTTGGTGCCGTCACCCAGTGCAATTGTCCCCTGATTTGGAACCCCTAGCGCCTGCGATAGCTCTTCTAGCCCCGTAGCTTTTGAGATTCCGCCCGGACAAATGTCCGCCCATGCCGTCCAACCCACAGCCAGTGACACGTCCTCCAGTGGGACGGAGTGCATGACCGCGTCAAATTCATCCCGGGACATCCACGGAGCGCGCGCAACCATGCGCGGCGTTTCCGTTGCTAGCAGCTCATCTTTTCCGACCACACGTTGCGCAGAAAGCATCTCCCCGGCGGGAAAGCGCTGGGTTACTAGCATTCCTTGCGCACCTTTATCGACGCCCAACAGGATGTCCGGCACAGTCTCAAGGATCGCTTCCCCGGCTGGCCTGGGATCAAACACGTGTTCCTTCAAAATCTCCGGCTCATACAAGCGCCCATTTTTAGCCCAATGCACCGTTTGGGCTCCGTTTGCGGACACAGAGAATCCGTCTGGAAGCTCAAGTTCTTCAAACACGGGCTGTGTGGCGTGAACGCCCCGACCGGTGGCGATGACGACGTTGACGCCCGCCTCTAGTGCTTCGTGCAAAACGTTCTTAACGCGAGGACTGGCGCCTTCTGGGAGCAGCAGCGTCCCGTCAATGTCTAGAGCCAGAAGGATTTCTTTGCTCTTCTTTGGCAGGTGCGCCGGCAGTGTGGCGCGGGCGTGCTCCAGCAGCTGCGCGTACGGGATCCTTGGGCCCTGGTGGGGTGGAGGGACTAGAAGAGTGTTGCTCATGGGTTGAAGGTTCCGCGCTTACCCGTCCGCGGTAAGAACAGCCATGTTGCCCATGTACGGCCGCAGAGCCGGTGGGACGTTCACAGAGCCGTCAGCATTTTGATGGTTCTCCAGTAGTGCAACTAGCCAGCGTGTGGTGGCTAGCGTTCCGTTCAACGTGGCCACGGTTTCGGTTCCCGTTTCGGTACGTTCCCTAATTGACAGGCGTCGGGCCTGGAACGTTGTGCAGTTGGAGGTGGAGGTGACTTCCATCCACCGGTCCTGGGTCGGCAGCCACGCCTCGCAATCAAATTTTCGGGAGGCCGAGGATCCCAGATCTCCCGTCGCCGTATCAATCACCCGGTAGGGAAGCTCCAGCTTTTCCAACATGGCTTCTTCCATGGCCAGGAGGCGCTGGTGTTCCTCTTTGGTCTCCTCCGGCGTGCAATAGGTGAACATTTCTACCTTGTTGAACTGGTGGACACGGATGATTCCGCGGGTGTCACGACCTGCAGCGCCAGCCTCACGCCGATAGCAGGTGGACCAGCCGGCATACCTGATGGGGCCGTTTGAAAGGTCAATGATTTCGTCTTTGTGGAGGCCTGCCAGAGCAACCTCTGAGGTTCCGACCAGGTACAGGTCATCCTGGGGCAAGTAGTAAACCTCATCCGAGTGGTCCCCTAGGAACCCGGTGCCAGCCATGATCTCCGGCTTCACCAAAGTGGGGGTCATCTGCAGGGTAAACCCGGCTTCTAACGCTTGGTCCACCGCCATGGACAGTAGAGCCAGTTCAAGGCGTGCACCGACACCGGACAGGTAGTAGAAGCGGGAGCCGGAGACCTTTGCTCCCCTAGCCATGTCAATAGCGCCCAGTCCTTCACCTATCTCTAGGTGGTCTTTAGGCTCAAACCCTTCTTCTTGGAAGTTTCGTGGCGCTGGGCCTTCGTGGCGCAAAACGGCGTAGGCGTCGGCGTCCCCAACAGGAGCGTCCATGTCGACCAGGTTTGAAAGCTTCAAAGCCAGGTCTTGGGTTTCTTGTTCTAATCCAGCAGCCCGCGCTTCAGCTTCTTTGACCTGTGCTGCCAGTTCCTTTGCCTGCGCCAAGACGGCGGGACGATCTTCGGCAGAGGCCTGACCGATCTTCCGGGAAACAGACTTTTGTTCCGACCGCAGTGTTTCAAACTGCTGTTGGGATGCGCGCCACGCTGCATCTGTTTCAACTAGTTGGTCAACTAGCGTCTCATCTTCGCCTCTGCGCTTTTGGGAGGTCCGCACCAGTTCAGGATTTTCCCTGATCACCCGAATGTCGATCATGCGCCAATCGTAGCTGCCCGGCGCACTGCAGGCGTCAAAGGCCGTCCCCATCCCTTTTCAGTTACTCTCAACACATGGCGTTTTCGACCGTGTTCACCTGGGCTGTGGTTGCTGCTTTGGTAGCGCTGGTGCTGGGCTTGACCGTGGTTTTGCGGCGCACGCACGGGGACGAAGCCTCCCACATCAACACAAGTGCGGTGCTAGCTAATACGGCTCAAGCAAGCGAAAGACGGGTTTGGGTCATCTACAACCCGATTAAGCCGGATGACGTTGAGGAGTTTCGTAACCGGGTCGCAGCTGAGGTTGCGATCACCACTGGCAATGCCCCGGTTTGGCTAGAAACGAAGATCGAGGATCCCGGTGTTGGCCAAGCTGTCGCGGCCCTTGCCGGTGGCGCTAACTTGGTGATTGCCGCCGGCGGTGATGGGACGGTTCGTTCAGTTGCGGCAGGACTGGCACATTCCGGGGTGGCGTTGGCCATTTTGCCGATGGGCACGGGCAACCTGCTGGCAAGAAACCTTGGGATTCCGTTGGACCTTGACGCTGCGTTGAAGGTGGCTTTGGCACCCCTTTCAAGGCGCTTGGACTTGGCGTGGCTTCGGGTCAGTGGCCGGCAGGGTCGTTCTTTAGCCGTCCCGGAGGGGAAGTTGCTGGCGCAGGCCAACGCCAAGTTTGGCAGGACACCGCGACAAGGGGTAACCGTGCCTCGCACCGACGAATACTCTTACACGGTCATTGCCGGCGTCGGCTTCGATGGGCAGACGATGGCGGAAACTGACCCCGAATTGAAGAAGAAGATTGGGTGGAATGCTTACGTTGTTGCCGCGTTGAAAGCGATGCGAATCGAACGAATGAAAGCGACGGTTCGCGTCTGCTCCTCTGCGGAACAAGACGTTGGTGGTGCCACTACTGCCCTTGGCCGCTTAGTCAAAGAATCGCATGTGCTTCCAGCGGATGAGGACTTCCCAAACTCCGACCTAATGAAGGACGGCTGGCAGCAGACAAAGCTGTCGGCACGCACCATCCTTTTTGCAAACTGCGGAACCCTCCCATTTGCTGTCCTGGCACCGGAGGCGTCTTTAGACGACGGGGAAATGGACCTCATAGCAGTCGACACCCGCGCCGGGCTGGTCGGCTGGATGTACTTGTCTATGAAGGTCATGGGGCAGACAGCGGGCATGAAGCCCATCAACACGAAGCACGACCTGGGTCTAATCCAGTTCAGACAGACACCAAAAGCGGCCGTGTCGCTGACAAAGGGGTTCCCTGTCCAAGTCGACGGGGATGCCATTGGTGATGCACGCGACATCTTCACCCGCGTTGACCCAAAGGCACTGTTGGTTCGCGTCCCTAAGAGCACCGTCCAAGCTGATTAGTGCGGGGCGCTACTTCGCTATCTGCTCAACCCACTGCCGTGCCTGGCGGAAGTCGTCGTCGTTCGTTCCCTTTTGAATTTCGGCTCGCCGGCCATCCACCCGCGGGTAGGAACCCAAGAAGGTGACTTTGGGGCTGGTGCGGTGCAGACCAATTAGGGCTGCTTGGATTCGCTCTTCGCTGATGTGGCCGGCTAGGTCCATTGAGAACGCGTAGCGACCTAGCTCTCCGCCAAGGGGGCGGGACTCAATGCGGGACAGGTTCACTCCGCGAACCCGGAACTGTTCCAGCATGGACATCAAGGCTCCCGCCTCATCGGTGGGGAGTGCAACCTGAATGGTTGTCTTGTCGGCCCCAGTTGGAGGCGGCGTGTGACCGGGAGGTGAAACCATGACGAAGCGAGTGACAGCCCCGGGGTTGTCCGCCACGTCTTCTTGCAAGGCAACTAGGCCGTAGCGATCGACTGAGGTCGCATTGCACAGCACTGCCTCAAAAGGCAGGTCGTCTGAGCCGGGCTCAAATGTTCCCAGTAGCTCCGCAGCAGCGGCGGTGCTGGTGGCCGGAACGTGGGTCACTCCCTCTAGGTTGTCCTCTGCCCAAATCCGGCACTGCGCCCACGCGTGCGGGTGAGTGCCCACCCTTTTCACGTCTTCCATTTTGGTCCCGGGAAGAGCTGCTAGAACGAAGCGGACAGGCACCAGCATTTCTGCTGCGATCACCAGTGCTTCATCTTGAGACAAAGCATCGATGGTGGCGTTGACGCCGCCCTCGATCGAGTTTTCTATTGGAACCACTGCCCGGTCGGCTAGTCCTGCACGAACCATTTGTAGAGCTTGACCTGCTGAAGTTGCGGGAAGCAGCTCCGCCCCGACGGGTGCTACCTGCCAGACAGCCTGTTCGGTGAATGTTCCCAACGGCCCTAGGAATGAGATTTTGAAACTGTCACCGCTTGGTGGGGGCCCCGGAAGGTTGGTTGGTTCCGGGTTGGCGTTGGCCTGGCGCATTGTGTCCTCTTTCGTTGCTGGCCTCATTATCGTCTGGAAGTGCCACCCGCCCAATCAGTCGCAGGCGGTGATCCTGTAAAGGCTCACATCCGGGGCCTGTGCAACAAGTTCGAAGCCCCTACTGGTGTCCACGTTGTAAAGTCCTGGGGCTCTGGCTGAAAGCGTGGTCCCGAAATAGTAGGAGTCGGGTGTCTGGTAGAAGTGCGTAATCCCTTCCGCCAGTACAACCTCACAGACTTCAGGATTCGTGTGGATCTGGTTGAACCTTTGAACTAGGACTTCTTGGGAGGCTCGGTCGGCGTTTGCAAGGGTTAGCTGGGGGAAGTAGGCGGTGCGCTGGCCGATCATTTGGGCGTAGGCACCACCGGCCTTTGGGTCACCCAAGATGATGGCGTCTTCGGGTGTCAGGTTGGGCAGGTCGCGCATAAGGTCTAGTGCTTCTTGGCTAGCCATACCCGCTGAGCCTAAGCGGGAAGGGTCCATGGCGGAGGCGACGGCGAACCCCCGGCCATCAAGTCCGCCCAGCCCGGTACTCAAAAGTAGCGTGGCGCCCAACAGTGGGGGACCAAGGTTGGGTTGGTGGCTGAAGTTGTCGATCCTTATGGCTAGCCACTGGAATCCAAGGCCAGCTAGTAGCACCAGGGTTAGGGACAGGGGTTCCATGATTCTTCGCCCATCTGAAAACCACGGGCCAACAAGCCACGGGCGGATTGCCCAGTTGGGCCCGTAAGCGAAGAACGTGAGAACGATGAAACCTGCGTACGCGCCAACTGGCCAGAGGGGTGGTGGGGAGTCTGAGGGCCAATGAGCCCAAGAGAGGGCTGAGTATCGGGCAAGGACCGTCCAGAGTATCCCGATGAACACCAGGGTCGTGACAGCAGCAGTGGTGATCAGTAGGCCCCAGGTCTGTTGGAATGGGGGCAGCGGCATCACCACTTTTTCAAAGGCTGTTGGCAGGTCCACACCAAAGCGACGGTAGGCACGCATGGAGGCGACCTGGGGTGTGAGCGTTGCAGCAGTGACGACGCCAATTCCCACCAGAAGCGTTGAGACAGCAACGAACGTCACTGCCATCCTGGTGTTTCGCACCCCCCACACTGCCAGGGAAACCAGGCCTGCAACTGCTGGTACAGCCAGGAAAACCAAGAGGTTGAAAGCTACTCCAGGATGGGCTTGGATCCCACCCCACAAAGCGATGGCGGCCGCCAGTGTTGTTTGCCAAGGCACGCTGAGCGCAGAGCTGGCTTCGCCCTCCAAGCTGTCCTGGCCCCCCAACTTGACCTCAAGGAAGCTCCGCCACTGACGTCCCAGCAGAAGCAGCACCATGATCAGTCCTGGAGTGAGGATCAGGGACAGAACAGCGGGAGCCTGTGAATACGCGGTAAGGGCATCGGTGGGCATTGAGGGCAGCACACCTGCAATAATTGCGCCCGCCCCGGCCGCAACCGGTTGACGGTAGAGAAAGAAGCTCAGTGCGCTAGCTGCCCCCACCCACAGGAACGCCATTGCCAAGATCCCGGCATTTGTGGCAGCTACCGTGGTGGTCCCGGTGGCAAAAAGTGAAGTGAAGGCGTGCCAGCCGATCGGGTATCCAACGCTTGGCGCCCCACCAAAGTTCGGCGACAAACCAACCCCGGGTGCTGCAACGCCCGTCTGGGTGATGCTCCAAACGCCATTCATATGAAAAGTTGGATCCCATTGTTGGACTGGGTTCGCGGGTGAGGCAAAAAGGACCACCGGTAAAACTGCCAGGAACCACCCGCCCAGGACCCACCAACCCCAGGCTTTGGATGCTGTGTCCGGGACATGCCGGGGTGTCTTCCTGCTGTGCAGCCAAAATCCTGCGATGCCAATTGCGGCCAGCACTGGTAAAACCCTGGCGCCCGACCAGAAAAACCCCAGGCGGTAGAAAAGCACGCTCAGGACCCAGATCATGGACGTTGTGACGGCGGGTGACAGGGCAGCGGAGACTAGCGGGCGAAACCCCATTAGACGCAGCCAAAAGAAGCTTGCCCCCACCCAGGTCAGCACCATGGCCGCGGCTATGGGCAGCAGCTCGATCCAGGCCCCCAGGTACTGCACGGTCATGGCTAGCTCACTTGTTTTTCACTCTGGGTACGCTGCCGTCTCCTGTGCAATACCCATTCGAAAACCATGGGGAGCACTGAGACGAACACGATCAGGATGATGATGACAGACAGGTTGTCGTGGATGAAGTCAACGCCACCTAGGGCCGCTCCAAGCCAGGTGACACCGCCACCCCAAATCAGCGCACCTAGGGTGTTGAACAGGGTGAAACGCCAGTAGTTGAAGCCTGCAATCCCCGCGGCCAAAGGCACGAATGTGCGTACGAAGGGGATGAATCGGCCAATCACTAAAGCGCGGCCACCGTATTTAGCAAAGAACGTTTCGGCTTGCGTGAGGTACTCGGTTTTCAGGATGCGAGCGTCAGGTTTGAAAAGCCCTCGTCCAAACCGCCTTCCAATCCAATACCCGATCTGCGCCCCCGCGAACGCCGTTACTAAGATCACCAGGATCAGCACCCACATGCTGATTCCCAGCTGGGTGTGCAGAAGTCCGGCAGTGAAGATTAAAGAGTCGCCGGGCAGCAGTGGGAACAGCACGCCAGACTCAACAAAAACAATGGCAGCCACACCTAAAAGAACCCACGGACCCATGGAGATCAGCAGGTCGGAGGGGTCTTTGAACCAGCCCACGACCGTGTGCCACCAGCTTTGGTCACCAGCAGGGAACACGCTGGGCATAGCAGCCGCTGGGATCATGAAAGCTCCAACCTTGAACATGTGTCCCCTTCACCGTCTAACGCAGGCCATTTGAACTGGAGCCAGCCTATATAGAGGGGACGGCGGGTGCCGTAATTGCTGGGGATCTCTCACCAAAGAGCCATGGATCCTTCCCGCACTAAGCTAGAGCCATGTTGAATCCGGGCGAACAGTCGCACATCGAAGCGTCTGTGCCTGAAGTGGAGGTGGAAGAAGACCCTTCTGCCTCAGTTAGCCTCACTGCTGGTCTGGAGCTTTTAGCTCAACCACGGCTAGCCTCCCCCGTCTTGGTCTCCGACCGAATCCCGCATCGACAGCGCAGAATAGAGGACGTTGTTGAGGCGGCCGCTGCGCTGGTAGGAATTGTCTTCGCGCTGCTTCTCAGCATTTACGCCAGCTCAACAACGGCCGGCGTGGCAGATGATGTGCGGGCTGCTTTCGGGGAGTTCATCCACCAGCTGCTATTCCTCCCGTTTAGCGTTTTGGAGGGATTGTTCGTAGTCGCAGCCCCGGTGGCTTTGATTATCAGCCTTTTGCGTCGCAGCGAGTTTTCGGCGGTCATCCACACGGTTTTGACGGGCGTTTCAGTGGGGTTGGTCGGCTGGGGCTACCTGCTTTCTTTACCGTTTTTCCCTCCTTTCCTTTGGGAATCACTGATGATTTCTACCCCCACGGGAACCGTTAGTGCCGTTGATATTGTGTTCGTCGTTTTGGGCGCCATGCTGACTGTGGCTGGGACGGCAGATTCAAGCACCGTTGTGCGCTATTCGTGGTGGGGGATCTGGCTGCTCCTGTTCTTCTCCCTTGTTAGGGGTGTCGAAACGGTTCCGGGCATTTTGCTCACCGTTTTGCTGGCACGGCTGTTTGGGACCATGGCGCGTTTGATAGCCGGGTTCAACGATGGAAGGGCGAACCCGGCGGACTTGGTGACGGCGTGCTTGGATATTGGCCTGGTCCCAAAACGTATCGTGCGCTGTGATCTAGATACGGCCACGCAGCCTCTAGAAACCTGGGAAATTAGCGAAGGGGAGGAGTCCCCGGATTTTCGTCGCGGCCAAATCAACCCACCCCTCCAAATCGGGTCCGCCGCTGGTGACCAGGAAGAGTTTGAGGTCACCCCGCAATTTTCCGTGGGCAGGGGACGGCTGTACCAGGTGTGGCTGGAAGACAATAGTGTGCTTGACCTGCACGTTTTTGACCCGGATGTCGGAATCTTCTCCATGGCTGGAGATGCGTGGCAGAGCTTTCGTTTGAAAGGGATCTCCCGGTGGATTTCTCCAGGACTCAAAGCCAGCGCAGAAAGGACGGTCCTGACCGCGGGAGCGGCCGTTGAGTCAGGGGTTTCTACGCCACAACCGTTAGGGCTGGCTCCGGCCGGGACTTCCGTTGCCGTGTTCTGGGCGACGCTTCCGGCCGTCATGGACCTTTATGCTTTGTCCAAGGCGAACTTCGAAATCTCTGATGAGACTTTAGATCAGGCGTGGCAGCAGCTCAGCCGCGCCCATCACAGCGGAATTTCCCACCGCAACCTTGACTTGCCGTCACTGCGACTAGA
Organism: uncultured Actinomyces sp.; assembly: GCA_964344535.1. GTDB lineage: Bacteria > Actinomycetota > Actinomycetes > Actinomycetales > Actinomycetaceae > Scrofimicrobium. The sequence continues at coordinate 10,752 of CAYFNQ010000022.1, forward strand.
CGAAACAGGTCACCTGTGGATCCTTGACTGGACCAGTGGAGACTTGGGGTCGACAGGTATCGACAAGCTGGTCGACAACTCCCAAATGCTGGTGTACCTGTCCCTAATTGCAGGCACCGACCGGGCTGTGGCAGCTGCGCAACGTGTGATTGGGCCGGCAGAACTGCTGGCAACCGGCTTGCTTTTACAGGGAGCGGTACTGCCCAGGGATGTTCGTCACTTAGCGAAGCGGGCGGGGCTGCTTGATGACCTGCGCGACAGGCTGTCCCTGATTGCCCCGACGGCTAAGGCTCCCGAGCCGTTGAAGGTTCAGCGTTTCTCACCTAGAGCCGTGATCATGGCGATCTTGGCGGTGACTGTCTTAGTCGTCGTCTTCGGTAGTTTGAACTTTGACGCAGTCGTTGAGGCTGTGCGGGACGCGAACCCGTGGTGGCTGCTGGTTGCATTCGGTTTGGGCACCCTGACGTGGGTGGGCGCTGCGATACCGCTTGTGGCGTTTGCGCCAAAGAAAATTAGTTTGTGGGAAACGACTTTGGCTCAAATGGCAGCCTCTATTGTCGCCCTAGTTGCACCCGCTGGCATTGGTCCTGCAGCTGTCAGTCTGCGGTACCTAAACAAGCAAAAGGTCCCAACACCAGTGGCGGTGGCGACGGTGACTTTGGTGCAGATCAGCCAATTCCTCACCTCAGTGACCCTGCTGGTGTTTTTCGTGGCCGCCACCGGCACGTCTATCCAGTTTGATTTTCCAACTCGCACGGTGGTGTGGGCATTTGCGGCGATCGCCACCGTTGTTACCGCTACGTTCACGATCCCCAAGGTCAGACGCTGGGTGTTGGAGAAGGTTCAGCCGGCCTGGGAGCAGGCGTATCCGCAACTTTTGTGGATTTTGGGACACCCCAGGGAGCTTGTCGTTGCCCTCTTTGGAAACTTGCTGATGAACTTTGCGTTCATCTTGGCATTTGGGGCGACGTTGGCAGCCTTTGGCTGGACTCTAAACCCCGCAACCTTGGCTATCACCTGGCTAGTGTCGACCACCTTGGGTTCTGTGGTCCCCACGCCCGGCGGTATCGGCCCTGTGGAAGCCGCGCTCACGGGTGGCCTTCAGGTGGCTGGCCTGCCCCCGGCCATTGCTTTGTCCGTGGCAGTTTCTTTCCGCCTGGTCACCTTCTACGGACGTATCCCCTTGGGGTGGTTGGCCCTGAAATATATGGAGAAGAAGGACCTGCTCTAGTTGTTGACGGGCGGCTCAGCAACACCTTTGAAGTAGTGACTGAGGTCCTTTTTCACCCACGCCACAATGTCTTCTTTCATTTGCGGGGTGATCCAGTCTCCATTGGCAACCGAACCTAATGCAACCTCTTCATCTAGGGCCAGCAGTTTCGTCCACACTTCCAACAGTTCCTCGTGGTACGTGTGTCCGTGACCGGCTGGCGCCAACCCGGATACCGGCAGGTCAGCAATGGTTTGTAACAGGGTGTTCACCATGGAAAAGCGAATTGAGGGGGAGACGTCTTTCCCGGCGCGTTCTCTCAACCAGTCGGGCTCACTGAACGCCAACTTGGGCGTGTAGAGGGCCACTGGGTCCGACGCGTGTTGGACGAAGGCGGTCCGAGGAAAATCCCACTTCCCATATTCCCTTCCGAAAATGTCTGCTTCGAGCTGGCTGGGGTCGTTCACGAACCGGATGTTTCGCCCAGAGTCGATAACCGGGGAAACTTGTGGACTGCCCTTTTGCCGGTTCTTTGTGAGCATCCCTGACAGCGGTGCTTCCGCGGGGGAGCCGATCCACAGGGCGGCATCAACACGGTTGTTCAGGTCCTCGACAGAAACAAAGGGAGCCTGGGATCCGTGAGCTCCCAGCGATTCACCGGCGACAACTAGGAGGGGACGTTTGTCCTCGGGTAATTTTTGAACTTCTTCCTCAACGGCCTCAAAGAGGGCAGTGCCAGCTTCTTCGCAGGGAGTCATGTCTGAGACCAACATGGCTGCAGAGAATAGGGAGGAGTATTGGATGGAAACGATGGCACAGTCGCCGCCGGTCAGAAATTCGAGGGGTTGGCAAACCCATTCGTCCACCCATCCCGACCCCGTCGCTGTGTACACAACTAAAACGGCGCGGTCGAAGCCTCCGGTGCGGCGAAGTTCTTCCACTGCCTTGTCGGCAATGTCCCTCATATTGACTTTGCCCTCTGGCAGCCCAACGTACACCCGCACCGGCGTCATTGCAGGCCTGCCGGTGACGGCAGCAATATCCTCCGCGGACGGACCGTGACCTAAGAACAGGCGGCCCTGACCGCCAACGGACGCCCAACTGCTATTTGAGTCGGGGGACCCTGAACGCTCGGGTGCGACCGGAGGTTGCAAATGGGAATTTGCCCGGTCGTTTATCCCCCTAGCAATTCGCGCGAAATAGAGCATCACCAGTTTGAAGACGACCTTGTTGGAAACTATGAAGATCACGGCAACTGCAACGCCGACAGCTATCAACCAAGCCGCTGTGAAAGGAACCCACTGCTCAAAAAGGTGGATTATCTGCACAAAGATGACTGTCAGCAAATAAACCAGACCCATGGACACCAAGAACATGAAGGCGGTCGCCACCAAGCTCAGCAGGTATTCGCCAAGCCCGGACGGTGACACTTCGACCAGGCGGGCTGCGTGCCGGGAGGCAATGTAGGAACGTGCGGTCGACCAGATTGTGCCCAGCAGGGTCAGCCCTATGAGGACCAAACTGACCCTGTGGAAGAAGTGGGCGGGAGCGTGGATTGTGACTTCGAAGCGCTCACTTACGTAGCTCACAACATTCGTGAGCCCCCACCCTAGGGAGTATCCAAGGGCCACCATGGGGCCAGAAACAAAACCCTGCCACCACCAGCGCCGTGGCAGTAGCGAGGGCGTCATTGAGATTGCGTAGCCAATTAGGGCAAAAATGATCCCCAGGGTTGAAAGATGCAAAGAAGAGTCAAACACCGTTTAGATGCGCTCCCAACCCCAAAGCAGGGTGCGGTAGGGCAGTAAGACTTCTTGGGTGGCGCTAAAACCCAAGTGATCGTGCAAGTACCAGTCCAAGTTTTGCTGCATCCGTTCTTTTCCATCTACGCCGGAGCGTAGGAAGGCGGCACGTGTTCGTGCCAACGCAAGGATATCTTCGGTTTTGGTGCGCTTTTCCCACGGGTACGTTTCCGCCGCCACCAGCCGCCAGTTCTCATCAAGCGTGGGGGCAACGTCAGGCTTAGCGACGTCGCCGGAGCGCATTATGCGAGTCAGTCTGTGTACCCACGGTTTTCGCGTATCCAGTTGGTTTGTGAGCATGACAGCAAGTCCGCTGGGCCTCACTATCCGAGCCGCTTCCTGCAAAGCTTCTTCCTTGGACAACCAGTGAAAGCAGTCCGCCCAAGTAAGCAAGTCAACACTGGCCTCCTTGATCCCGGTTGCTTCTCCCGTCCCATTGACGACACGGATTTGCGAGGACCACGGTTGTTTGACGAGGAGACCCCGCATGCTCTCCGATGGCTCAACTGCGGTAACTGCAAACCCTGCTTCGACTAGCTGACCCGTCAGCTGTCCGCTCCCGGCCCCAATGTCCACGCAGACCTTTCCCGCCAACCCGCGGGACCCAGACGCTAGGGAAGTGATCGTGTCCAGCGCCGCTTGCGGATAGGTGGGCCTCATACGCAGATAGTTGAGGGCCCCTTCATCATCAAGAGGTGTTCCAAACGGGTTGGCTTTCACAGTCCGAACCAACGGAATTGTCCCATCCACACAGCAGAGCCTAAGGCTGCGGCCGCGATTCCAACGGCGACTGCAAGCGCGCCAAAGTCAACTGGCCCGACGCGGGCTGGGCGGGCGTGGGTGCGCTTGGTGGGTCCACCGAACCCTCTTGCTTCCATCGCCGTTGATAGCGCGCCTGCGCGTCGCAACGCAAACGTCAGCAAAGATAGGGAGCTGCTCAGAAATCCCGCTAGCCTGCCCGTTTTCGCAACGCCGCGTGAGCGTCGGGCGCGCAGTAGTGCTTTCCAGTCGGCCAGCATGAGTGTCAGCATCCGCAGCCCAGCTAGGGCCGACAACACGAAACGTGACGGGAGGCGGGCAGTTTGAGTCAAAGCGTCGGCCAGCGGTGTGGGTTTCAGTTCGGAAAGGATGAGGATGGAGGGGATCCCTACCGCCAGGACTCGCAGCCCCATTGATACTGCCAACGTGATGGAGTTGTCGCTGATTGCTGCTGGCCCGAACTCCCAGTAGATCTGCCCTCCCGGCACCCCGTAGAGAAGCAGGGAGACGACGGCCAAAGGAGTGGCGATGAGTAGTGGCCAGATCCTTTTGAGCACCTGCTTGGGTTTGAACCCAAGTGCTGCAAAGACGACGGCTTCTATTGCTAGGGCAACGGCTGGGCTGACGGGATCGATTGTCAACATTAAAGGGACCGTTGCAATCAGGAGGGCTAGGAGCTGGAAGACCGGGTTCACGCCGGATAGCCGGTTTGGCCGGTCTTCGACCCGTTGCACTGGTTTTTCTGGGTTTCTAGGCAGGTGGATCGCCCTGCCACCCATCACCTGCACGAATTTGTCGTCGTGGGTTGAGGAAATGAGGGTGGTCCCGGCATTGGCTAAACCTTTCAACATCGCAACCAGTGAGATCCAAGTGTTGCGATCTTGCCCAAACGTTGGTTCGTCCAAAACCAAGACTTCCGGCTGGTTCACCAAGGCGGTGGCAACTGACAGTCGGCGCTTTTCGCCTCCTGACAAACTAAGTGGGTGCGCGTGACGCAGGTGTTCTAGGTGCAACTCCTTTAGGAACCGGTTCACCGTTTCTTCAACTGGCCCGTCGGGGTCTTTGAGTTTCAGGCCCAGGGCTAATTCTTCTTCCACCGTGTTCGTCACAAATTGGTATCCGGGCTCTTGGAAAACCATGGCAATTTTCCCCAGTAGGTCTTTGCTTTCCCACTGGTTGGGGTCGGCCGGCAAGTCACCTCGCAATTCTTCGTCGACGGTGAGTTCTCCCCCCAACTTGTCCAACAGGCCGGCGAGCGTCAGAGCCAACGTTGTTTTTCCGCTCCCGTTGGGCCCCTGTAGCGACGTTACGGAACCAGCGGGGAAGTCTGCGTGGGAGACCTTGGCAATTTCGGCGCCTGCCGAATACCCGACTTGAAGATTTTCCGCAGAAATGAGTGGGCGGCCCAAGGGATTTTCGTCCGAGGACCCCGTCAGTTCAATCAGCTGCTCCACCGATTCTCCAGGTACCCACACTCCGGCGTCCCGCAGCAGCTCACTGTTTTGGGCCAGCACCTCTTCGGGGTTTCCGTCTGCTAAAACCTTGCCGTCATCTAGGACGATGATTCGGTCAATTTGGTCCAGCCACGGTTCCAGGTTGTGCTCCACCACGATCAGTGTGGAGCCCGTTTCTTTTTGCACCCGCGCCACTTGTTCACGCAACTCAGATGCGCCTTCCGGATCCAGGTTTGCGGTGGGTTCATCCAGGAGCAGTAGTTGGGGGCGCATTGCCAAACTGGCTGCCAAGGCTAGGCGTTGTTTTTGTCCCCCGGAAAGAGCAAAGGTTGAGTGGTCTAGCGGAAGGTCCAACCCGACTTGGGCTAGGGCTTTTTCTACCCTAGGCCAGATTTCTGCCGGGGCAACCCCAAGGTTTTCCAACCCGAAAGCCACTTCGTCCCCGATTGTTTCCATGACCACTTGGGAGTCTGGGTCCTGCTGGACTAAGCCAGCTTGGGTCCGCAGGGTGGGGTCTGAGGAGTCGTTGCCATTCAGGGTTAGCTCGCCGGGCGCCTCGCCTTCTTCGGGGTTTAGTACTCCGGCTAAAGCGTGCAGGAGCGTCGATTTACCGGAACCCGAGGCGCCGACCAAGAGCACCCGCTCCCCGGGTTCAATTTGAAACGAAACGTCTCTTAGGGCCCAGGCTTTGCGGCCCGTGTGACGCCATCCGAAGTCTTTCGCAACTATCCCGTTTTTAGACCCGACGCGCATATTCTTTCCCCGACGCAAATCGGTTGAGAACGCCGGTCCTTGCTAGCCCTCGTACTAACACCCAGGCCAACAACCCGCCCAGGACGGCCCCGGAAACTATAGAACTGATCCAGTAAACGACCTGGAATTGTAAGGAGAGGGCGAAGTAGCCGTAGGCCACCCCTTCAAACGGCATTGCGAACAGTCCAGCCAGCGCTCCGGATAAGGCCGCGACACCCGGGCCGAACTTTTTATAGCCAAACAGGGCGAACCCAAGTTCCGCACCCGCTCCTTGGATCAGCCCGGACATTAGGGTTTGGATGCCCCAGGCGGAACCCAGCGCCATGGAGACGACAGCTCCCAGCGTTTCAACAAAGATCGCAGCGCCGGGTTTGCGGATCACCAAGCCGCCCAGTGGCCCTCCGATAAACCAGATTCCGGATGCTAGTCCCTTCAGGCCGGGAAGGAACTCAAGGGCAGTACGAAGTGACTTTCCGGCGACGTTCCAGCCCATCATCATCAAACCTACGGCGACGCCCAGGACGGCAGCGGTGACGATGTCGACGACTCGCCAGCGCAGTCTTGCTGAAATGACCATTTCTCCTCCGTGACTACTTTTGCGGGCCACGGCTGCTCTTCCTACGCCGGTATTAGCCGGTTCAGGTTCGACGGTTAAGGCGCTGCCTCTCTCAACCCGTGAGGGTTCCCGTGGCTTTTACCGAGTCTAGGGGCTGGGGGTCACATTTCATAAGGTCTTCCATGTGGGGTCTCCCCCTTATCATTGAGGTTGCGCTCGCTTTATGGAAAAGGAGTAGGCATGCAAATAGGCGTTCCTAAACAGGGACCGGATCAGCCCCTGGTCGCTGCCACGCCCGACACTGTGGAAAAGCTGTTAAAGCTGGGGTACGAAGTAGTTGTTGAGGCTGGGGCTGGTGATGAGGCTAGTTACCCTGACTACCAGTACCAAGAGGCGGGGGCGACGATTGTTGATCGCGCCGGGGCTTTAGGCGCTGACATTGTTCTAGCTCTGGATGAACCAACCAGCAGTGAGATTGCGGCAATGCACGCCGACGCGACGCTGATCAGCCGCATCGCTCCAGCCCGGCACCCAGAAATTCTGCAGGAGCTGGCGGACGCGGACATCACCGGGCTAGCCATGGACATGATCCCTAGGATTTCCAGGGCTCAGGCCATGGACGTCCTGTCTTCTCAAGCTAACGTTGCCGGTTACCGTGCCGTCATTGAGGCGGCAAATGAGTTTGGCCGGCTGTTCACCGGGCAGGTTACGGCAGCTGGGAAAATGCCTCCCGCGAATGTTTACGTCATTGGTGCAGGTGTTGCGGGGTTGGCGGCAATTGGGACTGCCAACTCTATGGGTGCTGAAGTGTTTGCGACTGACGTCAGGCCTGAAGTGGGTGAGCAGGTCGAGTCCATGGGGGCCCGTTTCGTGCCACTGCCTTCTGTTGAGCAGGAGTCAACGGACGGCTATGCAAAGGCTCTTACTGAAGACCAGATGAAGCTTGCGAATGAGGTTTACGCCAAGCAGGCCGCCGGCTCCGACATCGTGGTGACTACGGCGAATATCCCGGGACGCACTTCTCCGATCCTGTTGGATGATGAGGCCATTGCGGCGATGAAACCCGGATCCGTCATCGTTGACATGGCAGCAGCTAACGGGGGCAATACCACGCAGACCGTGGCAGGGGAATCCATTGTCACGGACAACGGTGTAACCATCATTGGCTGGACGGACTTGGCGGGCAGGCTCCCCACCCAGTCTTCTCAGCTCTACGGTCAAAACATTGTCAACTTGTTGAAGTTGATGACACCGGAAAAAGACGGCCAACTGGTTATTGACCTAGATGACGAAATTGTTCGCACCATCACGGTCACCTACCACAGGGACATTCTGTACCCGCCGCCACCCATTCAGGTTTCGGCTGTAACTGCCGTGGAGCAGCAGGAAGATCCAGCCGCCCAGGCTGCGCGCGTCGCTGCGGAAGCTAAGGCGAAGGCAGCTTCGAGGCGCCGCCTGGTTTTGGGTGGGGTTGCAGCAGCACTGCTGGCGGCAGCGCTGGTTCTTGCAACTCCTGTAATGGCACTGGACCACTACATGGTTTTTGTGTTGGCGATTGTGGTTGGTTTTTACGTGATTACCGGTGTCGCCCACTCTCTACACACTCCTCTAATGTCGGTAACGAACGCTATTTCCGGCATCATCTTGGTGGGGGCTATAACGCAGGTGGGGTCAGACAACCTTGCGGTCAGCATCATCAGTTTCATTGCGATCACCATTGCTTCGATCAACATTTTCGGCGGGTTCCGGGTCACGGGCCGCATGCTGACAATGTTCCAGAAAGGCTAAGGGCTCAACGTGCTTACAGTTCTTACAGAAGTAACTCCCGACGTTTTGGATGCATCTACGGGAGCGTATTGGACGGTTCACGGAGTAAAACTTGCTTACCTGGTGGCCGCGATCCTTTTCATTTTGTCGCTGCGTGGCCTTTCCTCACACGAGACGTCAAAGCAGGGCAATAACTTCGGCATCATTGGAATGGCTATTGCGCTGGGTGCAACGATTCTGTTGGCACTGTCCAGCGAGCCGGGACAAGGCGTGCTGGTCACAGCGATCCTGATTGCTGTTGCCATGAGCATTGGTGCGGTAATCGGGTTGTGGAAAGCGCAAAAAGTTGAGATGACGGAGATGCCGGAGCTCATTGCGTTGCTCCACAGCTTCGTTGGTCTTGCAGCGGTTTTGGTGGGTTACAGCTCCTTCGTGGCGCCCGACGCGGAAGCTGCAGCGCTGGGTGGGTTCCACGCTGGCGAGGTTTTCCTAGGTGTGTTCATTGGCGCCATTACGTTCACGGGCTCTGTTGTCGCGTACTTGAAGCTGGCTGGCAAGGTCTCTGGCGCACCATTTACTATCCCTGGCAGAAACTGGTGGAACCTGGGAGCAATCCTTGTCTCCGTGGGTCTGATGGTTTGGTTTATTGCCGCAGGTGACGACCCGATTGCTTGGGTGCCGTTGGCTTCGATGACAGTTATTGCGTTGATCCTTGGGTTCCACATGGTTGCAGCTATCGGCGGTGGCGACATGCCTGTTGTCGTATCGATGCTGAACTCCTACTCCGGTTGGGCTGCTGCCGCTGCAGGCTTCATGTTGAACAACGACCTGCTGATTATCGTTGGAGCTTTGGTTGGTGCTTCCGGTGCCTTCCTGTCCTACATCATGTCCAAGGCCATGAACCGTTCGTTCATTTCCGTGATCCTGGGCGGGTTCGGTGCTGCTGAATCGACCGCTGCATCGGGCGGGGACGACGGTGAATATCAGGAGACTTCAGCTGAGCAGGTGGCTGCGATGCTTGAGGGTTCCCGCAAGGTAGTCATCACTCCTGGTTACGGGATGGCGGTAGCACAGGCCCAATACCCGGTGGCGGAGCTGGCTGCAGCACTGCGTGAAAAGGGTGTGGATGTTGAGTTCGCCGTTCACCCGGTCGCCGGCCGACTTCCAGGTCACATGAATGTTCTTTTAGCGGAAGCGAAAGTCCCGTATGACGTGGTGAAGGAAATGGACGAGGTCAACGATGATTTTGGAGACGTCGACACCGTTTTGGTTATCGGGGCGAATGACACCGTGAACCCTGCGGCTGAGGAACCAGGATCCCCCATCGCCGGCATGCCCGTATTAAAGGTATGGGATGCCGACAACGTGGTGGTTTTCAAACGTTCAATGGCGACAGGCTACGCGGGCGTGCAGAACCCACTGTTCTTCAAGGACAACACTCAAATGCTGTTTGGGGACGCGAAGGATTCCGTCGACCAGATTTTGCAGGCGGTGAAGGTGAGCGCCTAGTTTGGCGCTACTTCGCTAGTTCAAAGTCGACTTCAACTTCAACCGTGGCGTTGAGCGGTAGTGCTGCGACACCTACGGCTGAGCGGATGTGAGGCTGTCCGAACACTTCACTAAGTAGTTCGGACGCCCCGTTCGCGACTAGTGGTTGTGCGAAGAAACGGTCTGTTGAAGCTACGAACACGCCGACTTTCACGACCCGCTCCAGCTTTTCTACGCCTCCCGCTGCCGCTGCGGCTGCGGCGAGTGCGTTTAGGGCGGCTTGCCGAGCCGCTTTTGTTGCCCGTTCTTCCGTGACCGCCACGGTTCCGCAAAGTCCTTCCGACACTAGGGCTCCGTCACGAAATGGCAGCTGCCCTGACGTTCGGACTAAGTCCCCAACCACCATCGCCGGGACATACGCCGCCACAGGAGCGGGCACTTCCGGTAGCTCCAGACCTAGTTCTTCAAGCTTTTCTAAGACTCCCACTGTCTTCTCCTTATCTATACGGCATCTACGTGGCACTTAGGCACTGCGACCGGTGTTGACGATAGGACCCGCACGACGGAACCAACTCCCGGTTGACTTCCCTATTCTCAACCCTGGCTGGGGTTTTCTGAAGACCACTAACTGAAGGGCCGCTGGCATTACTACTTTCGCCTGGCCTCAATTCCGCGGTAAGCATGGGATGACCACCTTCTCCCTTCCGTGGGCTACCGTGTTCCTTGTAGTCACAGTTTCCAAGAAGTGCTGCTCGGTTATTCCCGCGGTGCAACAAAGAAGTGTCACTGCCACCGGTCCCGCCGGGACTGGAAGCAACCGCGGTTAAGGAAGAGATTTTCATGGCTGAGCCAACAACTGGTGTCGTCAAATGGTTCAACTCGCAGAAGGGCTTCGGTTTCATCACCCCTGATGATGGTTCCGCAGACGTTTTTGCGCACTACAGCAACATTGAGGGAAGCGGAATCCGCAACCTTTATGAGGAGCAGAAGGTGCAGTTCCGCATCGAGGACTCCCCCAAGGGCCCTAGCGCCGTTGAGATTGTTGCACTGGACTAGTACGTCAACTCTGAGGTTCCCTCTGTCTGCCAGGAACTTTCCTGCGCAGTAGATAAAGCAGTAGATAGATAGGGACTGGAAGAACTTACTAAGGGTGGGCTTGTCGTTCGACAGGCCCACCTTTTGCTATCCCGTATCCCCGAAGCGCTCTTAGCCCCTTCCCTTGGTCACTTGCTGCC
>CAYFNQ010000023.1:0-2988 GCA_964344535.1 uncultured Actinomyces sp.
CTGAAACAATCACTGGGGGAGCCCTGGGGACACACTCCGCGCCACGTCGTGCTGGATGTTGTGCTGAAGCTTGACGCCGACGGTCTTTCAGCCCCAATTCGGTACGCAGAACTAGCGAAGCACCTGGGCCTTGAAGTGGGAGACCGGGCACCGTCCTCCCAGGTCCGGGATAGCGTCCTTGCGCTACGACGTTCCAAGGGTATGGTTCTAGACGGCCAGGATAAGGACACCTGGTCTGCCGGCTCATTCTTCACCAACCCTTTGCTTACCGCAGATCAGGTAGAGAAACTGCCACCAAAAGCCCCTCGCTTTCCAGCTGGGAAAGCCCCGGGCGGCAGCGAAAACCTCACCAAAACCTCAGCCGCCTGGCTGATAGCGAACGCCGGGTTCGAAAAGGGATACCGCATCCACCCCGACGCCAAGGCTGCTTTGTCAAGCAAGCACGTGCTGGCACTAACTAACCGGGGTCAGGCCAGTTCTGACGATATCCTTGAGTTGGCACGAACGGTTCGGGATGGTGTCAAGGAAGCCTTCGACATTGAGCTTGTTCCAGAACCGGTTTTCGTTGGAGTGGAACTGTAACTATCTAGTTTGTAGTCACGTTGTCTGTAGTCACATTAGGAAAGGCAAGTCGTATCAATGGCGAAGATCAAAGTTGAAAACCCGGTAGTAGATCTAGACGGGGATGAAATGACCCGAATCATCTGGCAGTTCATCAAGGACCGCCTGATCTTTCCGTACCTAGACCTAGACATCAAATACTACGATTTGTCGATCCAAAACCGTGATGCGACCGACGACCAAGTCACTGTCGACGCGGCGTTGGCAATCAAGGAATACGGCGTTGGAATTAAGTGCGCCACCATCACCCCGGACGAAGCACGCGTTGAAGAGTTTGGGCTCAAAAACATGTGGAGGAGCCCCAACGGGACCATCCGCAACATTTTGGGCGGCGTGATTTTCCGCGAACCAATCATCATCGACAATGTTCCCCGCCTGGTGCCCACGTGGACTAAGCCAATTGTTGTTGGCCGCCACGCTTTTGGGGACCAGTACCGCGCCACCGACTTCAAAGCACCAACGGGTGGCACCGTCACGTTGACGTTCACCCCGGACGACGACTCCGAACCCATGGAATTTGAAGTTGTCCAAATCCCCGAAACGGGTGGGGTTGTCATGGGCATGTACAACTTCAACGACTCGATCCGCGACTTTGCGCGCGCCTCATTCGCCTACGGACTGCAGCGCGGATTCCCCGTCTACATGTCCACCAAAAACACCATCCTGAAGGCCTATGACGGCGCGTTCAAAGACATCTTCCAAGAAGTTTTTGACACCGAATACAAGGAGCAGTTTGACGCAGCCGGGCTCACGTATGAACACCGCCTGATTGACGACATGGTTGCCGCCGCACTGAAGTGGGAAGGCGGATACGTCTGGGCTACAAAGAACTATGACGGAGACGTCCAGTCAGACATCGTGGCGCAAGGATTTGGTTCACTTGGACTCATGACCTCCGTGCTCATGACACCGGACGGCCAAACCGTTGAAGCAGAAGCCGCTCACGGTACAGTCACCCGCCACTACCGCCAACACCAGGCGGGCAACCCAACCTCCACAAACCCAATCGCCTCAATTTTCGCTTGGACACGGGGACTAGCGCACCGGGCGAAACTTGACGGAAACGCGGAGCTGCAAAACTTCTGCACCACGCTAGAAGACGTTGTCATCAAAACGGTTGAGTCAGGCAAAATGACGAAGGACCTGGCCCTTCTAATCGGCCCGGATGAACCCTTCTTGACCACGGAGGAGTTCCTAGCGGCAATCGACGAAAACTTGAAGAATCGCCTAGCCCAATAGGTGCTGGCAGTCAGAGCGGAAGCAGACACGCGTGAGTGAAGAGATCGTTGACGGCATAAATCCTCGGACTGGAAAACCCTACCGGCTAGGGATCCTTACCTCCGGGGGAGATGCCCAGGGGATGAACGCGGCCGTTCGCGCAGTGGTGCGAACCGCTTTGGCTGTCGGAGCGCAACCGTATGCCGTCCTGGAGGGGTGGGATGGGGCTATCCGCGGCGGCAAGTCCATCAAAAAGATGGACTGGACGTCAGTTAGTGGCATCCTTTCCCAAGGCGGCACGGCGATTGGGACTGCGCGCAGCGCCGAATTTCGGGAATACTCCGGGCGGCTCACAGCGTGCGCGAACCTGCTTGCGGTCGGTATTGACCGCCTGGTTGTAATTGGTGGCGACGGTTCGCTTGCGGGAGCTGATGAGTTTCGCAGCGAATGGACCCAGCTGCTTGCTGACCTCGTTGAGCAAGGTCGCATCAGTGAGGAAGTTGCTGCGCAGCACCCTGAGCTCACCCTGGTTGGGTTGGTTGGATCCATTGACAACGACCTGGTCGGCTCAGACATGACCATCGGCGCGGATACAGCGTTAGCGCGAATCGTCTCAGCCATGGACATGCTGGCATCGACAGCGGCCTCTCACCAACGCACGTTCATCGTTGAAGTAATGGGTCGGCGCTGCGGTTACCTACCACTCATGGCGGCAGTCGCAGGCGGTGCCGACTACGTCTTCACCCCCGAAGACCCCGCTACTGAGGATTGGCGTGAACAAATTTGCGCGAAACTGGCGGAAGGTCGCCGGGCCGGGCGCCGCGAATCGATGATTTTGGTGGCAGAGGGTGCCCAGGATCGTGCGGGTAACCCAATTACTAGCGAGGATGTGGCGCAGGCGGTACGGGAAGGTTTGGGCGAGGACCCGCGGATTACCGTCCTAGGTCACGTTCAGCGCGGTGGCTCACCAAGCGCCTACGACCGCTGGATGTCCACGGTCCTGGGCTATGCGGCAGTCCAGGAGATCTTTGAACCAGACAACTATGGGAGCGCGGCCATTTTGGGGGTGCGCCACAACCGGGTCGCCCGACTTCCCATGGTCGAAGCCATTAAAGACACCAGGGCTGTGGCGGACCTGGTGAAGGAAGG
>CAYFNQ010000023.1:3088-4713 GCA_964344535.1 uncultured Actinomyces sp.
GGGTGGAAGAGTTTTACGCTCTTGGTCGCGCCATTGAGCGCCACAACCTAGACGCCCTTATCGTTATTGGCGGTTTCAGCGCTTACGTTGCTGTGGACGAACTGACTAAAGCCCGCTCCCACTTCCCAGCTTTGGCAATCCCTACCGTTCTTATCCCAGCGTCCATCGACAACAACCTGCCGGGCACGGAGCTGTCGGTCGGGGCTGACACTGCAATCAACAACAACGTTTGGGCGCTGGACCGAATCAAGGAGTCAGCGGCAGCGTCGAAGCGTTGTTTCGTGGCTGAAGCAATGGGCCGTAAGTGCGGCTATCTAGCAATGATGTCGGGTATTTCAGCCGGGGCCGAATACATTTTCCTCAACGAGGTGCCACTTACCCTTGATGACCTGTCGAAAGACATTTCAGCTATGCGCCGCTCATTCGAACTGGGCAGAAGATTGTTCCTAGTCGTGATGAATGAGGAGACTTCCAGCCACTACGACAGGGAGTTCGTGGCACGGGCAGTTGAGGCTGCCGGTGAGGGACTGTTTGATGTTCGCGACTCTGCGCTTGGTTACATCCAACAAGGCGGGGAACCAACCCCCTTTGACAGGCTTTTAGCGACGCGGTTGGCGGCGGCTGCCACCAACTATCTGGAGGACTCATTCGCTAGTAAGGACAACCGCGCCGTCTACCTGGGAACTGGTCGGGACGGGACTTACACGACACCTGTGGCACAGATGGAAGAGGCGTTGGACATGGGGAATCGACGCCCGTGGCAGCAGTGGTGGCTGACCCTGTTGCCAGTCGTGCAAACGGTTTCCCTGCCGGAAAATGATGAGCCGGTACGCAAGCTAGAGGTGGTGCGAGTGGAACCAGTTTCTGTTGCCACTCAAGAAGTTCTAAACGAAGCAATTGACGTAGCTAGAGAAGAAGGCAAGTGATGACCGACTTGACCAAGGTTGTAAATCCCGAAGACACCGCTGCGTGGGGGCAGTTGGAGGAGCTAGCGGAGAATTTTGTCCCCAACCTGACCGGCTGGTTTGAAGAGGATCCGGACAGGGCTTCGGAGCTGACGTTCACAGCTGGAGACCTGCACGTTGACCTGTCGAAAAACTTGATCACGGAGCCGGTCTTAGAAACGTTGCAGGCTCTGGCCGAACAAACGGGTGTGCTGGCCCGGCGCGACGCCATGTTCCAAGGCGAAAAAATCAACGTCACGGAAGGCCGCTCAGTCCTGCACACGGCACTGCGGCTACCAAAATCTGCTTCCCTGACTTTGGATGGGCAGGACATTGTTCCCCAGGTTTGGGCTGTGCGGGAGCAAATGTATGAGTTTGCCCGGAAGGTGCGCAGTGGAGAATTAACAGGCGTCAGTGGGAAGCCGCTGACCACCGTGGTCAACATTGGTATTGGCGGGTCCGACCTAGGACCGGTGATGGTCTATGAGTCATTGGCCAGGTACGTGAAGCCGGGGATGCAGGGCAGGTTCATTTCGAACATTGACCCGGCTGACGCCAGTGAAAAGTTGGTGGGGCTTGACCCTGAAACCACGCTAGTCATTGTCACTTCCAAGACGTTCACCACGTTGGAAACACTGACTAACGCGAAGGTTGTCCGCGCCTGGCTAATCGACTCGTTAG
>CAYFNQ010000023.1:4813-21257 GCA_964344535.1 uncultured Actinomyces sp.
GGAGCAGACTCTCACGCCGTGCTCCCTTATTCTCAATACCTGCACCGATTCCCCGCGTACCTGCAGCAAATGACCATGGAAAGCAACGGGAAGAGTGTGCGCTCCGACGGTCAGGTCGTCAGCTACGACACGGGCGAAGTTTACTGGGGTGAACCGGGAACTAACGGACAGCATGCGTTCTTCCAGCTGCTGCACCAGGGAACCCGTCTGATTCCCTCAGACTTCATTGCTTTCGTGAACCCCGACTGGCCTTTGAAGGACGGGGATCAGGACATGCACGAACTGTTCCTGTCAAACTTCTTTGCGCAAACTAAAGCGCTGGCGTTTGGCAAGACTGAGGAGCAGGTTCGACAGGAGGGAACTCCCGAAGAACTGGTTAGTGCCCGCGTGTTCACAGGCAACCGACCCTCCACGTCAATCATGGCTCCAAGCCTGACCCCAGCCGTCCTAGGTCAGCTGGTCTCCCTCTACGAACACCTCACGTTCGTGCAGGGCGCAGTTTGGGGCGTCGACTCCTTTGACCAGTGGGGCGTGGAGCTGGGCAAAGTGCTGGCTATGCAGCTGCTGCCAGCAATAGAAGGGGATCGAAAGATCCTAGACCAGCAGGACCCGTCCACACGCGAACTGATCGACTACTACTTAGCGCACCGCAAGCACTAGGGGAGCCTAGACTTGCCTTGGAAAACCTTGAGCCCAGGAGGGTAAGAATGACCAGTCCCAAGATCGTCACCGTCACCGGAGCCGCAGGCAACATCGGCTACGCCATGCTGTTCCGTATCGCTTCCGGGCAGCTTTTTGGCCCGGACGTTCCCGTCAAGCTGCACCTGTTGGAAATCCCACAGGCAGTGAAGGCCGCAGAAGGCACAGCAATGGAACTGCACGACTGCGCTTTCCCACTGCTGGATTCCGTTGAAGTTTTCGACGACGCCAACCAGGCATTTGATGGAACGTCAGTAGCAATGCTGGTTGGCGCACGCCCCAGAACAAAAGGTATGGAAAGGGCAGATCTGCTAGCCGCAAATGCCGGGATCTTTGGCCCGCAGGGCAAGGCCATCAACGACCATGCTGCCGAAGACATCCGGGTGCTAGTTGTCGGCAACCCCGCAAACACAAACGCAGTTATCGCCCAAAGCCACGCACCGGATGTACCACCGCAAAGGTTCACCTCCATGATGCGCCTGGACCAAAACCGCGCGATGTGGCAGCTGGCTAAGAAGACCAACACTCCTGTTCGCGACATTGAGAACATTGTGGTGTGGGGTAACCACTCTGCTGACCAATACCCCGACGTTTCTTTTGCAACCGTTGACGGTACTCCCGCAGATGAGCTGGTCACGCAAGAGTGGCTGGCCGACTACTTCCGCCCCACCGTTGCCAAGCGCGGCGCCGCAATCATTGAGGCTCGTGGAGCTTCTTCAGCAGCGTCAGCAGCTTCTGCAGCTATCGACCACGTCTACGACTGGGTGAACGGAACCGCTCCCGGCCAGTTCGTCACCGTTGGTGCTTACAGCGATGGAACCCACTACGGGGTGCCGAAGGGCTTGTCGTTTGGTCTGCCAGCAGTTTCAGATGGGGGAGACTGGCAGATTGTTGACGGCTTGGACCTGCCCGAAGGCACGAAAGTGGGCATCGAGCACAACATTAAGATGTTGCAGGAAGAATACGACGCGGTGAAAGAACTGGGCTTCATCTAGTTTTTCGCAACGTTGGACGCAAGGAGAATAGGTGACCAACACGACCGCAACTGATCCCATTGAGCTGGTTGACCCCCAGATCGCCGAAGTTTTAGAAGGCGAACTGGGCCGTCAGCGGGCGACCCTAGAAATGATTGCTTCTGAGAACTTCGTTCCCAGGGCAGTGCTGCAAGCTCAAGGTTCCGTACTCACCAACAAGTATGCGGAAGGCTATCCGGGCCGCCGCTACTACGGTGGCTGCGAATGGGTTGACGTGGCTGAGGATCTTGCTATCGAGCGCGCTAAGGAGCTGTTTGGTGCCGATTACGCCAACGTGCAACCCCACGCTGGTGCTCAGGCGAACGCTGCTGCGCTTATGGCTATGGCAAAACCAGGAGACCGGCTTCTGGGTATGGAGCTGGCTCACGGCGGACACCTCACCCACGGAATGAAGTTGAACTTTTCGGGACGCTTCTACGAACCGCACACGTACGGGGTGGAACGGGACAGTTACGTCGTGGACATGGATAGGGTCCGACAGCGGGCTTTAGAGGTCCAGCCGGCAGTGTTGATTGCTGGCTGGTCCGCCTATCCTCGTCACCTAGATTTCGCGGCGTTCCGCGAAATTGCGGATGAGGTGGGTGCGGCCCTGTGGGTCGACATGGCCCACTTCGCGGGGTTGGTCGCGGCTGGCGTGCACCCCTCGCCCATCCCTTACGCAGACGTGGTCACCTCCACCGTCCACAAAACCTTGGGCGGCCCGCGCTCCGGAATGATCCTTAGCGGTCGCGGGGAGCAGTGGGGTAAGAAACTCAACTCTGCTTTATTCCCCGGGGAACAGGGCGGGCCGCTGATGCACGCCGTTGCCGCAAAAGCAGTCACGTTCAAACTGGCTGGTACGCCAGAGTTCAAGGAAAAGCAGGAGCGCACTTTGCGCGGGGCTAACCTGATTGCCCAGCGGCTAATGGAAGAAGATGTGGCGTCCCGCGGAATCACAGTGCTGACGGGTGGGACCGACGTGCACTTGGTCCTGGTAGATCTAGAAAACTCTCCGCTGACTGGTCAAGATGGCGAGGATCTGTTGCATTCCATCGGCATCACCGTCAACCGTAACGCGGTCCCATTTGACCCCAGGCCGCCAAGGGTGACTTCTGGTTTGCGCATTGGAACGCCGGCCCTGGCAACCCGCGGTTTCCAGGACGAAGACTTTGCGCAGGTTGCCGACATCATTGCGCAGGCTTTGGTGCAAGCGGTGGACGGCAACGTTGACCAAGCGGGCCTGCGTCGCAGGGTCGATGAGCTGGCCGAAAAGTATCCCCTCTACCCGGACTTGGTGCAATGAGGTACCCGTGGGCTGGGTCAGCCAAACCGTTGGACGGGGCGAAGGCTGCCAGCGACATTAAAGATGAACTGAAGTTGCGGGTGGAGCAGCTTGGCAAGCAGGGAATAGTTCCGGGCCTAGGGACTTTGCTTGTTGGTGCAGATCCTGCTTCAGAGGTGTACGTTGCAGCCAAGCACAAGGACTGCGATGAGGTAGGTATCCGCTCAATTGATGTGCGGTTGCCTGAAGACGCAACGAAAGAGCAGGTGGAGGCAGCTATCGATCAGCTGAACGCTGATCCTGCCTGCAGTGGCTTCATCATTCAACTCCCGTTGCCAGCACACTTGGATGCCAGCAAGCTTTTGGCGCGCATGGACCCAAACAAAGATGCGGATGGCCTGCACCCCTTTAATTTGGGGCGACTGGTGGATGATATTTCGGGCACGGAAGTGTTCCCGCGTCCTTGTACGCCGCGCGGCATTGTTGAACTGCTGCTCCTAAACGGAGTTGACCTAAACGGGGCGCAGGTAGCGGTGGTTGGAAGGGGCCTTACCGTTGGCCGGCCACTGTCACTGCTCCTCACGACGCGTGCCGTTGGGGCGACCGCAGTTCTGTGCCACACGGGAACAAAGGATCTGGCGGAGCAAACTAAGGCTGCGGACGTGATCATTGCTGCTGCGGGGGTTCCAGGACTGATCACTGCTGACATGGTGAAACCGGGCGCAACCGTGGTTGATGTTGGAGTGGCCAGGGTTGACGGCAAGATTGCTGGCGACGTGGCCGAAGATGTTGCCGACATTGCGTACTTCGTGAGCCCCAACCCCGGTGGGGTCGGACCCATGACACGGGCAATGCTACTGGCAAACGTAGTGGAGCTAGCCGAACAGAATTAGTGGGCGAACCTAGTGGGCCAATTCTTCGTGCCCAGTGTGTTTTTCCGACTCAATCTGTAAGGTCACGTGGTTCAAGTCGACGGGCAAGTCTTCAAGTGACTCTTGTAACTGGTGCAGAACATCTACAGTTCTGCCCTGCTCGATGCACTGATCGTCGACAACTACGTGGGCGGTGAGCACGTTGATGCCCGTTCCAATCACCGAAGCGTGAAGGTCGTGCACGCTCAAAACCGAAGGGTTCGCTAGCAGTCGCTGCCGCACCTCCCCAACACCAAGTCCGCTGGGAGCTGTTTCCATGAGGATGCGCACGGATTGGCGCAGAACAAAGAAGGCGCGGAAACCGATCAGCACAGCAATGGCTAAGGAGGCGACAGAGTCGGCGTAGGGCCAGCCGGTGGTAGCTAAAACTGCGGCCGCAACTAGCACTGCAACAGAGCCAAGCGCATCTGACATCACTTCTAAGAAGGCGGCCTTCATGTTCAAAGAGTCGTTGCGTCCCCCGGCCAAGATTCGCATGGAGATCAGGCCGCCAAGCAAACCAAAGGCCCCAACCCAAAGCATTGGCCCCACAATGACCACCGTGGGTTCTTCAAGGCGTTTTACTGCTTCCACTCCGATAAAAGCCGCCAGGCCAATCAGGATGCCGGCTTGCAGCCCGGCGGCTAGTACTTCGGCTCTAGCAAAACCCCAGGTACGTTTTTCAGACCGGGGACGCGTCATCAAAATAGTGGCACTAAGGGCCACCACAAGGCCCATGGAATCCACCAGCATGTGGGCTGCATCAGCTAAAAGAGCCAGCGACCCGGACAGCCACGCACCAACAATTTCCGCAAGCATCACTAGGGCAGTGACCACCAGTGCCCAAACTAACCGCTGTTTTGAAGCGCTGGCGTGACTGTGGGAATGGCTTTCGTGACTCATGACCTCATCCTACTGATCCCAATTGCGGGCATACTGGCCACGTGAGCGAACAACGAACCATCCGCATTACCAGCATCAACTTGAATGGGATCAGGGCAGCCCACCGGCGCGGGTTCCTAGATTGGCTGGAGGAAGCGGCCCCGGATGTGCTCCTGATGCAAGAGGTTCGCGCTGAACCAGAAATTGCGGAAGACATTCTTGGAAAGCAGTGGGAAAGCGTCATCCACCCCAGTCGCCTCAAAGGTCGCGCTGGGGTTGGGGTTGCTGTTCGGGCGGACTCCCAAAAGGTTGCTTGGGCATCCAAGGAACAGCCGGTATTTGGTTTGGAGGGGGCGGACGAGGACCACCACAGCGGACGCTGGATTGAAGCTTTCTTGGAGACGCCTTCCGGGACACCGCTGCGTGTTGTCTCCGCCTACTTTCATGCTGGAGAGGCGGGCAGTCCTAAGCAAGACGCCAAGATGGGACACCTGCGGGCCCTCTCCAAACGTTTCCAGGAACTACTGGAGCAGGCACACTCCAGCGACGCCATCGACAGTGTTGTCGCCGGAGACTACAACGTTGTACGTGGACCGTTGGACCTGAAGAACTGGAAACCCAACCACAACAAGCGGTCCGGTGCACTCGATGAAGAAATCGCCTACTTGGACGGCTGGGTGGAGCAGGGGTGGGTGGATGTCGTGCGGTCACTAGCGGGCCCTACGCCGGGGCCTTACTCCTGGTGGTCTTGGCGCGGAAAAGCCTATGACAATGACACCGGGTGGAGGATCGACTACCACTACGCCACACCCAAACTTGGAGCCAGCGCACGCTCATTCTCAATTTTCCGCGCACCCAGTTGGGACACACGTTTTTCCGACCATGCGCCGGTCACCGTCGACTACTTATTCTGAGTCGTTGTTTTCTGGGTTGTCGTTTTTTGGCTCATTTTCGGTTTCCAGCTCTGACTGTTCCGCTGCTGTTTTGTCAGCCTTGCTGGCCCTGTCAGCCTTGTCGGCTCGCTTCTCAGCCTTCAGTTGCTGGCGGCCCTTCTTAGTTTGACCTAGTGCAGCCCGGTCGTGTGCCACCTGCTGTGCCTTGATCTCTTCTTCGGTGAACATGCTGGTCCACTCCACCGTGTTGGGACCCAGTTGTGGCATGGGGGTCAGCGGGTTCAAGGAAGCGGACACTTGGTCCTCCGCGGGTTCGTCCAGGTTCACCTGGCTAGCAGGCAGGGACGGGATTAGGTCGCCTGAGATCGGGTGGAACGGCCATTCCAACGTCTTTGGATCGGACAGCGTCACGTAGTTGGGGACCTCTTTAGCGTTTATGTCCTGCGGTCTCACCTTGGCAATCACAGCGGGCGGGTTCGCCATCCACGCACAAATCATGAGGGCAATGCGAGCCACGACGTTGATCCACACCAGCAGGGTTCCGGCGGTGGCAGCAGCCGCCACGATTGGGTCATCGGTGGAGCCAACAACCTTTGAGCCCACGGCCGATAGCAGCCCGGAGGCAAGAGCAAATGCTGCTGACCCATAAAGGAGGGTGCGCCTAGGCACCCTGATGGCTGCCACGTAGCGAATGAACAGCGGGAAGATCACGAAGTTCGCCACGATCGGAGCAATGGTTGAGACCAGGTCCAAAGCAATAGAGTCCTGCAGCCAGCGAATCAGCGGAAACAGGTCCGCCAATATGCCGTGGAGCCAGTTGAAAAGGACAGACAAGATCGCGTTTGCCACAACCGCTAACGTGAGCAGGCCAAAGCCTAAGAAGAACCGGGAGTAGGTACCAATCACGCTTTGTGGAAATGGGAGCAGGCCAAACATTGCGCGGATTCCGTCGCTGATATAGCGAACAACCCGGGACGCGGAAAACAGTGCGACACCAAAAGCGATGATTCCCATGACCAGGCTGGTACGGGCAATCCCGACGCTGTTGGGGTCCAGCAGACCCTCTTTGTCGTGGGCGGTGTCTTCCATGATCCCTGGGAGCAACGAGTTAAGGGTTTGCACCGCCGTTTCTTGGAAGTGCGGGTTGGAAGCAAACAGGTGTGCAAAGACTGTCCATACAACTGTGATTGCGGCCGCCATAGAGAACAGCGCCATGTAGGAAATTCCACCGGCCAGAACTTTGCCGCGCTGAAACGTGTAGCGGTTAAAGGCTCGACCGACGCGAGAGTGGCGGTAAACCTGCGTTAGGGCATCAATCTTTTTCTTCAGACCTTTTTGCGCGAACGCGGCCGCAATATCAATTTCGTGGAGGCGCCACTGGCTCTCAGTTAGAACCTCATACGTCACATCGTCTGAAGCAGGAGAAGAATTATCTACAACGGGGGTGGTCATTCTCCGATTGTGCCGCGTCTATGCGAAACGACCTACGCGGAACTGCCTGTGAACTCAAACAGGGCTGCTGAAGTGTAGGTTCCGTCGGCCTCCACCCTGTCAACCCTGAATCCGGGCACCATCCAGGCGGCACGAAAATTCGCGGCACGGGCAAGCGTGGTTTGCAGGGCAGCAGGGGAAACTTTGTGCGCCAAGGTGACATGTGCGTGGTAGGGGAAACGCAGCGCGTAATCTAAGGGACCGCTACGGATGTCCTCTGCCAGTTGAGCACACTGTTTGGCGCCGGTCGAAACCTTTAAAAAAGAAACTGGAGACACCGGTTCGAAAGATCCGGAGCCATCCAGCTCCACTTGGAACGGCCGCTGCTGACTGGCTAGCTTTTGCAGGTGCTCAAACACTTCTTCGCGCAGCGATTGGGCCACGGCAAGAGGAGGCATCAGCGTGATGTGCGGGGCGACCTTTAACGCGTTGGGGTCCCCGGCTTGCGCCCGCAGCTCTGTGATTTGCGTTTTCCACGGTTCTGGAACCGCGATAACCACACCCAGCCACTCTTCATTGTCGGCGCGTTCAGGAAGGAACATTTGACCCCGGCATCTAGCTTTTTTGAGACAGCGGCCATTCTACAGAGGTAAGCGGTGCGGATAAACTTGAACGCTGGGCATCAGTGAGGGGAAAGAATGTCGAACGTGCGGCCGTGGCTGATAGTCGGTTTGGGTAATCCTGGAAAACAGTACGTCAACACTTTCCACAACGTGGGGCGGGCAGTTGTTGAACTCATCGCAGCCTCGTCCGGCGCCCGTTTCAAACGTCACCGTGGGCAAGCGCAAGTGGCACGCATCAGCCTGCCGACGCAGCAGGGAAACATCCCGGTCCTTTTGGGCTACGCAAAAACGTTCATGAACATTCAAGGTCCCGCATTGGCAGGGATTGCGGACTATGAGAAGATTCCGCCCGAAAACGTGTTGGTCGTACACGACGAGTTGGATCTGCCCGCGCACGACCTGAGACTAAAAACGGGTGGTGGCAGCGGCGGTCACAACGGGCTGAAATCGGTCACTGACGCCTTACGAACCCCCGACTACCGGCGGTTACGCATAGGGATTGGGAGGCCCCCGGGCCGCATGGATCCGGCGCGTTACGTCCTTTCGACTATTCCCACTAAAGACCGCGAGCAGTGGGATGTCACCTACCAGATCGCGGCCGACTGGGCTTTAGAAGTGGCCGAACTTGGGTTCACGAAAGCCCAAATGTCCCTGCACACAAAGGATGCGCGTTGAACCCATTGAGGCAACTGCTGGAGGAGATTGGGAAAGATCCGGCGCTGGCAGTAACTGTGCCGGAAATGACCAAGCCTGGGACGGGCACCTTAGTTTTGCCGGAAGGGCTCCGGCCGGCAGTGATTGCCCTGGCGGCGCAAGCTCGCAATGCGAAAAAGGGTCCCGTTGTTGTCGTGACCGCTTCGGGGCGCCGGGCAGAGCGCTTCGCTGCTTCCCTCCAGTCGTGGATGGACGGTGTCGAAGTGTTTCCTTCCTGGGAGACACTTCCCCATGAGCGCCTGTCCCCTCAGGTTGACACGATGGCTAGGCGAACCGCGGTGCTGCGCCGCCTTACTAACCCAGATCCAACGCGGGCGGACAGCGGCCCCATTTCGGCCCTGGTTGTTCCGATACGGGCGTTCATGCAGCCCATTATTTCTTCTTCTGCACAGATAGAACCGGTCGCGGTTCGTGCGGGCGACTGGGTGGACCGTGACGAACTGGTCGCTAACCTCACGGACCTGGGGTATCAGGGCGTGGACATAGTGGAAGGACGCGGCCAGGTAGCGGTTCGCGGTTCCATAGTGGATGTTTTTGTTCCCACGGCAGCCCACCCAACTCGCGTTGAGTTTTTTGGGGATGAGGTGGAGGACGTTCGTTGGTTCAACCTTTCCGACCAGCGTGCGTTAGGTTCGGCAGAGGAAGGCTTGTGGGCGCCGCCAGCCCGGGAGCTCTTGCTCACGGATACCGTCCGCGCCCGGGCACAGCAGGTTCGGGATGAGCATCGCAACGCCGCAGAACTCTTGGAACTAGCTGCGGAGGGAATCTACGCGCCGGGAGTGGAGTCGCTAGCTCCACTTTTGGTGGAACAGATGGTGCCGCTTACGGAACTACTTCCCACGGGAACGCTTTATGTTCTGGATGAGAGCGAGGATATCCGTTCCCGCAGCACCGACCTCATTGCTACGGCCCAGGAGTTTCTCCAGGCCGCGTGGGGGAGCGCGGCAGATGGGGCACCGCCGCCCCTAGACCTGCAAAAGGGTTCTTTCATCCCCCTGGAGGATCAGTGGGAGGGATCTTACGGCGGTGGGTGGTGGTCGTTCACGGCGTTGCCACCGCCTGAGTTGGCCGAGGAAACCCAACCAGCTGCCACTGCGGCTAGCGGTGGGACCGCGCCCGCTGTTGTGGTTTCTCCCCGCCTTGCTCAAGTTGGGGCCCGCGAAGTGCGCCCCTACCGTGGCGATCTAGCCCAAGCCAGCAAAGATCTAGCGGAGCTTTCAAAAGATCACTGGGAACTGATCGTTACAGTTCCAGCCCAAGGGGCCGCTAGGCGTGTGGCTGCGGTCTTAGGGGAAGCAGATGTCGCGGCCAGGGTTGAAGAAGCCTGGTCGCAAAGAGATAGCGCAGTTGTTGCTGTGATCCCCACGCCAAGTGGCTCCGGGTTCGTTATGGGGGAACAAAAGCTGGCAGTGCTCACCGAAGCCGACCTGACGGGACGCGGCGGCACCTCCACCAAAGACATGCGCAAGCTGCCTTCCAAACGCCGCGCGCGCATTGACCCGCTGACACTTCAAGCGGGTGACCACGTAGTCCACGAACAACACGGCGTTGGTCGCTTCGTGGAAATGACGACGCGCACCACCACCAACTCAACGGGTGCCAGCATTCAACGCGACTACCTTGTGATTGAGTATTTGGCGTCACGCAAAGGTCAGGCGCCCGACCGTCTTTACGTCCCCACTTCTTCCCTGGACCAAGTTTCCCGCTACACGGGATCAGACGTTCCGCGGCTATCCCGAATGGGAGGTACCGACTGGGCCAAAACCAAACAGAAGGCACGCAAAGCTGTTCGGGAGATAGCGGCAGAACTAGTGCGCTTGTATGCGGCCCGCACGGCCGCAAGCGGTCACGCTTTCTCCCCCGACACTCCTTGGCAGCGTGAGCTGGAAGATGCTTTTGAGTTTGTGGAGACCCCAGACCAGCTGGCGACCATTGATGAGGTCAAAGCGGACATGGAGCGCAGTGTCCCCATGGACCGCCTGCTCACTGGCGACGTGGGTTACGGGAAGACAGAGGTTGCAGTTCGGGCAGCGTTTAAAGCTATTCAGGACGGGAAACAGGTCGCCGTTTTGGTTCCCACAACCCTTTTGGCCAACCAGCACTACGACACGTTCATCGAAAGATACTCAGGGTTTCCCGTCGAAGTCGCCACACTGTCACGGTTTTCTTCTAAAAAGGAAGCTGACGCAGTGAAAGCTGGATTGGCTGATGGCAGTATCGACCTTGTGATCGGTACGCACACCCTTCTCACGGGAACGGTCACCTTCAAAGACTTAGGTTTGGTGATCGTTGATGAGGAGCAGCGCTTTGGGGTGGAGCACAAAGAGACACTGAAAGCCCTGCGCACCGATGTTGATGTGCTGTCGATGTCGGCGACACCAATTCCTCGTACTCTTGAAATGGCGGTCGCGGGGATACGTGAAATGTCGGTCCTCGCCACCCCTCCCGAGGAACGCCAACCCGTTCTCACGTACGTTGGCGCCCACCAGGACGCTCAAATTGCGGCGGCAATCAGGCGCGAATTACTGCGGGACGGCCAGGTTTTCTACGTTCACAACCGGGTCGAATCGATTAACTCAGTGGCCGCCAAACTACAGGAGTTGGTGCCGGAGGCGCGGGTTCGGGTAGCTCACGGCAAACTGTCCGAAACTGAGTTAGAAAAAGTAATGATTGACTTTTGGAACCACGAATTCGACGTTCTGGTTTCAACGACCATCATCGAAACGGGACTGGACATTGCGAATGCCAACACGTTGATCGTGGACAGAGCGGACGCATTTGGGCTGTCCCAACTGCACCAGCTTCGCGGACGTGTGGGAAGAGGCCGTGAGCGCGCCTACGCCTACTTCTTCTATAGGGCTGACAAGACTTTGTCAGAGACAGCTTTGGAACGCCTGCGAACAATTGCTGCCAACACTGACTTGGGGTCAGGGCTAGCGGTGGCGCAAAAGGACCTGGAGATTCGCGGGGCTGGGAACCTTTTGGGTGGCGCCCAATCTGGACACATCGAAGGTGTCGGGTTTGACCTGTACGTGCGGATGGTTTCTGAAGCGGTTGCAGCGTTTCGCGGCGATGCTTCTGCGGACACGAAAGACGTCCGTGTAGAAATCGCTGTCGACGCGCACTTGCCTGAGTCCTATGTTTCCGGGGAGCGCTTGCGGATTGAGACCTACGGGCGCATTGCCCAACTGGACTCTGAGGTTGCCGAGAAAGAACTGCGGGACGAACTGCTGGACCGCTACGGGCCGATTCCGGATGAAGTTGAACTGCTTTTGCAGTTGGCCAGGCTGCGGCGAAAACTACGGGCTAGGGGCATCGATGAGCTTGTCACCCAGGGCAACTATTTGCGGATTGCCCCCATTCAGCTGCGTGAATCTCAGGCAATGCGCCTGCAGCGTCTCTACCCGGGGTCGGTTATAAAGCCCGCTGTCCGCCAGGTCTTGGTGCCGCTCACTAGGCCCGGGCGGATGGGGCAAACACCGCCTGTGGATGGGGAACTTATTGCGTGGGTTGAAAAGCTACTTGACGGCGCTTTGGCACTGCCAAAGACTGTGGAACAGCCCGTTTAGGCGCCGTAGCGATTTGGCGTAGAATGGGCGGGGTTGTCGTCAATTGCAAGGAGACTTAGTGGGCGCTGCAAACCGGAAAACACGTGTCACATTCGCCCAGCGCGTCGGCTTAGCGTTAGCTGCCATTGGCTTGGCCTTTTCCGTTTCTGCCTGCAGTGGCGGCGGAACCCATCCGAATGCTGCGGTGATCGTGAATGGGACGGCCATTTCGGAAGATGAAGTTACTAGCCTCATTGATGATGAGCTAGCGATTTCAGGCCAAGAGCTCCCCCGCAACTACGTGATCCAAGCATTAGCGCAGGCTCAGGCGTACCTGGACGCAGCCGAAGAGCTGGGATTCACAATGACTCAAGAAGAAGTCTTGGAAGAAGCCGACCTGACCTTACAAATGGCTGGAGCACCCTTTAGGGCCGAAGATTTAGGTCCGGGCATGATGCGCTACATGAATTCCCAGCTTGTTTCCTTGCGGGTCGGCCAAGCGGGGCAAGCAGAAGAGCTGGACGCGCTTGCTTACTTGGCTGAAGTTGAACTGAATCCTCGCTATAGCGCGCCGGCAGCGCAGCAGCCCTAAACAGTGCCTAGCGCCCGCTAACAAATACTTTAAAACCACACCTAATCAATCAAGGAGAAACACTGTGGCAATGATCGAAGAAATCCTGGCACGCGAGATTCTGGACTCACGCGGCAACCCAACTGTTGAGGTAGAGGTGCTGCTTGAGGACGGCGTTGTAGGTCGCGCTGCCGTGCCCTCAGGAGCATCCACCGGAATGTTTGAAGCCGTTGAACGTCGTGACGGTGACAAGGGACGCTACATGGGCAAGGGTGTTGAGGAAGCGGTCGCTGCCGTAACCGAAGTGCTGGCCCCCGAAATTATTGGCTTGGACGCCCGCGATCAGCGCGAAGTTGACTTGGCCATGATTGAAATTGACGGCACCCCTAACAAGGCTTCCGTTGGCGCCAACGCCATGCTGGGTGTGTCTTTGGCTGTGGCTCGTGCCGCCGCGGACTCCTCTGATCTGCCGCTTTACGAATACTTGGGTGGACCTAACGCTCACGTGCTCCCCGTTCCCATGATGAACATTTTGAACGGTGGCTCCCACGCTGACACCAACGTCGACATCCAGGAGTTCATGATTGCTCCCGTTGGCGCTTCAACGTTCCGTGAGGCGCTGCGCATGGGTGCAGAGGTGTACCACACGCTGAAAGACGTCATCAAGGAACGCGGCATGTCGACCGGACTTGGTGACGAAGGTGGCTTCGCTCCGAACTTGGATTCCAACCAGGAAGCCCTAGACCTGATCGTTGAAGCCATCAAGCGAGCCGGATATGAACCTGGCGCTGATGTTGCCTTGGCACTTGACGTGGCGGCAACCGAATTCTTTGAAGACGGTGCCTACATGTTTGAAGGTGAGCCTCGCTCCACCGACTACATGGTCCGCTACTACGAGAAACTGATCACCGACTACCCCTTGGTTTCCATTGAAGACCCCCTGTCGGAAGATGAGTGGGACGCTTGGAAGGCACTCACCGACGCTGTGGGTGACCGCGTTCAGCTGGTTGGTGACGACCTTTTCGTGACGAACCCGGAGCGCCTAGCCCGCGGTATCGACTCTCACACCGCTAACGCACTTTTGGTGAAGGTGAACCAGATCGGCACTCTCACTGAAACGCTGCAGGCGATCGAGGATGCGCACCGCGCTGGCTACAAGACCATGACCAGCCACCGTAGTGGCGAAACCGGTGACACCTTCATTGCAGACCTGTCGGTCGCGACCAACTCCGGTCAGATCAAGACCGGTGCCCCGGCACGAAGCGAGCGGGTGGAGAAGTACAACCAGCTGCTGCGTATTGAAGAGGACCTGGGCGATCAGGCTTCCTACGCAGGCAAGTCGGCTTTCCCGCGCGCAGCACTGTAATCCTAGATAGCACTATCCGATAAAGGATTTAGCGGGGGTCGCCACGGTGGCGGCCCCCGCCACTTCTTTCCCAACCCGTCATCACACTGGCGCGTCTTGTGACTGTCCTTGCGCGCCTATCGCAGACTGAAACCCATGGCTTCTTCAAATCTTCCTGCTCCGCCTAGGCGTCCGCCGCGACGTCAAGGTGTTGAGCTACCCGAAAGATCCAGGCCGCTCCCGAAGGTGGGTGCTGAGCCGGAAAAAGAAGCTTTGCAGCCTGCTCCCTCACGCGTCAGGGAGCAAAAGGTCTGGCGCAGCGCCACGGAGAAACGGCGAGCCGAAACTCCGGGCCGGCAGAAACCCAAAAACCTCTTCGATCGTGAAAAGACCCCCCGAAAACGGCGGTTTGCCGGACTATCGGGGTCTGTAAAACTAATTGTTGTCGCCGTTGTCGCCGGAGTTTTAGGGTTCAACCTTTTACCGGTCGGGATTCGTTGGTACAGCCAAGAGCAGGAACACAAGGCGGTGCTTGCTGAGGTTGAGGCGGCCAGGCAGCGAAACGTGGAGTTGGAAGGCCAGTTGGCGGCATGGGACGACCCCAACTATGTGGCCGCGCAGGCTAGGGCGCGTTTGGGGTTCGTGTGGCCCGGAGAAACACTGTACAACGTGGTGGGACTGCCGGAGACGACGGAAGAGGACTCGGCGCACCCCGTCGCTGAGGGCCCGCAAAAACCGTGGTCAACCAAGCTTTTGGAGTCCATGATTGACGCTGATCATCCGCCGGCTTCCAGTGGTCTTGTGGATCTGCAGCCGGGTAGTGGTGAAGAGTGAAGGGATGACGGTGGTGAGCGAAACAGACGACGGCTGGCAGTGGACGACACGGGATGAGCAGCTGGTCGAACAGGATCTAGGGCGCAGCCCGCGCGACGTGATCGGTGTGGCGGCGCGCTGCCGTTGCGGGCATCCGCTGGTGGTGGCGACAAAACCCCGACTAGCCGATGGGACACCATTCCCCACTTTTTACTACATGACCGACGCAGCCCTAGTTGCCGCGTGCTCCACACTTGAGGCGGGGCAAGTCATGGTCGACTACAACCAGGCCTTAGCTGCGGACCCGCAGCTACAGGAGGCGTATCGGGCGGCTCACGAACACTACTTGGCGGCTCGTGATGACTACGGAGAAGTCCCCGAAATTGCGGGGATTTCTGCGGGAGGCATGCCTAGCCGAGTCAAATGTTTGCATGCCTTAGTGGGCCACTCCCTGGCCGCCGGGCCTGGTGCAAACCCGATCGGTGATTTGGCACTGGAAGAGCTGTCTGCCCGTGGGCTCTGGAGTTTGGACGCGTGTTCGCACGCCGACGACCCCAGGCCCGTTGCCGCTATTGACTGCGGAACAAACTCGATCCGGCTCCTGATCGCAAGGGTCCAAGGCAACGATGTTGTTGACTTGGAGCGGGAGATGGTGATCACCCGACTGGGTCAAGGTGTGGACCATACGGGGGAGCTAGACCCAGAAGCGATAGCTAGAACTTTGGAGGCTGCCGCGGGTTACGCTGCCCAAATTCGCCAAGCCGATGTTGCTGCTGCGCGCTTTGTCACCACGTCAGCTAGCCGTGATGCAGTAAACCGCGACGATTTTTTGGTGCCGGCTGAAGAGATTACTGGCCTGATCCCCACTGTCCTTAGCGGAAAAGAAGAAGCGGAGCTGTCGTTTAGGGGCGCGCTGTCGGCTCTGCCCAGCGACCTGCCCAAACCTTATTTGCTGGTAGACATCGGCGGTGGATCAACCGAGTTCGTGTTGGGGGTGACGAATGCCCAGCAGGCGGTTTCTGTTGACATGGGGTCGGTGCGGGTGACGGAGCGGTTCGGTAGCGGCGGCTGGGATGCAGATGCCTTGGAACAGGCACGCCAGTTCATTGACCGGCAGATCGCGGTTGCGGAACAAACCGTGGATTTTGGGGCAGTGAAAACTCTGGTTGGGGTGGCAGGGACGGTAACGACTCTGGCGGCCCTCATTGCGGGGGTCCAGGAATACGATCCCTCCAAGACGCACGGGTTGCGACCCGATACCCAGCAGTGGCGTGAGGCTGTGGACTTCATGGTGGAACAGCCGGTGGAGGTAAAGGCTGCGCTGCCAATAATGCCCCCGGGACGCGCAGACGTGATTGCGGGCGGCGCACTGATCTGGGAACAGATATTGAACCGATTCGGGGTCCTTGGAGACTCTGAGAGTCAAGGTGTTGAGGTGGTTGTTTCAGAGCACGACATCTTGGACGGTCTGGTGCTGTCTTTGGCCTGAGCGCAAGGATCCCGAAGCGTGGGTGCCGCGGATGGCTCGTTGGCCCTGACCCATTGCGCTGTGCAACTTTTGGTGGGGGACACCTTATGAGTCGCTGCTTCGTCTCAGGTCCACCGTGGCTTGGCGGTGGCTGGCGTTGCTACAATTGTCCGCGGGCCCCCGTAGCCCAATGGTAGAGGCAGCTGACTTAAAATCAGTCCAGTGTCGGTTCGAGTCCGACCGGGGGTACT
>CAYFNQ010000024.1:0-18946 GCA_964344535.1 uncultured Actinomyces sp.
TCATCATGGCAATCGGGGTGGGCTCCTTGCCGTGGATTTCACTGGTGTTGGCGTTGCCCCGACGCTCTCCCTCTTCATCGGTGTCGTTGTACTCCATGAACAAATGGAACCCGCCCGATGGATCGCGACCGGCGTGGTGTGGATTGCGTTAGGCGTCCTCTCAATCGATGGGCTGGTAGCCCTGCGCAGAGGGTCGCCAAAACCACCTCCTGAGTGACGCCCGCTTCGGTTTACAGTTCCTAACGGACTAACGGGTCCACTGCGTCCAGCCCCGCCTCATACCTGCGCTGTTCCAGATCCATGGCGCGAACCAAGACTTCCTCAGCCTCCACGCCCTCCAGCAGCAGAGAAGACACGTTGGAACCCAGCTTGTCTATGGCTAAACGGGCGACTAGTTGCTGGTTTGTCGTGGTCCGTTCCGACCTGGCGTAGGACATGAAACTGACGACCCAGTGGAACAGTGTTGAGACCCGCGACTTGAATCCGGTTATGTACAGGATGTGCAGGAACGACCACGCCAGCCAGGCAGGGAAGCCATGGAACTGCATCTTCCCGACGGAGACAACGGCTTTTGAACGAGCAATAGTAGCCATCGAGCCCTTGTCAAAATACGTGAAGGTGTCCGGTCCTGGATCTTTACCTGCCAGTTGGGCTTTCAACCTGTTCGTCACAAACCGTGCGCCTTGAATCGCCGCTTGTGCCACGCCTGGAACACCCGGCAAAGCCATCATGTCTCCGATGACAAAGACGTTGGGTTCGCCTGCTAAAGACAGGTCTTTTTCGACTTTGATTCGCCCTGCTCGGTCCAGTCGTGCTCCAGACTTTTCGGCAATCACTTTAGCTATGGGGTGACCGGCAACTCCTGCAGCCCAAACCTTGCAGTAAGTAGGAATCTCTTTAGTGCTTCCGTCAGCGTGCTGAACGGTCACGCCTTCTTCATCCACATCAACGACCTTGGTGTTAGCCATGAATTCGACACCTAGTTCGCCCAGATCCCGGCGCGTCACGTCGCCCAGCTTCTCACCGAAGGTCGGCAGTGGGTCAGGTCCGCCCTCGACCAAAATCACGCGCGCCTGGGCGGTGTCAATGTTTCGGAACTCCTTGGGAAGAGTTTTTGAGGCAAGTTCGCGGATCTGACCGGCCATTTCCACGCCCGTTGGTCCGGCCCCAACCACGACGAACGTGAGGAGTCGTTCTACTTCTTTGGGGTCCGAGGATAGTTCGGCTAGTTCGAACGCCCCAAAAATCCGGGCGCGCAACTCTAGGGCGTCATCAATTGACTTCATGTTCTCCAGGGGACAGGATGCCCGTTGCCACCTGGTAAAGGAGGGGTTGGAAAAGGTGGTGTGTGGTGTTGGAAATCAAAATGATTTCTACATTGGCTCGTGCCAAGTTTCGGGCCGCGAACAGTCCTCCGAAACCACTTCCCACAATAACGACCCGATGTTTACGCACGCCCCAACCTCTTTCCCGGACCTAGGTCCCATGCCGGGTTACGTGGGGAGGAGGGCAGTTGCCAGTGGCCCACAGCGAAATCATCATGGCCTAGGCTGTCACCGCCTAGAGTGCCGTGCCCATTCTTCCCCGCGCAGTTTTTCTAGCTGGCGGCGTTCTTTTTTAGTTGGGCGGCCACTGCCTGGTTCCCGGACGGGCAGTGCCCCGTAGAGCTTTGGTCTGGGGGGTGAGTGGTCTATGTAGGCCTTTTGGGCCAGCGGTGCTCCCAGTCGTTTGGGAGGGAGGGAAACGACTTCTAGGATGCGGTCGAAGCCTTGGACCCGGATGCGGATAGTGTCCCCGGGAACTATTTTGTAGGAGGGCTTTACGGGCGAACCATTCACCCTCACATGACCGCCGCGCACCGCTTGGGCAGCTAGCGTGCGCGACCGAAATGCCCTAGTTGTCCACAGCCACGCATCGATTCGCAAATCCACTCCCAAAGTTCCCTGTCAGCTTATATGCCAACAAGTGGTAACCGTCCTTTTGCTTGCACGTAGGCTGAGACTAGAGCCAGGGGAGAGCTAAGGGTCGGGGTGAAAAATGTTAGAGCTACGCAAAATTCGTAAGAGCTATCTAACTGGGGACTTCATGCAAGTCGCCCTAGACGACGTGTCAATTGCGTTTCGTGACAACGAATTCGTTGCTGTCCTAGGTCCCTCCGGTAGTGGTAAAACAACCCTGCTCAACATTGTTGGCGGTTTGGACAGGTACGAATCAGGGTCCTTGATCATCGACGGGATTGACACAAGCAACTACACGGACCGGGACTGGGATACGTACCGCAACAACCGCATTGGTTTCGTCTTTCAAAGCTACAACCTGATCCCACACCAAAGCGTGCTGTCTAACGTTGAGCTGGCACTCACGTTGGCTGGAGTCAGTAAAGCGGAACGAAGACAGCGCGCGCAGCATGCACTGGATGAGGTGGGGCTCCTAGAGCACGCTAACAAGCGTCCCTCCCAACTTTCCGGTGGTCAAATGCAACGGGTGGCCATTGCCCGCGCGTTGATCAACGACCCAGAGATCCTTTTGGCCGACGAACCAACCGGTGCCTTAGACTCCACGACTTCCGTGCAGATCATGAACCTTCTGGCGGAAATTGCGAAGGACCGCCTAGTTGTGATGGTCACGCACAACCCGGAACTGGCGCAAACCTACGCAACGCGAACCGTCGACCTCTCTGATGGGCGCGTTGACCAAGACTCCCGACCTTTCGATCCAGCGTCAGAAAAAGACGCAAGCAAAATGCCCAAGCGCAGATCAATGGGGTTCCTCACCGCCATTGCGCTGTCCTTCAACAACTTGATGACGAAGAAGGGTCGGACGCTGATGACAGCGTTTGCCGGCTCCATAGGGATCATTGGTATCGCCACTATTTTGGCGTTGGCAAACGGGGTCAACAACTACATAAAAAGCATTGAGGAAGACACGCTGTCCGTCTACCCGTTGACGGTGCAAAGCACAGGCTTGGATATGGCGGTCATGCTTGGCGCTGCCTCAGAAGTCACGGACACTTCTACCAGCCCAACGGAGCAGACCGGTGACGGTTTCGTTGCGGAAGCACGCATGTTGAACCGGATGTTCGCTTCCGTCGGATCGAACGACCTGGCAGCACTGAAACTCTTCTTGGACAACGATGGTGGGAACATCGACAGCTACACGTCTTTGATCCAGTACACCTACAACGTGACACCGCAGATTTTCGTTGATACGGGACCTAAGTTTCGTCAGGTGAACCCAGATAGTACTTTCGCATCATTTGGGGTGAGTGCCGACAACCCGATGGCAGCGTCAATGCGGACGGATCAGTTCAACGAAATGGTGGACGACAGCTCACTGGTTGAAGAACAGTACGACGTGGTGGCGGGAAGCTGGCCCACTCAACACGATGAGCTACTTTTGGTGCTCACTCCGACCGGCAAGATTTCTGACCTGCTTCTTTACAACATGGGTATCAAGGATCCAGCAGAGCTGGATTCCATGATGAAGCAACTCATGAACCAAGAACCAATTGACATGAGGGATGACGGTCCGCTGCAGGTCTCCTACGAAGAATTGCTCTCAACCACGTTCAAAATGGTTCCCGCCTCCCAGTTTTATGAGTTCGACGAAACCTATGAGGTGTGGACTAGTCGGGCGGGAGACTCCAAGCGCGTCAAAGAGCTGGCCGCAAACGGGGAGACACTTAGAATCAGCGGAGTGGCGCAAGTGAAATCGGGTGTTAGTGCTGCAGCGCTAACACCAGGGTTTTATTACCTGCCGTCACTGACTTCCCACCTTATTGAAGAGGCTTCCAGTAGTCCCGTGGTGCAGGCCCAACTGAAAACCCCGCGCATCAACGTGCTGACGGGACGTTCTTTCGCGCAGGAGGAAGAGGAACGCGGGAGTGACTTCGACATGAGCAAGTTGATGACCATTGATGAGGAAGCCATACAGGCAGCTTTCGAATTCGATGAGCAGCAGCTTTCCTTTGATCCGGGTGCTCTAAACATTGCCGGCATGTCGCTGCCGGAAATGAACCTGGACCCCAGCGCGTTGCCCAAGCTTGACGTCGAAGACATGATGGGCGACTTCGAAATGGATATGGGCGATATCGACCTTCAGGAGATCCTGGCCGGGATTGATTTCAATATCGAGGACGTGGATCTAGGCATCGACGCCGCCGCCGTCGCTGCGATTGGCGCGCAGATGGCTCAGGCCTACGGAGACTACTGTGGTCACCTCCTAGACCCGACACAGTGCGCCACGGACCCGGAGGGGACCTTTGCAGATTTCCTCGGCACGCCTGAAGGGGAGGCGCTAAACGGGCAGCTCCAAGAGCTCTTTGATGGAGCTCAAGCTGAGCTGGAAGCAGCACAAGAGCAAATAGCTCAGCAAATGGTTGCGGCCATTACCCAGGCGATCCAAGAGCAAATGGTGAAAAATACTGCGGCAATGGAAGCCCAACTCCAAGCTGCCATGAGTCAATACATGGCCCAGGTCATGGGTGCCATCTCTACGCAGGTTACGGGGGAGATCCAAAACCAAATGCTTCCCGCACTGCAGGCTCAAATCGCCGCCTCCTTGCAGGACGCGATGAGCTCTGTGTTCGACAACATGGCGGACGTCATGAGTATCGACCCTCAAAAGTTCCAGGACGCCTTCGAATTCAACATGGGTGAAGAGGAGCTGGCCGCAGTTGTAGGGGCCATGATGGCGGGCGAAAACACTTCGTTTGAAAACAACATGGCTAAGTTTGGGTGGGCAAACTTCGCAAAACCTTCCGGGATCGACATTTATCCCAAAGACTTTGAGTCTAAAGAAGCCGTCGTGGCGATTTTGGATCAGTACAACGACGACATGGTTGAACGCGGCCAAGATGAAAAGGTCATCACGTACACCGACTTGGTTGGCGTGCTCATGTCTTCGGTCACCACAATCATCAATGTTGTGTCTTACGTCTTGGTTGCCTTCGTCGCCATCTCCCTAGTGGTTTCTTCAATCATGATCGGTGTCATCACCTACATTTCGGTGCTTGAACGGCGCAAAGAAATTGGGATCCTTAGGTCGATTGGCGCATCGAAGCGGGACATTAAACGGGTGTTTAACGCTGAAACCCTGATAGTGGGCTTTGTGGCTGGGCTCCTGGGGATCGGCGTAACCATCTTGCTGACTATCCCCGCGAACATTTTTGTTCACTCCAAGTGGGGAATCAGCGGGGTTGCCACGCTGCCTTGGCAGGCGGCAGTAATCCTGGTGGCGATCAGCATGGGCCTGACCTACCTGGCAGGCCTTATCCCTGCCTCTGCAGCGTCCCGCAAAGATCCGGTAGAGGCACTGCGTTCCGACTAGAGGTCTGCGCCTATGCCCTGGGCTAGGTACTGCGCTGACAGCTCCTGATAGCGAAACGCGTTTTCCCTAACCCGCTGCTTCAGTTCTGGGTTCATTTCACCGCGGTCCTTTGCAGGCACACCGGCCACCAGGTGACCGGCAGGGACTTCCTGTCCCTCTAAAACCAGGGCCCCCGCAGCAACGAAGGCCCCGGCACCAATCACGGAACGGTTTAGAAGCTTCGCTCCCATTCCAATTAGAGAGCCTTCGTGAACGTTGGTTCCATGAATTAGGGCTAGGTGTCCAACACCAACGTTCTTGCCCACGATCGCAGGCGTACCGGTGTCGGTGTGAACCACAACGTTGTCTTGGAGGTTAGAGCCCTCACCAATTTCAATGCGGTCCATGTCGCCGCGCAGGACCGCCCCAAACCAGATGCTGGCCCCGGCGCCGACGTGAACGTCACCTATCAGGGTGGCTGTAGGGGCGACGAACGCATCCGGGTGCACGCGGGGAGTTTTTCCGTTGAATGGAATCAGTAAGGCCATTGCTAGTGGAGGTCCAATTCGCTTAGCGGGTCATGTTCCGCATCCTGCTTTTGCGCATTTTCTACACGCTGGCGTCGACGCGTTGCAAATACGCCCGCTGCAATTGCGCCAAGGACCACCAGCACTGAACCGCCGGCAATCCAGACCAACACCATTGGCAGGCCCGATGGTTCAGGCAGCGGGTCTCCGTCTAGTAGCAGGGGAGGGTTACCTTCGGTAGCGATCCGCACGTCGCCGTCTAGATTCCACCAGGACGTTCCCGGTAGATCTGAAACTACGGTGATTAGAGCTTCGTCCACCTGCTCCTTTTGTTTCCCGCGGTGACCTCCCAGTAGCAATAGGGGGCGGCCGTCGTGACGCACAGCCTGCAGTGTTGCATACGGGCTGTTTAGGGGGATGCTTACTTCGCGGAAGTCACGCATCACCAAAATGGGGTCGCTGGCGTACAGCGGTGCGCCAAGCTCCTTCGTAAGTGCTGGATCAGCACCCACAATGATTCCGGGCTTGGAGCTGTCGACAAGCTCTCTGGCCGTGGTCTGGACGACATTTAAGAGTCGGGGTGTTGCGCGTTGCAGCGTCGAAACCAGGGCACCCGTCGCGGACAGTTCGCCGGGCGTGATTTCCTGTGCAAAGGCAACGGCCATTTCGTCACCGAAAGTTTGCGGGAAGGCCTGGAACGAAGGAACCCTACTTGCGTCTCCAGAAACTTCCACAAAGCTGTTGAGGGTTGAAACATCCACACGTATCGGAGGCAGTCGGCTTTCATCAATGCACTGCCCGTCGGCGGTCACAGCCTGCAGGCGTAGCGTGAGGTAACCGCCAGACCAGGGGGAGCCATCCGGCAAAGCGAAATCGGCTTCGAACTTGGCGTCTTCTGGGTTCAGCTGAATCGAATGGACTAGCGTGTCCTGCCACAAGAACTGCAGTGTTCCCACAGAGTTGTCGGTCATGCTGTAAACGCCTTCAACGTGGATGCTGGCAGCTGTCGCACCCCTACCGAAGGCTCCTTTTGGAATGCCAATGAAGTTGTCGTGCCGGCCGTACCCGGCTAGGGAAATGGTCTGGGGTCCAAGCTGCTGGAACGTGAGGGTCTTGGGTGTCGTGCCGACACTTTCATCCTCAACTGTCCCCAGGCCAATCAGCTCAACGGTGTTGGCAAGAATGATCGCGGGGTTCGTGAAAGCTAAAACTGCTGCGGACAGTTCCTCTGGTGCTCCCGTCATTGTCAAAGTTGGAACACCGTCTGCTCCCATCGACAACACCGTCTCCGCCTCACCACTGCCCGCCACCAACTGAACCCGCCGCTTGCTAAATGCAGGCGCTTCAAACGTTTCAAGTGATTCGGGGCGTATCGGGTCCACCCACAGACCTTCCACGATTAGGTCGACAGGCTTGCCCTTGGTTGCCAAAGTTGCGGCGGCCACGGCATCCAATGCAGCCTCAGCCAGGACGGTCTTATCCGCCATCGAGACATGAACATCAGTTTCTAAAACGTCTGCGCTGAAGAAGTCAGCGATAGTTTCTGGTGGTTGCGCAGTGCCAACTAAGGCCACCCTCAGGTCCTGAATTACGGCAGACAATCCCAACGCATTATTCGCATTGTCGGGCAGACACCACGTCCCGGGCGGAAGCGTAAAAGTTAGCACCAGCTGCCCTGAGTCCACATCTTCGGGCTCCAACGCGAAGCTGAACTCTGTCGTCAAAGTTGAGACCGCCCCAACCCGGCGCGCTTGCGTCGAAACCCGAAGCTCACTGTCGTCGGTGCTTTGCAGCTCACCCTTTAGAGCCACGGGGGTCATCCCGGCTGGAATGTTGAAAGACACTGTGTAGACCGAGCCTCCGAAGACTGTAAATGCGAAATCAAGCGGCAGGATTTGGGCGTCTTTGGGGACCAGTGGGTCAACGGGCGGGGTGAGGAGCCAGTCGATCACGTCTTCTGTCTCAGGTGTCGAAGGTCCTTCCGCTTCAACTTCTACCGACTCTTCCAGTTCGCCTTCTGAGTCGACGTTGATGTCGACGTCCTCCGGTTCACTTGGGAGCACCTGGGGGGAAGTGGGGGTCGCCTGCAAAAGCTACAGGGACTGCTATTTGGGCAGTGCCAGCCAAGGCCAGCGCGGCGCTTGCCGCCAGCAACTTAGCCGACGTTAACCTTGTTCGCTTCAACATCCGACCTCCCACTCACTGTTCCCCAAGGGTCTTGACCTAGATGGCCACCGGTTCGATCTTCCAAACGTCTTCCGCGTAGTCCGCAATAGTGCGGTCGGAGGAGAAGCGTCCGGATTCACAAATGTTAATCCAGCACATGCGCGCCCAAGCCAGCTCATCTAGGTAATCGTTGGCCATTTGGTCGCGAGCTTCCCGATAGGCAGCAAAGTCGCCTAGCAGGTAGTAAACGTCGGCGGGCTCCCATGGGAAACCGTCCAGCAAAGAAACAGACAGGTCGTGGAAGTCGCCATTTCCACCGTCTTGTAAAGTGCCGTCCGTGAACGCGTCAATAACCCGTTTGAGACCGGGAACCGTTTCGTACAGTTCCCGCGGGTTGTAGTTTTGGCGCAGCTCTTCCAGCTCTTCTTCCTTGGCGCCGAAAATATAGGCGTTGTCGTGACCGACAGCGTCCACAATTTCAACGTTTGCCCCATCTAGGGTTCCAAGGGTTAGTGCGCCGTTCATCATGAACTTCATGTTGCCCGTGCCAGACGCTTCCTTGCCGGCAGTTGAAATCTGTTCAGAGACGTCGGTTGCCGGGATGACATATTCCGCCGGGGTTACGTTGTAGTTTTCGATGAAAACAACGCGCAGCGTCTTGCTGACCACCGGGTCGTTGTTAACAATGCGTCCCACTTCGTTGATCAGCTTGATGATCGCCTTGGCGCGCCTGTATCCGGGTGCAGACTTAGCCCCAAAGATGAAGACGCGCGGCACAACCTTCAAGGACGGGTCGTCTTTCATCCGGTAGTACAGGTCCAAAATGTACATCGCGTTCAAAAGTTGACGCTTGTATTCGTGCAGTCGCTTGATCTGGACATCGTAGATTGCGTCGGTGGGAATCTGGTCGCCCTGGCGGCCTTCCAACCAAGTCGCAAAACGTTCCTTGTTGTGAGCCTTCACCTGCATGAGTTCACGCATCAGCTTGTCGTCGGTAGCGCGGCCCACCAGCGTCTGGAGAGCAGACAGGTCCGTAATCCACTCATCGGAACCTAGCTCCCGCGTCAAGAGTTTCGACAACTCCGGGTTACAGCCGTTCAGCCAACGTCGCT
Organism: uncultured Actinomyces sp.; assembly: GCA_964344535.1. Classification (GTDB taxonomy): domain Bacteria; phylum Actinomycetota; class Actinomycetes; order Actinomycetales; family Actinomycetaceae; genus Scrofimicrobium. The sequence continues at coordinate 9,113 of CAYFNQ010000024.1, forward strand.
GAGTCACCCCATTTGTTTTGTTGTTGAAACGCTCCGGCCATAGGGCATGCCAGTCCTTCAACGTGTCCTTCTTCAGGATTTCTGTGTGAAGGGCTGCAACACCGTTTACTGAGAAGGAAGCGTAAATCGCAATCCAAGCCATGTGCACTAGGCCGTTGGACACAGGCGCCATGTATTCGATGGTCGCGTGGTCCACACCCATCGCTTCAAGTTCCGTACGGAAACGACGGTCAATTTCCTGAGAGATTTCCAGGATGCGGGGGAACAGCTGTTGGAAGATTGAGACTTCCCAGGTCTCCAAAGCTTCAGCCAAGACCGTGTGGTTCGTGTAAGCAAACGTTTCGACAACGATCGCCCACGCCTCATCCCAGCCCAGACCCTCTTGGTCCATGAGCAGACGCATCAACTCAGGAATCGCTAGAACAGGGTGGGTGTCATTCAACTGGATGGAGTTGTACGCACCGAACTTTTCAAAGTCATCACCGTGAACCTTCTTGAAGTTCTCAATGATGGTTTGCAAAGACGCAGAGACAAAGAAGTATTGCTGGCGAACCCGCAAAACCTTGCCCTCATACGTTGTGTCGTTGGGGTACAAGACGCGGCAAAGGTCAGCTACGCGCTCACGTTCAACGATCGCATCCGTGAAACGCTGTGAGTTGAAGGCGTCATAGTCGAACTCTTCCATTGGCTCTGATTTCCACAGGCGCAACGTGTTCACGTTCTTTGTGTCGTAGCCAACGATGGGCATGTCGTAGGGGACAGCACGAACGTCCATGTCGGCGAAGTGAACGTACTTTGCTTGTTCTTCACGACGGATAACGAACGGGTAGCCTTCTTCCATCCACGCATCCGGGTGTTCATTTTGGAAACCGTCATCAATGGTTTGACGGAAAAGCCCGTAGCGGTAAAGAATCCCGTACCCGGTGACTGGAAGATCCATGGTTGCACAAGAATCTAGGAAACAAGCGGCTAGACGACCCAGACCGCCGTTACCTAAAGCCGCATCATTTTCTGCTTCCAAAACTTCTGTCAGGTTCAGTCCGTAGTCTTTGACAGCCTTTTGTGCGTCTTCCAGCATCCCCAGGTTGACCAGGTTGTTGAGCAGAGCACGGCCCTCAAGAAACTCAGCTGAAAAGTAGTGTTCTTGACGAACCTTTTGATAGGCACGCGTTGTCGCGTCCCAGTCATCAGCGATCTGGTCAACAACCAGGCTTGAAAGTCCCAGCCAGAACTCATGGGGTGTGGAGTTCGCGGCGGATTTGCCAGAGGCTGCGCGGACAAAAGAGCCCAGCGAAGACGTCAAATCAGTGGACATAGAACAGATACTCCTTATAAGTGAAGGTTGCGCCCGGTAAAAAGGGTGCTTTGACCGGACGCAATGGGCACCCTAGTGTCCCAAATGGAACCGCCCCTTGACCAGCTCTGGCGCTTGTCGTGCCCAAATTGCAACGGCAGCCAAGCGGTCGTTGAACCAGGTAAAGTCAGTAAGCTGACTCCAGCTGCAGAAGCTAGATAGTGGCCCGCGGCCTGTGGTTGGGTAAAGGTATGGAACACAGCCTCCTTCAAAAACCCCACCACGACGGTTCGCCCCTTTACGTGCAAGCTCCAGAAGATGTTGGGGACTATCGCCTTGGTGACACCGTCACTTTGCGTGTGTGGGTACCCAAAGGTAATGGTATTGAAAGCGTTGAGCTACGAAGCGTTCGCGATGGTGAAATGGAACTGCACCCCGCCCACATTGAGGAAGAACTGGAGCACGGGTCCTGGTGGAGCGTAGACGCAGAGCTAGCTAACCCCACGCTCAGCTACCGCTTCCAGTTGCACGGCACGAACGGACTGCAGGTGTTGAACGCCCAAGGCTTGTGGAACCGGGACGTGCCGGATGATTCAGACTTCAAGATCACGGCCTTTGCCTCCCCGCCCAGCTGGCTTCAAGAAGCCGTCGTGTACCAGATCTTCCCGGACCGGTTCGAGACCACCGGGACATACCGCGACCCTGTTCCAACGTGGGCGATCGACACGGCTTGGGACGAACCGGTCGTTGATGAAAGAGGAATCGCTGGCCGACAGTTTTACGGTGGCGATTTAGACGGGATCCGCCACAGGCTTGACTACCTGGAGTCTTTGGGAGTGAACGTCCTCTATCTCACTCCTATTTTCCCGGCCCGCTCCAACCACCGTTACGACGCTGCCAGTTTTGACGTGATCGATCCGCACCTAGGTGGTGAAGAGGCCCTGCGAGCCCTGGCTGATGCCGCCCATCAGCGGGGGATGCGCGTGATCGGGGACTTCACAACAAACCACACGGGCAGCCACCACGACTGGTTCCTTACCGCCTCTCAGGACAAGGAAAGCAGTGAGCGCGATTTCTACTATTGGAATGAAGACGGCTCATACGTCGGCTGGCTGGGTCACGCCAGTTTGCCGAAGCTGAACTACACGAACCCGCAGGTGCGACAGCAGCTGTTCATCGACCCTCAAAGCCCACTTCGTCGCTGGCTGGAAGCTGGTTTGGACGGCTGGCGCATAGACGTGGCGAACATGACGGGACGTTCCGGTAGTGACGACTTCACTCACGATGTTGCCCGCGCGGTTCGTGAAGGAGCAACGCAGCAGCGCCCAGACTCCTACCTGGTTGCCGAACATTTCTTCGACTACACGAAAGATCTTCCCGGGGACGGTTGGCACGGCGTGATGAACTATCAGGGCTTCACGTTTCCTCTCTGGGCATGGTTGCGGGACCCGAACGCGCAGCCACTACCGAAAACGCGGGTTCTTCCCCAGCTGAGTGGGCAGACCATGGCCCAAACAATCGACGACTTCACCGCGCGGGTTCCTTGGGCGAACCGTGTCGCCTCCCTCAATATTTTGGAGTCGCATGACACCGCTCGCATCCTCACGCTCCTTGAGGGTGACCAGGACAAACTGGCAGTCGCCGTTGCCTTCCTGATGACCATGCCGGGCGTGCCGATGGTTGAGTACGGCGGTGAGGTGGGGATGGAAGGAAAAACGGGCGAGGATGGGCGCCGCCCCATGCCCTGGCAAGACCTTGAGGCCACGGACTTTCCCATAAGGAGTCTCTATGAAGAATTGATCGCGTTGCGTAAGAGTTCTTCTGCTTTGCAGCAAGGTGGTCTGCGGTGGATTCATCTGGGTGAGGACTCCGTAGTGTTTTTGCGTGAGAGTCCAGAAGAAACAGCACTCGTTCACCTGGCCCGTGCCGCGCACGACCCCATTAGGTTGGACCTCAAAGCTCTACCGGGCGCGCAGGAAGCGCAGCATCGTTGGGGACAGCCAGCTGAAGTTTCGGATGAGCAGCTGGTGCTTGAAGCAAGGGGACCGGCAGTCACAGTGCTGACATGGGATCGCGAAGGAGTGTCCAGTTGACCAGCACCGAACAGCAGGCGGATCAGCCGCACACGAAGCAATCCCTGTTAGAAGATTTAGCGGAAACAGGGATTCCTCGGGACGCGACCGTCCTTATTCACTCCTCAATGAAGTCTGTGGGTGACGTAGCAGGCGGGGCTGACACCGTGCTGGATGCGCTGAGCGAGTACTTCGCTCCGGGTCTACTGGTGCTTCCCACGCATACCTGGGCTGACATCGTTTCGGAAGGGGATGTGTTTGACCCCCAAACCTCACCTTCTTGCGTGGGGGTGCTCACCGAGCTGTTTCGCAAGCGTTCGGACACCGTGCGCTCACTACACCCAACCCACTCTGTGGCAGCGCTGGGAGAAGATGCAGGAGAGTTCGTTGCCGGGGAAGAACTAGTGGTTACGCCCTGTGCGCGTGAGGGCGTGTATGGGCGCCTGTTTGATCGCGACGCCTACATCCTGTTCCTAGGTGTGCCTTTGACCCGGAACACGTTTGTTCACGGGGTAGAGGAGTGGAACGAAATTCCAAACCGGCTAGCCAAGACTCCCACGGCTTTTGTTGTGAAAACCCCGGACGGCCAGGAAGTCGTGGTCCCGCAGTTTAGACATGATGCGCCGATTCGCGACATTTCGGAAAACTACGACAAGTTGGAAAAGCCGCTGCTAGATAGCGGGGCTCTTCACAGTGAGCGTTTTGGGGACGCTGAACTGTTGGTAACTACCGCGCGGGCAGTTGAAAAGGCAGCTTCGGAACTGCTGGCACAAGACCCGGACGTCTTTTTGACGCCCGCGACCTAATCGTTGCTGAACATCCCGGAGACAAATCCGACGACCAGCGTGATGGCTGCAAGGATGATCGCCACCCACACCAGCCACTTCAGGGCCGAAATAGTGAGGCCCAGGACCGCCAGGACGACCCAAAGAACCAGAAGACCAACTAGAACCCAACCAACGCTACTCATGGAGCACCCTTACAACGGCTGACATTTGTCGCACCACTGCTCCAAGTGGGCAGTCGTGGAGCCGCCTAGGAGACTCGAACTCCTGACCTATTGTTTACAAGACAATTGCTCTACCAACTGAGCTAAGGCGGCCTGCACCCATCATCGCCAACCGCTAAGCGGTTCGTCAAAGTGGGCGGGTGTGGTGTTTTTCGCTACAGACCCACTTGGGACATCGCATTGAGTAAAGATTCGTATAGCGCCGGACCCTCACCGCTGATGTCTAACTGGTGGCCCCTGTACACGAATTCGGGGGAGGCTAGCCGCTCGCGGCCAACCGCCTCGCTCTCTCCCCACCTAGCGGAAGAGGCTTGAAGGTATCCGTAAGCTGCCGATGAATCGAAACGGTCAATAACTTCTTGGTTGATGCCCAGTTCGGCGGCGATTTCAGCAACCGCAACCTCGGATTGAGTGAGGTCTTGCAGCACCGCCGTGTCTTGGGAACTCATGGCTTCGTATGCAAACCCGATCATGGCTTGGTGGAGCTCTGCTGCTTGCTGCGGGGCGTATGCCGCGACCTCTAGTAGGCCGGCTGTTGCAGCTGTGTTGTAGGCGCCAGCGGACGTGAGCACCGGGTGTAGCACCAGCTGGTATTCGCCGGCTTGCGCCCCCGCGAACAGGTCCGCACCGATTTGCATGTCGGTGACGACGCAGGCCGGGCAGGTGTAGTCGAAGTAGAAGTTCAACTCATGTTCGGTGGAGATGTTCTGTGCGCTGACACCGTCTGAGTTGAAGACTATTCCCTGGCCGTTTTTGAACTCAGCGGGGACCGCGTCGACTGAGGAATCGTCGCGGTTCACAATCACGAAGATGATGGCAGCGATTATGGCCAGGATAAGGACGCTGACGACGCCGACAATGATGTTGCGTGTTCTCCGGTCAGCTTTTTCTTGCGCAGCCCGCATCGCAGCGGCTTTTTCACGCATCGAGTCACTTCCGGAAGACTGCTTTTTCTTGGCCATCTTTTTCAATCCACCTTTTCGGGGCTTCACTAAACCTGCCGGACACTCTACCGGCGCTAGCTTCCAACTAGGTGTTGGTGCAGCGAAGCTAACATCCGGCAAGCACAGCGCCCGCACCTAAAAGCAGGAAAATTGTGGCTAGGGCCAGCATCCAAAAACCTTTGAGGAGCCGTGTTTGGCCGACAGAGTCCGCGAAAGTGGCTACGGCTAGGTTGCTGGGGTTGCTGGAGGGAAGCGCCAGGGCGACAAAGATGCCGGACGCTGCGCTGACTGACAGTAGTGCTGGACAGACGGAGCCGGTTTGGAGCAGCTCCCAAAATAAGAGGAGCTCCAATTGTTGGGACAGCGCAGATTGGGCTATTGAACCAACCAGGAAGAACGCTGCGGTTCCAAGCAAAACTCCCGGTACCAGCGTTAGCGCAGCTTTCAAGAGGTGCCAGGGGAGCAAGGCCCCCAGTTTGCCGGTGCCTGCGCCCCCGGCTTTGTGGAGGCCTTTTCCCTGGAGGTTCCTTTTTCGAAGATAGGTGAGTCCAAAGCCCACTGTCTGCGTGAGTAGCAGGAAACCCAAGAGCACTGCACCCAAGAATAGGGGGCCTATGAGAGCCGCAGCCATGGTGAGCACGCCCCAAACCAAGGCCGTGAAAACACGTGCCCTAGGCGTTGGCTCAGGGAGCGTAGTTTCCATTGGCTGCATCGTCGCCAGCAGCGTTTTGATCTGCGAGGCTGCAGCTGGCTGTGGCCCGGGTGGCAGCGCCGTGGTTGGCGGTGGAGCCGGGGGCAGTGACACTGTCTGTGGAGAAGAGGACCCTGTTGAAAAGGGCTCTGGTGAGGTAAACGCATCTAGCAGCTCCTGCCGTCTTTCTGGATCGGCGGGAAGGGAGAGAGCCTGAGCAAAGCCTCTTTGCCAGTGGTGTGGCAAACCTTGTGTGTCTGGTTGTCCGGCAAGAACCCGCTGCAACACCAGGGCAGGGTCGCCCGATCCGAAGGGAGGCCGCCCAGTCGCTGCGAAGCAGAGCAGAGCTACCCAAGCGAACCAGTCGCCAGCACGCCACTGCGGGAACGAAACCTCTTGGCCCGTCAAGATTACGGGGGACACATAGCCGGGGGTCCCCTTCACAAAGCCCGTTGCGGTGAGCCTAGAGTCCGCTTCGCCCTGGGCTATTCCAAAGTCAATCAGCGTGGGGCCCTTGGGTGACAAAATCACGTTGGCTGGCTTCAAGTCCCTGTGAGCTACCCCGGCGCCATGGACTCGATCCAAAACTGCTGCTAAAGCGGCGCCCAGCTTGCGTAGCTGTCCTCCTTCTAGGGGGCCGTGTTCGGCCACCAGTTGCTGCAACGTCGGACCCGCAACCAAGTCGGTCACAACAAAGGGGTGCAGCGCGTCCACTTCAAAGTCGTGGACGTAAGCGATGCCCGGACCCGGGATTGCGTTCACCAAACGCACTTCCCGTTTCAGACTTTCACGCAGGGCTTGGTCCGCGCTGACCGTGGGATGCAAGAGTTTCAGGGCAAAAAGTCCGCCACCGTCATCACGGGCTTTCCAAACGGTCCCCGCCCCTCCGCTGCCAAGCGGCTCTAATAGTTGATATCCCGGTGTCCACTGCTGCACTGAAGACAAGTTTTTTGAAGAAACGGACCCTGTCTTTGTGATATCTGGATCCATGTGCCCAGTTTAGGGTCGAACTGTCCTGGCGCGTGTTACGCTGCCTAGGAATCCAACCAAGGTGGGTTGGGTTCTGGACATCGGTGACGATGTCTGCTCTACAACGGAACGTCCGGCACGTACCTGCCGGTGGAGGAAATATGGCAAGTGTAACTTTTGACAACGCCACTCGGGTTTACCCGGGAAGCGATCACCCAGCTGTTGACAAGCTCAACCTTGAGATTGCTGACGGCGAATTTCTAGTCCTAGTTGGCCCTTCAGGTTGTGGTAAATCCACGTCACTGCGCATGCTTGCCGGTCTTGAAGATGTCAACTCCGGACGCATCCTCATCGGCGACCGTGACGTTACCAACGTCCAGCCGAAGAACCGTGACATTGCAATGGTCTTCCAGAACTACGCCCTGTACCCGCACATGACCGTGCGTGACAACATGGGCTTTGCTTTGAAGATTGCGGGACGCCCGAAGGCTGAAATCAACGAACGTGTTGAAGAAGCTGCCAAGATCTTGGACCTTGAGCCCTACTTGGACCGCAAGCCGAAGGCCCTTTCAGGTGGTCAGCGTCAGCGTGTAGCAATGGGTCGCGCCATTGTTCGTAAGCCGCAGGTGTTCCTCATGGATGAGCCCCTGTCCAACCTTGACGCGAAACTACGTGTCCAAACCCGTACCCAGATTGCTTCGCTACAGCGCAGCCTGGGTGTAACAACCGTTTACGTCACCCACGACCAAACTGAAGCTTTGACCATGGGTGACCGCATCGCAGTCCTGAAGGACGGCCTACTGCAGCAGGTGGGTAGCCCCGCCGAACTGTACTCCCAGCCGGTCAACCAGTTCGTAGCAGGCTTCATTGGTAGCCCTGCCATGAACTTGGCGACCTTCGACATTGTCGACGGTGTAGGCGTGCTCGCTGGAGCTCGTGTCCCACTGACGAAGGCGACCCTTGACGCCATCACGCCAGAAGATGACAACAAGATTGTTATCGGTTTCCGTCCTGAAGACCTGACGGTCGCGGGCCCGGACTCACCTGACGTGATTCCGATTGAGGTTGGCCTGGTGGAAGAACTTGGTTCTGACGCCTACGTCTACGGACACATTGTTGGCACCGGTGACGACACTGGCGCAATCGATGTGGGCGGCCAGCAAGTAACTGTTCGCGTTCCTCCCTACAGTGCCCCTGCAGGTGGATCGATCATGAACGTTACTGTTCTTCCCAGCAAGGAGCACCTGTTCTCCGCCTCAACTGGAGATCGCCTGCCTTCTTGAGACGCAAGTGCGTAAAGCTGTGAAATAGTTGGGTGGCACCGTCTGGTGCCACCCAACTTTTTGCGTGGCTCAACTTTTGCATGAGGGGAGGCGCTGTGCCTGGCTCATTGCAGATCACTGCAGCGAACGTGGACCCGGCCCTATTAGACCTGCCCTGGGAGTTACCTTTGGAGCAGTGGCCGGAAGATATTCTGGCTGCCCTGCCTCGCGGTATTTCCCGCCACGTGGTGCGGTTCGTGAACCTTGAAGGCCGCGTTATCGCTGTGAAGGAAATTGGCGAATCCGTTGCCTACCATGAGTATTCGTTGCTGCGTGACCTGGCACGAATGGACTCCCCTTCCGTCCACCCAACTGCCGTCGTGACTGGACGTAAGGACGCGCAAGGTAACGAACTGAACGCCGTCTTGGTCACGGAGCACCTGGAGTTTTCTTTGCCGTACCGGGCGCTTTTCAGTCGCCACGTGACGCCGGAAACCGTGGACCGTCTGCTTGATGCCCTAGCGGTGCTTCTGGTTCGCTTGCACCTCCTTGGTTTCTACTGGGGCGACGTTTCTTTGTCGAACACCCTGTTTCGCCGTGACGCCCAGGCCTTTGCTGCTTACCTGGTTGACGCGGAAACCGGTGAGCTACACGAAACGCTGACCCGTGGGCAAAGGGAGTATGACGTTGACCTGGCCCGCACGAACATCATTGGGGAGCTGTTCGACCTCCAGGCGGGCGGGTATCTGGATCCGGATGAGGACGCGATAAAGATTGGCGACCGCCTAGTTCAGCGTTACAACGACCTTTGGGACGCGCTCACCAGTAAAGAGCTGATCGGGGCAAAGGACCGTTGGAAGGTCCAGGAGCGCATCGATCGACTAGCTGATCTTGGTTTCAGCGTTGGCGAACTGACAATGACCAGCGAACCGGACGGTCAGCGAATGGTTATCCAACCGAAGGTTGTGGATGCCGGCCACTTCCACCGACAAATCATGCGCCTCACGGGCATCGATGCTCAGGAACTGCAGGCACGCCGCATGCTTCAGGACATGGAAGCTTTCCGAGCTGTTCGCGGACTGTCCAACCTGCGCTTGGAACAGGTTGCCCACATGTGGATGACTGAGGTCTTTGAAAAGATCGTCGCGTCAGTGCCCCCGGAGCTCACCTCTAAACTTGAGCCCGCACAGATCTTTCACGAAGTCTTGGAGCACCGCTGGTATCTTGCCCAACGCGAACAAAGAGACGTCCCACTAGATGAGGTTATCCAGTCTTATCTGCACGAAGTCCTTCCTACTAAACGCGATGAGGCAGTGCTTTTGTCGGGCCCGGATGACGAAGTCTTGTCCGGCTATGCAGACCTTGCCGACTACGGGGAAGAAGAACCCATCGACGGTCTGCTTGGGGCGGCTGATGATGAGGACTGGCAACCCACCCCCCTCTAAACCTGACCCCAGAGCTAGCTCTGGAACCAGATCCAGAAATGACCCCCAGAACCAGCCTTATCAGGGGGCACCGATCGTGGTTAGGCACTCCAGTCGATCGGTGTCGCTCCCTGAGCTTCAAGGAGCTGGTTGCATCTTGAAAAGGGCT
>CAYFNQ010000024.1:19046-21149 GCA_964344535.1 uncultured Actinomyces sp.
GCTTCAAGGAGCTGGTTGCATCTTGAAAAGGGCTTAGAACCAAAGAAGCCGCGCCTAGCGGACAGTGGGGAAGGATGAACTGACTCAATCACCGGCACACCCTCCAAAATGGGCTTCAAATTTCGCGCTTGCGCGCCCCAGAGGATGGCAACCAGAGGTCCACCTTCCTCAACCAGCGCAGAAATCGCGGCTTGAGTGATCTCTTCCCACCCGATTCCGCGGTGCGATCCAGGCTGTCCCGGAACCGTTGTCAAAACCCGATTCAACAGCAAAACGCCTTGCTCCGCCCAGCCTGATAAGTCGCCGTTCGTGCGCACAATTCCCGTGTCCTGGTGCAGTTCCTTAAAGATGTTTCGTAAGGAAGCGGGAAGCACATTGTCCCTTGCCACCGAAAACGCCAGACCGATTGAGTTACCAGGGGTTGGATAAGGGTCTTGCCCGACCACCAGCACTTTCACTTCTTCGAGTGGTTGCTGAAATGCGCGTAGGACGTGCTGTGGTGCGGGAAGGAACTCTTGGCCTTGCTCCGCCTTGCGTGCAAGGTCAGCCAAGAGGGCGTCCAGTTGCGTTTGGACCGGGGCCAGCGCCTTCGCCCAACTTGGGTGGATGGTACCTGTCGCAAAATCGGCGGTCATAGGCAGAGTTTAGAGGTCTGCCGTAAAACCGTGTCTAGAAGCTGATTTGGGGGCGCTTACTGTAGGCTGACGCCGTGGCTAGCCAGTACGAACCTGACGAATTCGACCAGATTGCCCCCGGGGGCCCGCAAGGCGTGCATCGCAAAAAGCACTCCCCTTGGCGCAACGTTCTGCCCTTTCTTGCAGTCCTACTGATAGTTCCCCTGCTTGCGTGGGGTGCGACAGCAATCATCAAGGGGCGCGGCCCGGAAGAGGTTGTTGTAGTTGAGGTGGCTCAAAGCCAGGTGGATGAGCCGCAAAGCGAAGCAGCCCCGATCGAACCTCTAGACGAAGATGGGCCAACCGGTGTCCCTGATGACCTAGATGGCGAAGAGCAGGCTCCTGAAGAGGTCACTCCCGAAGCGCCGGCCGCAGACCTGAACGCTGCAATTATCGTTTTGAATGCATCTGGCACTGATGGTCTAGCGGGCGCGAACGCAGAAGTTCTGAGCGACGCCGGGTTCACGAACACGACGGCAGGTAATGCAGACAGCTCCGCCACAACGGTGAACACGGTCTACTACGCAGACGCGTCACTGCTTCCCACTGCGCAAAGGGTTGGGGAGCTGCTGGGGATCAGCGAACTGTCTGAAAATGCCTCGGCCGTTGGCGACTACCAGATTGCTGTCCTGCTTCGAACAGTCCCTTAGGAAGCGTCTCTTCGTTCTTGCACTCTCAGGTGGCGAGTGCAAGACTAGGTGTTAGCACTCAAAGGCATCGAGTGACAGAAATCTAGCAACCTAGGGAAGGAAACGCGTATGGCGAAAATTATCGCGTATGACGAAGAGGCACGGCGCAGCATGGAGTCCGGCCTGAACCAGCTGGCTGACACTGTGAAAGTGACGCTGGGCCCGCGCGGACGCAATGTTGTTATCGACAAAAAGTGGGGCGCCCCCACAATCACCAAAGACGGTGTCTCCGTAGCAAAAGAGGTTGAGCTGGAAGACCCGTATGAGCGCATTGGCGCCGAACTGGTGAAAGAAGTTGCAAAAAAGACTGACGACGTCGCAGGCGACGGAACCACCACCGCAACTGTTCTAGCACAAGCTCTAGTCAATGAAGGTCTGCGTAACGTGGCTGCGGGAGCGAACCCGTTGGCCATCAAGCGCGGCATTGAAAAAGCTGTGGACGCAATCGTTGCCCAGCTTCACGCAAGCTCTACACCGATTGAAACGACTGACCAGATTGCGGCGACTGCTTCAATTTCCGCGAACGATCCGGAAATTGGTGAGCTGATCGCTAAAGCATTCGAAAAGGTTGGCGCTGAAGGTGTCGTTACCGTTGAAGAAACGAACTCTTTCGACACGACCCTTGAGACCACTGAGGGAATGCGTTTCGACAAGGGCTACCTATCCGCTTACTTCGTGACGGACCCGGATCGGCAAGAGGCAATTTTGGAAGACCCCTACGTCCTTTTGGTTGAGGGCAA
>CAYFNQ010000025.1:0-3339 GCA_964344535.1 uncultured Actinomyces sp.
TGCCGGCGTGATGGAAGGGTCGCGTGCGCGTAAGTATGATCCGGTGGCGGTGTCCTCGGAATCCACCGTCGTCGCGGAGTACGTCCCTGAGGAGAGCTCGGCTGAGGGCTACCAGTCGGAAGCGGCGTTGGAAGCTGAGTTCATCCGGCTACTGGAGTCCCAGGCGTACGAATTCTTACCAATCACGACAGAAGCGGAACTGATTGCGAACCTGCGGACTCAGTTGGAGAAGCTGAACTCGATCGAGTTCTCCGACGGTGAGTGGGAGCGGTTCTTCAACACATCCGTTGCCTCGGCCGGAGACGGCGTCTTGGAGAAGACTAGGCGGATCCAAGAAGACCACGTTCAGCTGTTGACCCGGGATGACGGTTCAACGAAGAACATCACCCTGATAGACAAGAACAACATCCACAACAACACACTGCAGGTCATCAACCAATACGAAGTGGGCCAGGGTGAAGGTGGCGCCCGCTTCGCGAACAGGTATGACGTGACCGTGCTGGTCAACGGATTGCCAATGGTGCACGTTGAGTTGAAACGTCGTGGTGTGCAGATCCGGGAGGCGTTCAACCAGATCAACCGGTATTCACGGGATAGTTTTTGGGCTGGGTCGGGGCTCTTTGACTACGTGCAGCTGTTCGTCATTTCTAATGGGACGCTGACAAAGTACTACTCAAACACCGTGCGGCGCACTCACGTGGATGAGCAGACGGGACGGCGTAAAGGCGCGAAGTCTTCAAACAGCTTTGAATTCACTTCGTGGTGGGCGGATGCGAACAACAAGCCCATCCAGGACCTGACTGCGTTCGCGAAGACGTTCTTTGCCAAGCACACGCTGCTCAACATCTTGACGCGATACTGCGTGCTTACGGTCGACCAGTCACTGCTGGTGATGCGGCCGTACCAAATTGTTGCAACGGAGCGAATCCTGCGTCGCATTGACGTGTCAACAAACTACAAGCGGCTGGGGAGTGTGGACGCGGGCGGATACGTCTGGCACACGACCGGATCCGGCAAGACCCTCACCTCATTCAAGGCTGCTCAGCTGGCAACGCAGATGCCGTCGGTCGACAAGGTTTTGTTCGTGGTTGACCGCAAGGATCTGGACTATCAGACCATGCGGGAGTACGACAGGTTCCAAAAAGGTGCAGCAAACTCAAACACATCAACAAGGGTGTTGAAGCAGCAGCTTGAGGACCCCGACGCAAAGATCATCATTACGACCATCCAAAAGCTGTCGACCTTCATCAAGGCGAACGCGGGACATGAGATCTACTCCGGGCATGTAGTGATCATTTTTGATGAGGCGCATCGCTCCCAGTTTGGCGACATGCATTCCGCAATCACCAAGGCGTTTCGTAGATACAACCTGTTTGGATTCACAGGGACACCCATTTTTTCAGCCAACGCACCCAGTGGCGGCGGGCCGGTATTGAAGACGACTGAGCAGGTGTTTGGCGACAAGCTCCACACGTACACGATCGTTGACGCGATTACGGACAAGAACGTTCTGCCGTTTCGAATCGACTATGTGGACACGGTGCGGGTCGGCGCGGTCGATGACAAGAAGGTCTCCGCAATTGATACGGAGAAAGCGCTCCTGGATCCTCGCCGTATTGAAGGCGTGGTTTCTTACGTGCTTGAACACTTCAACCAAAAGACACGGCGGGAGTCATCCTACGAACACAAGGTAGTGACGAATGTTGTCGCGTCTTCACGTGGCAGGGGGCGGGAAGAGCAGGTGAAAGCGAAGCAGCGGGTGCGCGGCTTCAACTCAATCTTTGCCACCGCTTCGATTGACGCTGCTAGGCGCTACTACACCGAGTTTCAGTTGCAGCAGCAACACCTGCCACCGGATGAGCGTTTGAAAATCGCCTTGATCTACTCTTACGCTCCAAACACTGCGGAAGCCGAAGGGGTTGTGGAGGAGGAAGCGTTCGACACAGACGCTTTGTCCAAGGATGCACGCAACTTCTTGGAAGATGCTATCCAGGACTACAACGACGTGTTTGGGACCAGTTACGACACTAGCGCTGACCGGTTCCAGAACTACTACAAAGACCTGTCGCAGCGGTTGAAAAACCGTGAGGTCGACATGGTGATTGTGGTGAACATGTTCCTCACCGGTTTCGACGCCACAACGCTGAACACGCTGTGGGTGGATAAGAACCTGCACTCGCACGGTCTGATTCAGGCATTTTCACGCACCAACCGAATCCTCAACTCTGTAAAGACCTACGGCAACATTGTTTCTTTCCGCAACCTTGAAGAAGAAACCAACGCTGCGCTGAGACTGTTTGGGAACAAAGACGCCCAGGGGATTGTCGTCCTGGAGCCCTACGGGGTCTACTACGAACGCTATGCACAAAAGGCACGCGAACTACTAGAAGAGTTCCCGCCAGGATCCGACATCATCGGGTTGGGTGAGGCCGCGCAAAAGCAGTTCATTGCTTTGTACAGCGAGATCCTCAGGTTGCTGAACATCCTCAGCTCATTTGACGACTTTGCGGGCAACGACATCCTGACTCCACGTCAACACCAGGACTACACGGGGCGCTACAACGACCTCAATGTCATCTACAAACAGCTGCGGGACGGGGACAAAGAGTCCATCAACGAAGACGTGATCTTTGAGATGGAGCTGATCAAGCAGGTTGAAATCAACGTTGACTACATCCTGATGCTGGTGCAAAAACACCGTGAAGAACACGGGGATGGAGACGACAAGGAGCTGCGGGCTGAAGTTGCACGTGCGGTGGATGCAAGTCCGTCGCTACGCAACAAGAAAGATTTGATTGAGGACTTCGTGAGCCGCGTTTCTGCCTCAACCGACTTGGACGAGCAATGGGAAGAATACATAGCCGCCCGTCAGGAAGAGGAACTGCAGCAAATTATTGCTGAAGAGAATCTGCGCCCAGAAGCAGCACAAGAGTTCATTGATGCCGCATTCAACGACGGATTCGTGCGAACTTCAGGAACCGCAATCACCGCTGTATTGCCGCCGGTTTCCCGGTTCAGTCGGGACCGCGGGCACGGGGTGAAGAAACAAAGGGTGCTTGCCCGACTAGAGGCCTTCTTCGACCGCTACTTCAACCTACGAAGCCGGTGACAAAGAAAGAACCGTAGACCAAAGGGGTCTAACCCCAAAAGTGCGCTCGGAGGGACTTGAACCCTCACGTCTCGCGACACTGGAACCTAAATCCAGCGCGTCTGCCAATTCCGCCACGAGCGCTTACATGGAGAGTTTATCTAAAACTCACCCTTTGCCGCACCTACGCTTTGGTGACACTGGCAACCCCAACCGGTGTCTTCGTAACTGCAGTTGTCTTGTCGGCAGCT
>CAYFNQ010000025.1:3439-19583 GCA_964344535.1 uncultured Actinomyces sp.
GTCTTGTCGGCAGCTCCAGTTGGTTCGCCGTCGCGGCGGGCGCCGCTAAGCGTCGCCTCAGCAACAACGCGACTGCCGCGGTAAAGCACCAGTGATTGGCCGGCTGCGACCCCGCGGATGGGGGCGGCTAACACCACTTCGAGTTGACCGTTGTTGTAGCGGATGTCCTCAACAACAGAAGGGTTGCCGTGTGCCCTGATCTGGGTTGTGAAGACCCCATCCGGGACCTCATTCAACCCAAACGCCAACACGTCAGGCGTCGGGGTTAGTGAACGGCCCGCACCTAGGGTCAGCGTCTTCAAAGCGAAAGCTTGCTGTTGCTCCCGATCAACAACCAGGTCCTGTGGCTCCACGTAGAAAACCGGGTCTTCCGCAGTGAGGGTGTCAACGGTGAGCAAAGTAGAGGCACCGACCACGACCGTGTTGGTCTTCGGGTCGGTGGACAGGACGTAGCGAGGCTTGCCGTCAGCTGCAGGGCGTCCCAAGTTCAACCCTTTGCGTTGGCCGACAGTGAACTGGTAGCTGCCCTGGTGCTCCCCCACAACCTGGCCTTCAACGTCAATGATCTTGCCCGGCTTTTCTCCCAAGTGGGAACGCAAAAAGCCGGCAGTGTCACCGTCGGGAATGAAGCAAATGTCGTAAGAGTCCGGCTTGTTTGAAACACCTAGGCCGCGCAGCTCTGCCTGCTCACGCACCCACGACTTTGAAGGAGCATCCCCCAGGGGAAGGACGACACGGTCCAGTTCTTCTTGCCCAATCACGGCTAGCACGTAGCTTTGATCTTTCGCCTCATCCATTCCACGGTGAAGCTCTTTGCCGTCTTTTCCGTCAAGGACCCTGGCGTAGTGACCGGTGCAAACAGCGTCAAAACCTAGAGCCTTCGCACGATCCGCCAATTCCCTGAACTTCACGAACTCATTGCAACGCACGCAAGGGTTCGGGGTGTGACCGGCCCGATATTCGGCTAGGAAGTCGGTGATCACCCGTTCCTCGAACTCCTCCGAAAGGTCCCACACGTAAAAGGGGATGCCCATGATCTCAGCGGCTCTTGCCGCATCCTCGGAATCCTCCAAAGAACAACATCCCCTGGAACCCAGGCGACAAGACTGGGGCGTCTGAGACAAGGCCATGTGAACGCCCGTGACCTCATGGCCGGCTTCAACGGCCATGGCGGCGGCAACCGCAGAATCAACGCCGCCAGAAAGCGCTGCTAGAACTCTCACTAACCGCCCCTCCTTTTATCTAAAGCGTCAAGTTGCTTAGCTGCCTGAACAGCAAACGGTAGCGCGGACAAGAAGGCATCAACATCCTTTGGTGACGTGTTATACCCAAAGGAAACGCGCAGAACACCCAAAGACTCAGCTTCACTACGCCCCGTCGCTAACAGCACTTCTGATGGGCGGGTGACTCCCGCGTGGCAGGCACTTCCCGCGGAAGCTAGGACCCCGTGGCGGTCCAACTCCATGAGCAGGGCTTCAGGGTGGGTTGTGGGGACAGAAAGGTGCACTATCGATGGCACCGATGTCGCGAGTTGTGTCGGGTGCACGCCTTCGGGCAGTCCCGCCAAAAGTTGGTCGCGTAGCTTTCCGTGCCGCAAGGTGCGCTCTTTGAGCTGTTCCACGGCTTCCGTTGCTGCGACACTCAGCGCGACAGCACCGGCAACATCGGGGGTTCCGGAACGCAGTTGGCGTTCTTGGCCGCCACCGGGTCGGTCCGTAGCAATGTCAGCGGCTCGACTCACCAAAAGCGCTCCCGTACCCACCGGGGCGCCAAACTTGTGACCGCCCAGCGACATGAGGTCCAGACCTGATTCCTGAAAAGATACGGGCACGTTCCCAACGGCTTGCGTGGCGTCGGAGTGGGTCCAAAACCCAGCTGCTTGGCCGATTCTGACCAGTTCTTCGACTGGTTGCAGCACGCCGGTTTCAGAACACACTTGGGTGATGGTTGCCAGGGCCGTGTCGGCTGGGAACAGGTCTTCATCGACGACGGTTAGACCCTGAAAGGTTGTGGGCAAGGTGGTCCACTGCAGCAGCTGACCTGCAGGAGAGTCTTTTTGTTTGGCAACCGAAGGGTGTTCAACACCCGAAGTGACAACACGCGAACGCTTTGGGTCACGGCGCATTTTTGCCAAAGCTGCACCTGTGACACCAAGGGCAACACTTTCAGTTGCACCCGATGTGAACAAAACTTCGGCCCGATCAGCGCCCAAGGCATCCGCTAAGGCAGCCCTGGCGTCTTGAAGCATGCGCTTAGCCTTACGCCCACCACCATGGATGGCTGACGAGTTACCGGGACTTTCTTGAAGAGCCCTGGTGGCTTCCACCCACGCTTGCAAAGCGCTTTCGCGAACCGGGGTGGTTGCAGCGTGATCTAGGTAGGAGCCCACTAGTTTTGAGCTAAAGCTTCCAGCAGCTGGGGCACAACTTCTTGGACATCTCCCACCACGGTCAGATCAGCAATCTGTGCAATAGGGGCATCCGGGTCGTCAACCACAGCCACAATGTTCTGCGAAGCAAGCATTCCGCTGGCGTGATGGACTGCGCCAGAAACGCCAAGCCCCAAGTAAATGCGTGGAGCAATGGACACACCGGTTTGACCGATTTGCGCTGAGCGGGGCAACCAGCCTTCATCACAGACGACCCGGGTGGCGCCGATCCCGGCCCCCAGTGCGTCGGCAAGTTCTTCAACCATTGCGGTGTCTCCGTCAATGCCGCGACCTGCCACAACAGCAATGTCGGCCTGCGCAAGGGACACCCGTTCCCCTGTTGCGCACGGGGCACTGGAGTCAACTGCAACAGCGGCAGCGGGGGTGGAGAGCTCAAATTCAAGGTCCTCGGACTCTATCGCCCCACCCGGGCGCGGGGTTTCCTGCGGGGTTTCCTCTGTTGGACCAACCCCGGGACGCACCGCTAGGACGACCGGGCTTTGCGAGCTGGTGAACTCAGTTTCCCAAGTGGCCGACAGGGCCGACTTAGTGGCGCTAAGGCGCTCATCTTCCACGGTGATCCCAGTGACGTCGACACCGATACCCAGGCCATCGCGGGTCGCGACCGTGGCGCCGGCAGCCCGGCCAACGTACGTGGAGGGGATGAGGATTGCTCCCACTTCTTCACCAACCACACCCAAAGCGGCTTCAATTGCGTCCGCAACGGCCTGCGGCACGCGCGGTGAAAAGCCAGGTGTGTTGGGCACCAAAACCCGGTCCGCACCAAGCTTGCCCAGCTCTTGCGCAACCTGCGGGTCACCCAAGTTCAAAACAACGACGGGCCCGGTTGTCAGTTCGCGTGCTTTCTCCAGCAACTTGAGAGAGGCAGCGCTACCGACAGGTTCGTCCGCAAGCGCACTGGGTTCCACAACCACCAAAAGGGGGGAAGACAATGTTTCGCTCACTTTTCACCAACTCCCAGTTCGTTTAGGTATTGGGCCAGCTGTGTGCCGCCGTCCCCTGCGTCGTGGATTATGCGGCCTGCGGTTCGTTCGACGGGTGAGGCGCTGACCATCACCAATGCCGGTTTTGCCTTGTCGGCGTCTAGGTCTTCGAAGCTGTCTAGTTCTAGGAAGTCAACGGGCTTTGAGCGGGCGGCGCGGATATCTTTGAAGCTTGGGTACCGCGGCTCGTTGATTTGGTCGGTCACCGAGACAACTGTTGGGCCGCTGGTTTGTAAGGTGTCTTCCCAGCCGTCAGCAACGCGCGTGGCGGTGAAGGTTGCGGGAGGTCCCGGGGTGACTTCAAGTGTGGTGGCGGCATCCAAGAGCGGCCACCCCAGGTCAGCTGCTAGTGCGGGTGCTAAAGCGGAGCTGGATCCATCAAAGCTGGCAAGTCCCGTGAGGACTAAGTCCACGGGTTCTTGGGCATCCAGCTGCCGGATTGCGGCTCCCAGTGTTCTGGCTGTTGCCGGGATGTCACTACCGGCAAGTCTGTCATCAGAAATTACAACGCCGCGGTCAGCACCAATTTGCAAGGCGCGCACAACCGCGTCCTCTGAATCTTCCGGGCCCATGGTTAGCGCAATGACTTCCCCACCAAAGTCCTCAGTCAGGGACAGCGCTGCTTCAATTGCATGCTCATCCAGTTCGTTTAGCGTGTCATCTTCACCACGCACTAAATGACCGTTTTCTAAGCGAGGCTCTGAAGCTTCGTCGGGAACGTGCTTCACGCAAACGACAATTCTCATAGCTCAAGCTTGCCATGACGTAGGTCCTTTGCGGCCGTGAGATTTCGCGCCTAGAAGGATCCGCAGATTCTTTGGGTGCAAGTGGGGCAGACTGGGGGCGGTAATCTTGACGCGCACCTTAGAGCGTGCTTTTTTCGTTTGGTTAGGTGAAAGATGGAAACGACTCGACTCAGCTTCCCGACCGATGCCGTTTTGAAGCCAAGCGGAAAGTTCGCGGATCGTCCCAACCCTGATCCCAGCCGCATTGGGGTTCACCCTTCAGAAACAGGTGGACTGGACATTGCGGTTGTTGCGCCGAACGCAACGGCTCTGGAGTTTTGTGTGCTGCGGGAAGAAGAAGGCGTTGGTATTGAGGAACGCTGGCAGCTGCACGGACCCGTCAGGGGTGTTTGGCACGGTCACGTTGACGGCCTAGGTCCAGGAACCACGTATGGGTTTCGAGCCTTTGGTCCCTGGGACCCGGACCGGGGCCTTTACTACAACCCTTCAAAACTACTTTTAGACCCTTATGGTCGCGGAATTAAGGGCGAACCGGATTTGTCGCCGGCCCTTTACGCACACCACGTTGACCACCTTTTGTACCCAAAGACGTATCCGCTGGTTCAATCCAACTTGAACTCAGCCCTGCAAACCCCAAAGTCTGTGGTTGTTCAAAACCACTTCCACGTGCAAAAAGGGCCCCGTATTCCCCCTTCGGAGTCGGTGATTTACGAACTGCACGTAAAGGGCTTCACTAAGAACCTGCCGGGTGTCCCTGATGAACTTCGTGGAACCTACGCGGGTCTTGCCCACCCTGCTGCCATTGAGCATTTGAAGAGCCTGGGCGTCACAACAGTTGAGCTGCTGCCCGTGCACGCGAAGATGGATGAACCATTCCTTACGGAACGTGGGCTGACGAACTACTGGGGTTATTCGACAATGTCGTTCTTTGCCCCCGAACCCAGCTACGCGACGCAGTCCGCTCAAGCTCACGGAGCCCAAGCTGTTGTGGATGAGTTCCGCGGAATGGTGCGCCTCCTGCACGACGCGGGCCTAGAAGTCATCTTGGACGTTGTCTACAACCACACTTGTGAGGGTGGGGACGCGGGCCCAACCGTGAGTTGGCGGGGGCTTGATTCCAAGCTTTACTACAGGCGCCTGCCAGACGTACCCAACACGATGATTGACGACACGGGTTGTGGGAACACCGTGAACTTCTCTGAGCAGCGAGTTGTCCAAATGACTTTGGATTCGCTTCGCTACTGGGTTGAAGAAATGGGTGTTGACGGTTTCCGCTTCGACCTAGCCACAACCCTTGGCCGCCTTGACGACGGTTACACACCCCACCATCCGCTGCTGATTGCGGCCGCAAGCGACCCGGTCCTGCGGGATGTGAAGCTGATTGCGGAGCCTTGGGACATGGGGCCTGGAGGGTGGCAGACCGGGAACTTCCCCGAACCCTTCCAAGACTGGAACGACCGCTTCAGGAACTCTGTGCGCAAGTTTTGGCTCACTGATTTTCAGCAGATGGCTGCCGGACGTCACGCCCCTGGTCCCAGTGACTTAGCGACTCGTTTGCAGGGGTCACGCGACCTTTACTGGAGGCATGGCGGTCCGAGTGCTTCCATCAACTTTGTTACAGCGCACGACGGTTTCACGATGGCTGACCTCACCATGTACAACCATCAGCACAACCTGGCAAACCTTGAAGACAACCGGGATGGGACTAGCAACAACCACTCTTGGAATCACGGGATTGAGGGTGCTTCGGGAGTTTCCCAGAACCTGGATATCCCCGACTCTGAGGGGCTGGTTGAGGACATTCAGTTCGCCCGGGAGCGTTCACGGCGAAACCTGATGGCGACCATGCTGGTGTCAGCCGGCACACCGATGATTGCTGCTGGTGATGAGTTTGGGCGCACCCAGTTTGGGAACAACAACGCTTACTGCCAGGACTCCCCTATCTCTTGGGTTCACTGGGATCGCACCAAAACCCAAAAGCAGATGGAAGAGTTCACCTCCTACCTTCTGGCCCTACGCAAGCTTCACCCGGTGTTGCGGCCAACAACGTTCGGTTTGGGGACCGTTGCGGAAGGGGATGTGATTGAGGACGTGGCGTGGTTCGACCGCCGTGCCCAATCCATTTCCAATGAGGCGTGGTCATCCCCAGAAAATCGCGTGTTCCAGCTGCGCCGCAGCGGTGGCGCATATGACGATGCCGACCTGCTGGTGGTTTTCAACGGTACTTTGAGCCCGGCAACAGTGAAGCTACCCGTCAACCGCGGTGGCAACTGGGTTCGGGTTCTTGACACTTCTTGGGACGCTCTAAAGCGCGGGAACATTACGGACGCGCAGAACGCTCCCGCGGAAGGCAAGGTTGTGAAACCGGGTAAGAAGCTGAGCTTGGAACCCCAGTCCATGCAGGTTTACCTGTCCACGAAACGGCAAGGCTAGGATTTCCCCCATGTCGCAAGAACAAACATCTTCTGCTCAAGATTCATCTGGCCCAGACCCCTCCGCACAGACTTCATCTGCTGGTGCGGATCGGGTTGCTTCGGCAACCAGCACGGCTTCCGTCCAGCAGGCCATTAGGCGCAGCGCTGAAATTGAGACTGAGATTGACAAGGATCCGTCTGCATTCCGGATGCTCACCGGTGACAGGCCAACGGGTCAACTCCACTTAGGTCACTATTTTGGGACACTGAAAAACCGTGTGGAACTGCAAAACCGTGGTGTTGACACGTGGATTTTGGTTGCCGACTACCAGGTGATTACCGACAGGGACTCTTTGGGTCCTATGAAGGAACGAGTGCTTGGTTTGGTCACCGACTACTTGGCGGCCGGTGTTGATCCAAACAAAACCACGATTTTTGCCCACTCTGGTGTCCCGGCGCTGAACCAGCTGATGATCCCGTTCCTTGCGTTGGTCACGGAAGCTGAACTGCACCGCAACCCAACGGTGAAAGCGGAGTTGGAAGCATCCGATGGGCGCGCCCTGTCCGGCCTACTGCTCACGTATCCGGTTCACCAGGCGGCAGACATTTTGTTTTGCAAGGCAAACATTGTGCCGGTTGGTCAAGATCAGTTGCCCCACCTAGAGCTGTCACGCCAGATTGCTTCACGTTTCGACCGCCGCTTCGGCAGGGCTGACAAGGACCGCCCGGTGTTCCGCCGTCCCGACGCTTTGTTGTCGGAGGCTCCCCTGCTTTTGGGAACCGACGGCGACAAGATGTCAAAGTCGAAGGGCAACACAATTGAACTGGGCTTCACCGCAGACCAAACTGCGGCAGTGTTGCGCAAGGCAAAGACGGATTCGGATCGGTTCATCACCTACGACCCTGTAAACCGGCCGGAAGTGTCAAACCTGTTGCTCCTGGCGTCGCTGGCCAATGGTGAGGACCCCAGGGACATTGCCGACAAGATCGGTGATGGCGGCGGTGGTGCTTTGAAGGCAACCGTCACCGAAGCCTTGAATGACTACTTTGCACCAATGCGCGCTCGCCGTGAAGAACTTGCAAAAGAACCGGACTACCTGAACTCTGTGCTGCAAGCGGGGATTGAGAAAGCTAATGAGCAGGCGGAGCAAACTTTGAAGGAAGTTCGCGAAGCGATGCAAATGGTTTACTGAGGCTGCTTCACTGAGGTTGGTTTACTGAAGCCCTAGCCCGTGTTGGCGCACGTAGTCGAAACAGATGATGGCGGCAGCTGCGGCTAGGTTCAGCGAGTCCACAGCCGGGTTGTAGGGGATCTTCACTAGGCAGTCGCATTTGTTGATGAGTGAGTCTGGTAGGCCCTCTTGCTCATTTCCAAACAGGATCACGCAGTTGCCAGGTAGCTCCAGGTCCCAGATCGACTGGCTGGCACCCCCGGACGTCCCAACCAGTGCGCGCCGCTGCCTGATTACCCAGGCGACCAGTTCTTCGTTTTGGCAAGCCACGACAGGCAGTTCCATGAGCGAGCCCATTGAGGCTCTTACCGATTCGTAAGAGTAAGGGTCCGCGTGGTTGCCCAATAAAACCAGGCCGCCTAGGTTCGCGGCTTCCACGGTCCGGGCAATAGCGCCAATATTGCGCGGGTTGGAGGCTCTGTCCAAAGCGACGACCGCACGGTCTAGTGGCAGGTCAGCTAAGGTGGCCTGCTTAGCTTCGGCTATGAACGCGACCCCGGAAGCTAGCTCGCGCCTAGAGACCTTTTGGAACAAGCCCGGAGCCAGCCAGTACGTCGGCACTTCGCTAGAACTGATCTGGGTGACCAGGTCTTCGGGAAGCCGACCCCTCATGTCCGGGGAAATCACAATGAGCTTGACAGGCAGGTGACCTAGAGCGCGGGTGAGCAGCTGCATCCCTTCAGCGGCGAACTCCGCTCCTGTCTTCTTTCGGGCCCGCAAAAGTTTGCGTAGCTCCTTCAGCTTCGGGTTGGCAGGGGAGGTTATTTCGGGCCAAGTCTTCACACCCACATTGTGCCGCATCCTTAAACGTGCCCCAACCTTCTGCAACCGGGCGCCGCCCAACGAACGTAGTCAACCTAGTTCGCGGGCACGGCTAAGGTTATGAACATGCGTTTACTAAACCGAATCCCTGCTATTGAGGTCTTCCCCGTTGTCGAAGACGCCAATCTTCCTTCCAAAGCCACGGAGATGGAAGCCTTTCCCATAAGGGCCACAGTTTTCCGGGAAGGGCACGACCAATTCGGAGCTGACGCCGTCCTGATCACCCCGGAAGGCCGCGAACACTCACGCGCCCTCATGTACGACATTTCCCCGGGCAACTCCCGGTTTGAAGCCTGGGTAATGCCCGACCGTGTGGGTAACTGGAGCTTTCGTATTGACACGTGGAGTGACGCGTGGGCGACCTGGAAGCACGACGCTTATCTGAAGATTCATTCGGGTGTTGACGCAGAACTCATGTGTGAAGAAGGCGCTTTAGTTTTGGAACGTGCCGCCACCGGCAAAATTATGACGGCCCCCAGGCCGCCGCGCCTTCCCGCATACAAGCGGCAGGTGCCACCAGCGCAGGCTCAAACGGTCTTGCAGCAGGCGATCAAGACATTGCGCAATAAGGGGTCCGACCCGGTTTCCCGGTTTAACGCTGCTACCAGTGAGCAGGTCGAGGCGGTCATGAAGCGCTACCCCTTGCGCGACCTGATTGAAAGCACCGTGAAGTTCCCGCTGCAGGTAGACCGGCGCGCCGCCCTTTATGGGTCCTGGTATGAGATCTTCCCCCGCAGCATCGGCGCTTTCCAAGATGGCCAGGGGAACTGGCAAAGTGGAACCCTCAAAACTGTGCTCACGGACATTCCGCGTATCGCCAACATGGGTTTCACTGTCTTGTACCTGACCCCCATCCACCCGATTGGTACCGCGTTCCGTAAGGGCCGCAACAACGCGTTGGAGGCAAAGCCCGGTGACCCCGGCTCCCCCTACGCGATCGGCAGTGCCGACGGTGGTCACGACGCACTTCACCCCGATCTGGGATCGTTTCAGGATTTTGACAACCTAGTCAAAGAAGCCAACGCCGCCGGCATGGAAGTAGCCCTAGACCTAGCGCTACAGGCATCCCCGGACCACCCGTGGGTGAAAGAACACCCCGAATGGTTCACAACGCGTGCCGACGGGAGCATCGCCTACGCCGAAAATCCCCCGAAAAAATACCAGGACATTTACCCGCTGAACTTCGACAATGACCCGGCCGGCATCTACCAGGCGATTGTTGACGTGGTGGAAGTTTGGATTAGCCACGGGGTACGGATCTTCCGCGTGGACAACCCACACACCAAGCCCATCCCTTTCTGGCAAAAGTTCTTGGACTACATGAACAAGACCCATCCCGGCGTCCTCTTTTTAGCGGAAGCTTTCACCAAGCCCGCCATGATGCGAACACTGGGCATGGTTGGTTTCCAACAGTCCTACACGTACTTCACGTGGCGAACTGACAAATACCAGATTGAAGAGTATTTCTCAGAGGTTGCCAAGCAAACAGCGCACGTAATGCGCCCCGCATTTTGGCCCACAACCCACGACATTTTGACGCCACAAATGACGACGGGTGGCAGCGCAATCTTTGCTTCCCGTGCAATCTTGGCAGCCACAGGGGCCCCAACGTGGGGAATCTACACAGGCTATGAGCTGGTGGAAAACGTGCAGCGCCCCGGCTTCGAAGAGCAAATCGACAATGAAAAGTATGAGTTCCGCCCCCGCAACTGGGAAAGCGCAGAACTCCTAGGGATTTCTCACCTGCTTACCAAGCTGAATGAGGCACGGGCCAACCACCCAGCACTACAGCAGCTGCACCAAATCACGATCCACGGGACCAGCAGCGACCAGGTCGTCTGCTACTCCAAGCACGTTCCGGCCCGCTTCTCCCCCACCGGTGAAGACGACACTGTGATCGTCGTCGTAAACCTGAACCCACACACAGAGGTGAACGCGACCGTTCACCTAGACACGATCGGGCTGTTTGCCCCGGACACCTTGGATCCGAACAGCCCCGACTACCAGCTGCGCAACTACCCGCTAGAACTTGAGCTGGTGGATGCTTTGGACGGAGAAACCTACCACTGGGGTAATGAGAACTTCGTGAAACTGTCACGCTGGGAACGCATGGGCCACGTGTTCTGGGTAAAGTCGGCCGCACACCGTGACTGAACCCCGACACAGCCTCAATGAGCTAACAGTAGAAGCATTGCTGCCCGCGATAACTGAGTGGGCGGCAACGAAACGGTGGTGGCCGAAAGAGGATTCTAACGTCCACCTGTCTCACGTTTTGCAGCTGGCTGGAAACGTGGTGGTGGCAATCCTGAGAACTGACAGTGTCCAAGTCCAAGTTCCACTGGTGACACTGCCCCCCGATGCGGAAGTCCCCCAGGGCGCCCTAATAGCAAAGCTTGCGGACGGCGCAGTTGTGGACGGTAGTGGCCAACTGGATTTTTGGCGCGCCGCCTTGCCTTTGACTAGCGCGAATGAAAGCAGCGTCTTGTACGCCCAACTTCTTGCCCCAGACGCAGGCGTTGTTCCTTTGCAGGTGGAGCAGTCAAACACGTCGGTTCTGCTGGAGGGACCCACACCCCTTATTGCAAAACTGTTCCGGGTGCTCCACTTTGGCCCCCACCCGGAAGCTGAGCTGCCAACCGTCTTAACCCAGCTGGACGCTGTGCCAGCGTTGCATGCGGAGGTCACCTACACACTAGGAGGCAAGCCGTACTGCGCCGCCGTAATCGCTGAGTTCCAGCGCGGTTCAAGCGACGGTTTTGACCTGTTCAAACAGCTGGCTGCAGACAGCCAAGACCCGACGGTGCTTGCCAGTGAAATCGGGGTCCTGGTGGCAGCTGTGCACCGCCAGCTTGAAGAATCGTTCGGCACCAGCGAAGTTGCGGGCGCCGAAGTCAAGGCCCGCATCGGCAAGGCGTTAGCCCAGCTGGGTGACGCTGTCCCAGCTTCCGTACGTGCAAGAGCAGCACAGCTAGTGGAAAATGTTCCGGAAACTTTGAAAGCCACCCGGATTCACGGGGACTTGCACCTAGGTCAGCTGCTACACACGCCAGGCGGAAGCTGGAAAATGGTGGACTTCGAAGGTGAGCCGCTCCGCTCGCTTGAGGAGCGACGACGCACCGACAGTCCGCTTCGTGATGTCGCCGGTGTATTGCGCAGCTTCGACTATGCCCAAGCTATCGGTGCTCCAAGCATTGGGGATGCCGATGATGCTTGGACTGAGGCTGCCCAGCAAGCTTTCTTAGAAAGTTACCAAAATGAAATGGGCGTGGACGCGGACGCTCTGGACCTGTACCTGTTGGACAAGACCCTCTACGAGCTGGCCTACGAGCTGGCCTACCGACCGGATTGGGCTGACGTGCCACTTAGGGGTTTGCGCAGGCTAACTGCTTCTTGACCAGCATCTAGCTCCCCATAATGGTCAACTAAGACTAAGGGCGTGAGATACTTAGCCCATGACTCCAACGCCAGTTCCTGTACCTAATGATCTGCTAAACGCTGTCGCTTACGGCAACTACTACGACCCGCATTCGATTCTTGGAGCACACGTTGGTGACGACGCTGTCACCCTTCGCGCTGTGCGCCACCTTGCCGACGAAGTCACCTTTGTCACCGCTGATGAAGAGTATCCCGCTACGCACGAACAAGACGGGATTTGGGTAGCGACCATTCCGGGAACTGAGGTTCCTGATTACCGTGTAAAGGTTCGCTACGGCGAAACAGAAAGTGTTAGCGACGACCCCTACCGCTATCTACCCACGCTTGGGGAACTGGACTTGCACCTGTTCACCGAAGGTCGCCACGAAGAACTGTGGACTGTCCTTGGCGCCCACGTAAAGACCTATTCGGGACCTATGGGAGATGTCGACGGTGTCGCATTCTCAGTCTGGGCCCCAAACGCTCGTGCCGTTCGTGTTGTTGGAGACTTCAACTTTTGGGACGGAAAGAGCAGCGCTATGCGTTCTCTGGGCTCTTCCGGTGTGTGGGAACTATTCATCCCGGGCGTCCAAGACGGAGCACGCTACAAGTTTGAGATCCAAGGACCGGAAGGGAACTGGTTCCAAAAAGCTGACCCCATGGCAAGGTCGGCGGAAGTGCCGCCGGCGACGGCCTCGGTCGTTACCAAATCCTCGTTCAACTGGAACGACGCGGACTGGATGCAAAAACGGGCCGAAACGAACGTGCATGCCGGCCCCATGTCCATCTACGAATGCCACATCGGGTCTTGGAAACAAGGGCTTTCATACGACGAACTAGCCGATGAGATGATCCCCTACCTGACGGAGATGGGCTACACGCACGTGGAGTTCATGCCTGTCATGGAGCACCCGTTTGGAGGCTCTTGGGGTTACCAGGTCACCGGCTACTACGCCCCCACCTCCCGCTACGGCACGCCGGACCAGTTCCGCGCCCTAGTAGATCGGCTCCACCAGGCCGGAATTGGTGTCATCCTGGACTGGGTTCCCGCCCACTTCCCCAAGGACTTTTGGGCACTAGCCCTATTTGACGGCACCCCCCTGTACGAAGACCCGGATCCGCAGCGCGGCGAACACCCGGACTGGGGAACCTTGATCTTCAACTTCGGCCGCAACGAAGTGCGCAACTTCCTAGTTGCCAACGCCCTGTACTGGCTTGAAGAGTTCCACGTGGATGGCCTGCGCGTTGACGCTGTGGCGTCGATGCTCTACCTGGACTACTCCCGCAAGGACGGCCAGTGGCACCCGAACCGTTTTGGAGGCCGCGAACACTTGGAAGCCATC
Organism: uncultured Actinomyces sp.; assembly: GCA_964344535.1. GTDB lineage: Bacteria > Actinomycetota > Actinomycetes > Actinomycetales > Actinomycetaceae > Scrofimicrobium. Next base: position 16,843 of record CAYFNQ010000025.1, read on the forward strand.
CAATTCATCCAAGAAGCAAACGCCACAGCCTACAAACGCAACCCGGGCATTGTGATGATCGCGGAAGAATCCACGGCCTGGCCCGGGGTCACCGCACCCACATCCGGGGGCGGCTTGGGTTACGGCATGAAGTGGAACATGGGCTGGATGAACGACACCTTGGCCTACATGAAGGAAGACCCCGTCAACCGACGCTGGCACCACGGCGAGTTGACCTTCTCCTTGGTTTACGCGTTCTCAGAGAACTTCATCCTGCCTCTGTCACATGATGAGGTCGTGCATGGCAAGGGCTCCATCATGGCCCGCATGCCCGGCGACAAGTGGCAAAAACTGGCGAACGTCCGTGCCCTTTACAGCTACCAGTGGACCCATCCGGGCAAAAAGCTACTGTTCATGGGCCAAGACTTCGCCCAAGAAGGTGAATGGAGTGAGTCTTACAGCCTGGACTGGTGGCTTCTTGAATACCCCGACCACCTTGGCGTCGCAGAGCTTGTGAAGGCGCTGAACCACCTTTACAAGGACAGCTCAGCCCTTTGGGATGACGACTACACGGGCTTTGAGTGGATCGATGCGGGCGACGCTGACCACAACGTGATCAGCTACGTGCGCCAAGGGCCCAACGAGGATGGGGAGCTTGAGCACCTACTGTGCATCCTGAACTTCGCTGGTAACCCGCATGAGCACTACCGGGTTGGCGTTCCGTTCGCGGGAGAGTGGGAAGAAGTCCTGAACAGTGACGACATCAAGTTCGGCGGTTCGGGCGTCACCAACACGGCACCTATTGCGTCCGAGGGCGTACCGTGGATGGGACGCGACAATTCCATCTCGCTAAGGGTTCCCCCGCTGGGCGCAACCTTCTTGCGACCGAAGAAGTAGCTAGATCATCAGTGCCGTAGCCAAAGCCGTTCTTGCGGCTTTGACTGCGGCACTGTCGGTTGCAATAGAAAACAGTTCAACTAGGCGCTTGCGTAGCGCCTCTTTTTCGTCAGCGTCCCCAGCTTCGTTGATGGCGGTCAAAAGCAGCTCAAACGCCTGGGCTTCCAGGCCTTGCGCGAACAGCAGGTCCGCTTGTGTCGCCACCCCATCGACATCTTCAGGCTGGGATTCTTGGCGTGACTCAAACTGGGCCCTAGCCAAAGCTAACTTAGCTTCCTGGTCACTAGGGTTTGACGCTAAAACTTTTTTCCAAGCAGCAATAGCACCCTCCCAATCGCCTTCGTCTTCGGCTTCCCGGGCCGGGCCATGTTCCGGGGGCATGGGAGTTTCTAACTCATCTTCACTCACCGCAAGCGTCCCGGTCACCCCTAGTTGGGGTGCGACTTGGAGTAGCTCTGTCAGCACCTGCTCCAGTTGAGTCGTGCTGGGCGGACCTTCAAACAGGGGGACGGGGTTTCTGGCCAGGATCGCCATGCCTGTTGGCAGGGTTTGGATCTGGAACGCCTGAGCCAACTGGGGCGCTTGCTCCACGTTCACTTTGCCTAGCTGGAACTTTCCACCACTGGCCCTTGCCGCCGCTTCAACGGTAGTCAGGGTTTGCTTGGAAACAAGGGACGCAGAGGAGTAGAGAACCAAAACGACCGGCACGGTTTGTGACAGTGCCATGACGCTTTCGAAGTTTGCGTCAGTTACATCCACTATCAGAGGTGCGTTGACGGCCCCGCCCACAGGTGCTTGGGGTGCAAGCCCCGGGGCTGGGGCAGACACAGCCTCAGCAGTGGCACCCTGGGCAGTTCCTTGGGAAGCTCCCGGCGCCAAATGGGACAGGTCGAATGCTCCTGATTGGCCAGACACAAACTGATTCATGAAAACCTCCTGCCAGCAGGAAGGCTGGCTACCTAGCTTTTCGTAACGCTCACAATGGTACGTTCAGCACCGACAACGTGAACCGGCTCTTCACTACCAGCTGCGGGAACCAAGAAGAAAATGTTCACCTGAGACTTGGCGGTTGCACTGTCGGTGACCTCAGGGTCCTCCAGGTATGCAGCCAGCGTTCCACCCAGCTTCAGCGTGGATCCCTCTACCGTCTTCTTGTACGTCTGCGTGTAAGTGAAGGATGCAGCCATCAGCGCATCTCCACCCTCTAGAAGTACCGAGGTTACGGGAGCAGAGCTCACCGTGGCTTCCGCAGACACACTGCCGGCAACCTCGACTTCCTCAGAGACCGCCTTCAGCTCTTCGCGGTACCGTGAAGAAAACACGTTGTCCTCGAAAATCTGGTATTCCTCATTGTCAGGGGAGTTCAAGTAGTTGACGTACGTTTGAATAACGTCCTTTGGAGTGAACTCTGTTTCTGAGGTGGTGTCTGGCAGAACCTTCGAACCTGTTTGCACTGCCAGGCCACGAACGGAGGTGCCCCCAGTTAGGCGAACCCAGTTCTCCAGCATGTAGTCAGCTTTGGCGTCCTCTTGGGTGAGGAAGAAAACCTCTGAGGCTGTGTCGGTTGTTGCTTCGGAGGCAACAACCAACACGCGCGGGAACGCGGTTCCCGCAGTTGCTGAGTGGATTGCGTCGCCAATGATGAGGGGAGCCAGCTCCGTCTTCGTCTTATCCGCGCGAACAATCTGAGCCACCCTCATCGACAAGGCTGGATCGATGAGCCTTGCGTCAAGACCCTCAGAGCTCTTGTCTTCATCAGAAGTGTCTAAAACGGCCTGAACTTCTTCAACAATGCGGGCAACTTGCTCATCAGAGAGCGCCAGCAGGTCGTCGTCAAAGTCGACCTCTGACTGGGCAACAACCTC
>CAYFNQ010000026.1:0-9118 GCA_964344535.1 uncultured Actinomyces sp.
AACGCGCCGGCCGTTGACAAACGTGCCGTTGGCAGAGTTCAGGTCCGTGAGCAGCAGTCCGTCAGGCGTCACGTCCAATTGGGCGTGACGGCGTGAGACCAAAGGATCTACCACTTGGATGTGAGCACCCAGGTCCCGACCAATCAGCCCCACCTCACCGCTGTCCACAAAGTACGCGCCAGCCACGCTGCGACCAGATGCGGATGGACGCGTAGGAGACGACGGGATTTGGGCTGTCTGGTCCACCGGGGAGTTCCCCCCTGCATCTGAACGCAGCACCGTCCTGGAGTCCGGAACCTCAAACTCCGCCGGAGCGTATCCGAACGCTGGGATCGCCGACAGGTCCTCCACAGGTGGCATCGGAGGTTCGTCCATCGGCTCAGCTAGGTGGTCACCCATCGGTCCCGCCATATAGCCTGCCATGGACCCAATGGCGGGTCCCGCTGCGGGCAGCATGGGCGTGGGGTACGGAGTTTGAAAGTCTGGGGGTGGCGGCGGCCCAGCCAAGGCAGGAGGCTCGCCGCTGTGCGCTAGCTGAGTGAAGTCCGGTGAGAAATCCTCCCACTGGATCTGCGCGGCCGCAAAATCAACGTAAAGCGAAACCGTCCGGTCGCCGCTGCCTAAATGGATCACAGTGGGCTGATCAATCACCTGGACCAGGCAGGGCTCGCCGCCTACCCACGTCCCGTTGGTGGTTTCCAAATCCGCGACCACCCACTGGACTCCATCCCAGCCAAGGCTTAAGTGGTGTCTGGAAACGACCCCTTCGGGCAGCTGCACGTCCGCGTCATCTCCGCGCCCCAGCACGATCGCTTCTCCCGCGGTAAGTGGGACTGACCTCGAATCAAAGTGAACTATGGCATCCAATGCGGAGGGCGTTGACTCCAAGACCACGCGATAATGCGACACCCTGCCTCCGAAGTCTGCCGCAAAACACTGTTACTACGGCGCCCTGTTTGTACCCGCAGATAGCCTATAGCCGTTGCTCCAAGTTTGCCGACAAACCCCTAGGAACTAAAGGCCTTCGCCCGGCAGCGCGACGAAGGCCTTCGTGAAACAATCAGATCCGCGACTCCAGTCAGGTCAAAGCGTGAAGTCGGAGACCGTCACCAGCTCTTCAGGCGCCCCGCTCAGCGTGTGCACCCGAATCGAGTTTGAGCTCTTCTGTGCGCCCGGGGGCATGCCGGCAACGATGACTAGCTTCTCCCCGCCCTCAACAATCCTTGCCGCGCGGGCAACCTGGTCAACCTGGTGGACCATGTCGTCGGTGTGCTGAACGGTGGGGAGCTTGTAGGACTCCACACCCCAGGTGAGCGCCAGCTGTCTGCGTGTCTCTTCAAGGGGTGTAAAGGAGATCTGCGGGATGGGGCTGCGCAGCCTGGACATTTGGCGCGCGGTTGCCCCAGACAGGGTGAACGTCACCAGGTAGCGGGCATTCAGCACCTCAGCCAAAGACGCTGCAGCTGAGCAAATCACGCCAGACTGGTCGGCTAGGAAGTCACCCAGTGGGGCGATTCTGTCCAACCCGTTTTCTTCCGTGTTCTCAATGATCCGGGCCATTGTGCGCACAGACTGGATCGGGAATGCACCAACCGATGTTTCACCGGACAGCATGACAGCGTCAGCACCATCAAGAATTGCGTTGGCACAGTCAGAAGCTTCGGCGCGGGTGGGCCTGGGGTTCTTGATCATCGAGTCCATTACCTGTGTGGCAACGATTACCGGTTTGGCTGCCCGTCGCGCCATTTCAATTGCTTCCTTTTGGACCAGCGGAACCTGCTCCAACGGCATCTCTACACCCAGGTCACCGCGAGCAACCATGATGCCATCAAAGGCCTTCACAATCTCCGGCAGGTTTTCTACTGCCTGAGGCTTTTCGATCTTCGCAATGACCGGGACGAACCGGCCCTCTTCAATCATGATTGCGCGAACGTCCCCAACGTCTGCTGCGTCGCGCACGAAAGACAGTGCCACGAAGTCAGCGCCGTGGCGCAGCGCCCACCGCAGGTCTTCCTTATCCTTTTCGGACAAGGCCGGAACCGAAACGGCAACTCCAGGAAGGTTCAAGCCCTTGTGGTCGGAAACTTCTCCCGGAATTTCGACCCGGGTGACAACGTCTGTGTCCGTCACAGAAACGACGCGAAGACCCACATTGCCGTCATCGATTAGGAGGCGGTCGCCCGGGCGGCAGTCTGCCGGCAAACCCTTGAAAGTGGTGCCAACAAGTTCCTTGGTGCCGGGGACGTCACGAGTGGTGATTACGAACTTGTCGCCTTCTTCAAGCATTTGTGGACCATCTTCAAAGGTTTCCAGCCTGATCTTCGGGCCCTGCAGATCAACTAGGACCGCGATGGCGCGTCCAGAGTTGTCAGCCGCCCTGCGCACGCGCTTGATGACCTTCTCATGATCCTCAGCTTTTCCGTGGCTGCGGTTGATTCGTGCCACGTCCATGCCCGCATCAACTAAGGCTTGAATCTTTTCGCTTGAGTCGGTTGCCGGACCGATAGTACAAACAATCTTCGCGCGACGCATTCCTGTTCCCTCCAAAGGTGGTGGCCAAGTCCCCTTTAACCTGTGGATACCCTACCGGGTTTGGTAACAAGGCCGACGTGCTTGCTATCTAAGGCTCTTCGCTTGACTTTTTCGCGGTGGCTTCAACCGCGTCACCAGATTCGGTTGCCTCTCCGGGCTCAGACGTTTCTCCAGACTTACCGCCTGACTTGACGTCAGCTTTTGCTTCGATGTGGGCCTTGTATTGCTCGGCTTCTGCTGGTGACACCCGAGTGGAGGCGCCGACTTTGCCGCAAACAAAGAACAAGATGACACCGATCAAGACGACGACTAGCGCAGCGAACATGTTGATTCGCAGCCCTAGGATGCGATCAGCGGTATCTAGACGCGTGGTCTCCATAAGGATGCGACCAGTGCCGTACATGATCAGGTACAGGGACATGACCTGCCCCGACTTGAAGCGAATGTGGTTGTCCAGAAAGACCAGCAGGCTGGCCATAGCCAAGTTCCAAATGATTTCGTACAAAAACACGGGGTGGACCAGTGACCCAGCGGGAATTCCAAACGCTTCTAGGCGACCGTCACTGATCTCTAGACCCCAGGCAAGCTCTGTTGGGCCACCAAAAAGCTCTTGGTTGAAGTAGTTGCCCATCCGCCCGATGGCTTGGGCGACTAGGAGTGCTGGAGCCACGGAGTCAGCAAATGGCCCGACCCTTTGGCCTGCGCGCTTAAGCGCAATGACGGCACCGAGCGCGCCAAAGGCGATGCCACCAAAAACCGCCATCCCGCCTTCCCAGACCTTGAAAACCACTAGGGGATCCATGCCGGACCCAAAGTAGTCAGCCGGGTGCGTGACGACATGGTAAAACCTAGCCCCCAACAGCCCCATGGGCACCGCCCACAACATTGCGTCTAGTGCAACTTCTGGGTCCCCGCCGCGGCGCTTGTAGCGCACCAGCGTGATCCAACCCCCAACAAAGATGGCTAGCGCCATGAGAAGACCGTACGCACGTACGGGAAGAGGACCCAGCCAAATTTCCCCACTGGGAGGCGAAGGAATGGAAGCTGGAAAGGTGGCGCTAGAAAACACGTCTATCAATTGATTTGCCTCACGCCTCTAACTCCAGCAGCAAGGGCTTGCGCCCGTTTTGCCAATTCAATTTGAGCTTCTCCCCAGGGCAGCTGAACTAAAGGCTTCACCAGGGCGGAACCGACTATGACACCGTTCGCAAACGTCCCCACTTCGTGCGCCTGCTGCCCCGTCGAAACGCCAATGCCAACGCAGACGACCTTGGCACCAGCCTCATAAGTGCGCTCAACCAAGCCTTTGGCGCCAGCATCCAACGTGGCGCGAGTTCCGGTAACCCCCATCGTGGACGCGGCGTAAACCCAACCGTTAGAGGCTTCGGAAATCAGCTCAAGCCTGTGTTGGGGTGACGTGGGGGCCGACAGGAAGATGCGTTCCAACCCGTACTCATCCGAAGCCCGGATCCAATCACCCGCTTCTTCTGGTGGCAGGTCGGGCGTGATCACCCCGGCGCCACCAGCAGCCGCAAAGTCTCTAGAAAACTTCTGTGTTCCGTACCAAAAGACAGGGTTCCAGTACGTCATCGACACAACGGACGTCCCGTAGTCAGTGAGCTTCTCAACCGCGTAGAACAGGTCCTCTAGGTGGGTCCCGTGCTCCAGCGCAGCTTTGGAAGCCTGCTGAATTACGGGGCCATCCATACCGGGGTCAGAGTAGGGAAATCCGAGCTCTATGACATCAAAACCGTTGTCAACAAGAATCTTGGCGGCGTCGATGGAGCGGTCAACTGAGGGAAAGCCAAGGGGAAGGAAGCCTAGGAGCGCCGCGTCCCCACGAGCGTTTGCGGCCTGAATTACCTCTCTACTTCGCATCTGCGTTCCCCTTCTCCAGCGACGGGTCCACTTGGTCGAACACGGGGTCGCCCAGGTCAAACCACTTTGCGGCCGTCTCCATGTCCTTGTCTCCCCTTCCCGACAGGTTCACCAGCAGGATCTGCCCGGGCTTCGGGTTAGCTTCTGCCCACTGGAGGGCGCCAGCCAAGGCATGGGCTGACTCGATGGCGGGAATGATGCCCTCTGTTCGGGACAGTCGTGAAAATGCATCCATCGCCGCGGTGTCCGTGATTGGGAGGTACTGGGCGCGCCCCGTCTTTGCCAAGTGAGCGTGCTGGGGTCCAACGCCCGGGTAGTCCAAGCCAGCAGAGATGGAGTGCGAGGGTTTGGTTTGACCGTCGCGCTCTTGCAGCACATACGTTTTTGCGCCATGCAGGATGCCCTCTTGGCCCGCGGTGATTGACGCGGCATGCAGGTCTGTGTCAACACCGTGCCCGGCAGCTTCACAGCCCACTAGCGCAACCTCTTCGTCGGGTAGGAATGCGGTGAACATCCCAATTGCGTTGGAGCCGCCACCGACGCTGGCAAACACTGCATCAGGCAGGTGGTCGGTAGCTGCCAGAATTTGCTCCTTGGCCTCAAAGCCAATGACTTGTTGCAGGTCGCGCACCATGTCTGGGAAGGGGTGTGGTCCAGCAGCGGTGCCGAAGATGTAGTTGGTGTCGGATTCGTTCGTCACCCAGTCCCGAAACGCCTCATTGATGGCGTCCTTCAGTGTTTGGGAACCCTGTGTCACCGCCACCACGGTTGCACCAAGAATCTGCATCCGGGCCACATTCAAGTGCTGACGCTTCACATCTTCAAACCCCATGTAGATGGTGCAGTCCAGGCCAAGCAGCGCCGCCGCAGTGGCTGTGGCAACCCCGTGCTGTCCAGCCCCAGTTTCCGCAATCACCCGAGTCTTGCCGATGCGTTTCGTGAGCAGTGCCTGGCCCAGAACGTTGTTGATTTTGTGTGAACCGGTGTGGTTCAGGTCCTCGCGCTTCAAAAAGATCCGCGCATCGGTGCCCTTGGCGAACCTAGGGACCTCCGTCAGCATAGAAGGCCGACCCGCATACTCATCCAGCAGCCGTTCGAATTCGCGGCGAAACTCAGGGTCGGCCCAAGCTTGTTGCCACTCACTGTCAAGCGTTTCGACGGCTGCCATCAGGGGCTCCGCTAAAAAGCGACCGCCAAACGACCCAAAATAGTGGTGATCTCCCACTAGTTCTCCTCACGAAGCGCGCGCTGTACGCGCTCTTTGCGTTCAGTCAGCAATGAAGGGTGCGCTCCCGCTGACACCATGCTGGACACCGCCTCAAGCGGATCCCCAGATGTCACCAGCGCTTCCCCCACCAGCACAGCGTCGGCACCCGCCAACGCATAGTCAAGCACGTCGTGTTCACTGCGGACACCAGATTCCGCTACTGCAACCACGTCTGCCGGGATCGCGTCCAAAGTTTGCACTACGGTTCCCCGGTCCACCGTCAAGTCCTTCAGGTTCCGTGCGTTTACGCCGATAAGGTCCGCGCCGGCTTCCAGTGCTTGGAAGACTTCCAACCGCGAGTGTGCCTCTACCAGTGGAGTCATCCCCAAGGAGCGCACGCGCTCTATCAGGGAGACAAGTACGTTTTGCTCCAGGGCTGCCACTATCAGCAGGACGGCGTCCGCTCCGTATGCTCTAGCTTCATGAACCTGATACGGCGTGACAATGAAGTCTTTACGCAGGACCGGAATGTCCACGGCTTGGCGCACGGCTTTCAGATCGTCGAGTGACCCTTTGAACCGGTCTTCCTCAGTGAGGACAGAGATCATCGCTGCGCCTCCTTGCTCATAGATTTGAGCAAGCGCAGCCGGGTCCGGAATGTCCCCTAAGTCACCTTTGGAAGGCGAGGCTCGTTTGACCTCAGCAATGACGGAAACCGGTCCTTGCCCGTCCCTTAGAGCACCAATCACATCTTTGGCAGGTGGCATCTTTGCTGCCGCCACTTTGAGCTCTTCCAAAGAGACGTTGGCCTCACGCTCTGCTTGGCGTTTACGCACGTCCGCGATGATGCTGTCAAGAATTGTCACTAAGGTTCCTCCCATGCCCGATGCTAGGCGTCCCTTGGTCCCCGGGGCTGGTGCTTCCGCCCAGCGGAAGGTTTCCGCCTGCGTCGAAGCAGCTGACCGTTCCCGTATGGCAGGCGGCTCCTGTTTGTTTGACCTTTAGAAGCAGCGCATCTCCGTCGCAGTCCAGTTGCGCAGAAACTAAGTGTTGGACGTGTCCCGACGTGTCGCCCTTGCGCCAAAGTTCTTGTCGGGAACGCGACCAGTACGTGACTCTTCCAGTTTCTAAGGTGGCGGCCAAAGCCTCTTCGTTCATCCAAGCGACCATGAGCACTTGGCCCGTGTCCGCGTCTTGGGCGACAGCTGCCACCAAGCCGGAGCTGTCCCACTTGAGACGATCCCCAATGACGTCCGGCAAAACACGTTTCACGACTCCACCCCGAAGCCCGCTTCGCTAAGAGCCTTTTTCACTTCGGGGACGGTGGCGTGTCCGAAGTGAAAAATGGAGGCACCCAAAACCCCTTGGGCCCCGTGTTTTGCCGCGTCCACGAAGTGCTCAGCCTTCCCTGCCCCACCAGAAGCAATGACCGGGACGTTTACGGCGCCACTGATTGCTTCAAGCAACTCCAGGTCGAAGCCCTCACGTACGCCATCTTGGTCGACGGAGTTCACCAGTATGGCGCCCACACCCTGCTCTTCAGCGCACGCCGCAAACCCGACTGCGTTTATCCCCGTCGAGTGGGTTCCGCCGTGCGTCATCACCTGGTATAGCGCCGGCGTGGCGCCGTCGACCCGCTTGACGTCCAGCGACAGGGCCAGGAAGTCGCTCCCGAAAGCTGTGGAAATTTCCTTCAGTAGATCCGGCTCTTCCACGGCCGCGGTGCTCAACAAGACGCGCGAAATGCCCAGTGAGTGCAGTGCCCGCGCGTCTTCTAATGACGTAATGCCACCACCAAAAGACACTGGCGCCCGCGTGGCTTCCAGAACGCGCTTAGCCAAAGCCAGGTCTGGTCCACGTCCCTGCTGGCCTGCCGCGACGTCCAACACCATTACTTCGTCCGCGCCAGATTCACCGTATTGCGCAGCTGCCGAAGCAGGATCACCAGCGTCTTGCAGCCCTTTGAACTGCACGCCTTTCACGACGCGTCCGTCTTTGACATCTAGAGCGGTAACAATGCGGACCATGTTGTTCACGAAGGTTCCTTCCCGAAACTACGTTCAGCTGGGTGACGACTGCTCTTAGTCTGGTCACCTGGCCTTGCTGGCGGCCAAAATGTCCACGACAACGACCATGGCATCTTCACCGCTAGCCTTCTCTGCAGGCAGGGAGATCAATAGCCTGCTGCCGACTCGGTGGTCAACCAAAGCTTCGGACAGCCCTTCCATGGCGCCCTCTAAGTCAATGAGTCTGGGGGCCCCGCCATCCCAAGTTGAAGTAACTGTCGTTCCGTCCGACCAGTTCACCGCAAGATACTGGGCAACAACCCGCTCCCCTTCATGCACCTGCGGTCCGCGCCCTTCGATAAGCACCTGCGTAACTATCTCTTCGGGTTCGCTGCTCCCGCGCTCAGCTACGTAAAGGCCACCGCCATCAACGCCGACCGCGGCCGGTCCCTCGCCCGCAACGGTTTCGCCCTGCGCAATGGTGTAGAGGATGTCCACAACGTCGACTTCTATGTGGCCTGAGGATAAACGGCGCGCAACAACGTACCGGCTGCCCTCAGTCGCCCCGATTATGACTTCGTTCAGGGTGTCCCCAAACGTTTCTGAGCCGGCCGTGCCAACCAGTATGGAAGGTGCACCGTCAGGCTCAAGGTTCGCGCCGGTCACGCCATCGAATGCGGAGATCGCTAGGAGAACGGGGGTGCCCTCTTCAACAATGCGACCCTCACCAAACGTTTCTTCCCGCATCACCACGCCCGCAGGATTTATCTCATCCAAGAGGGACACAACTGGGACGGCTCCAAGGCCGCCTTCCACAGACACGTTATCCAAGTGTCTTGCCACGTCAAGCACAGGCAAGGCCGTGCGTTCGTGTTCCTGCCGAGCCACAAGGAGGGCCGCCAGCCCAATGACTCCAACTACGAAGGCGATGATCAAGGGTTGCCAATGTGCCATCCACCAGGGCAGCAGAACGTTTGTCGCGGACCCGGCGTGCAGCTCCCGGCGGCTCCCTGGCTTGACCGTCGCGGCCGAGGGAGTTGTCTTCTCAGAAGTCGGCTTCGCACGAGCCGCCAGCCCAGTTGCCGCCAGCCCAGTTGCCGGCGGCTCAGGAGTCGGCGGCTCAGCAGTAGGCGGCTCAACTGCCGCCGCGGCTACCGCGGCCTTGGCTGCCTCCTGGCGTCGTAAGTCTTGGCGTCTGGGGAAGGGTGAGGTCATGTCACCTCTCACCGGAGTTGATCAAGTCAACCAGTGCCGTTATACGGGGGTCCTGCGTAGCAAAAGGATCCTGCAGCGCTACCTGCGTGCCGGTGCCGTCCAGGCGCAAATTGACCCAGTCGACCCCTAAAATTCGACCCTTTTCCTGCGCGGCCTTGATTACCTGCCCCCGCAAGCTGGCCCTGGTGGTCTGCGGGGCCAACTGCATAGCTGCCTGAACCTGTTCTGGAGACGTTAGCCTTTGCATCAGTCCCGCCGCCTCCATCTTGGCTGACAACCC
>CAYFNQ010000026.1:9218-13502 GCA_964344535.1 uncultured Actinomyces sp.
GTCATCGTTCTTCCGTCCGCAAGCGGCAGTTCTAGCTGTCCGGATGTGTCAGTTGAGATGTCGCGTATGGCTTGCATGGGGTCAGCCAACGCAAGGTCCTCGAACCCCACACCGGACTCCACGGCAGACAAAACTAGGTCTGCTGCCGCCACCTTTAGAGCGGTGGTTGGCTCGGCAACATTCGTGTCACCCACAATCACGTGCAGGCGGCGGTACGCGGTTGAGTCCGCCAGCGGCTCATCCCTTGTGTTGATGATGGGGCGGGAGCGGGTGGTTGCGGCAGAGACGGCGTCTTCCATGATGTCAGCGCGCGGTGAAAGAACGTAGCGTGTTCGGCCGTGTGAATCCTCCTGGAGGTCTCCGGCGCCGCTGACAATTTGCCGGGTCACAAAGAAAGCAATGAGGGAGTCAGCCACAGCCCGGAAGTCGCGCCGGCGCCGCAGCAGGTAGTTTTCATGGCAGCCGTAGGATTCCCCCTGTGAATCCTGGTTGTTGGCGAACAGGTGGATCTTGGCACCGTCTTCAAGTTCTTCGTCAGCTTCCTGCGCCATTTGGGCCAGAAGCTGCTGGCCGGCACGCACTTGCGCCAGGAGGTCCCACAGGTCGGAGCATTCGGCCGTGGCGTACTCCGGGTGCGCGCCAACGTCTAGGTAGAGGCGGCCCCCGTTACCCAAAAACAAGTTTGTGGACCGTTGCTTGCGCATGGCCGGCTCGAATAGAGCTCTGGCCGTCTCCTCTGCCTCTAACTGTGCGTTGGAGCCGTCCGGCAGGCTGGCAGTGATCCCGTATTCGGTCTCAATTCCGAACACGCGGCGGTTCACTTACTGGCCGCCCTTTTGCACGAAACCCTGTACGAATGCTTGTGCGTTTTCTTCCAGCACTACGTCGATTTCTTCCAGCAGGGAATCAAGTGCACTGATCTGGACTTGGCCGCCGGGCAGGCCTTCGTCCTCTGCGTCCTGGGGCCCTGACCCCCCACCGATTTGAATCTGAGACATCCATTCCTCCTCAAAGTCCATCGCTCACGCTGCAAGCTCACGGCTTGCGTTTTGCCAACCGCCCTATAGCGTCCTATTAGGATTCACTAGCCTGTGGCTGGTCAAACACGGGCATGCTGGTCCGGCCGGGACTTGCCAAGGGCACCCTTACGTATTGTCCGTCATTGCCTTCCTGCGGTGTGTCGAAAACCAGTGAGGTCCATGACGCCATCGCCAAGTCCGGGCGCTCGCGTACCGCTTTTCCACGAACTGCGGCACGTGTTGTTGCGGGGGCATTGTCAGCCGCGAACTCAACCTGCTGGGGTGTGAACAGACGCTTGACTAGCCCAGCCCGGTCCAGGGCGCTGACAAGCGATTTGTCCGGCCGCAAGTCCGCCCACTGCAGGTCCATAGCGGCCAGACGCGGGTCGTCCCAAGTCGTGTCCAGACGTTCCCTTTGGCGTTCAAGCAAAGCGTATTTGCCGACCCACTCCACTTCGGTCGCCACGCTCATCACGTCTTCACGCATCCTGGAAATCACGCTTCGCCAAGTATCTAAGACCAGCTGCTCAGTTTTCGTTGGCGTGACGTCGTGCTCCTGGAACGACCGGGTCACTAAGTCCAGGTAACGCTCTTGGATATCCAGTGCACTCCATTGCTGGCCGCTGACCATCCCCAGCCCGCTTTGGCCAGTGAGGTCCCTGGAAACATCGCGTACGGCACTCACCGGATCAGTCAGGTCCAGCGTGTCCCACTCCAGGTCCGTCCCCCGCTCAATGGCCTGCAAGACCAGTGCCGTTGTTCCCAGACGCAACAGCGTGGAAACGTCAAACTGGTTGGCATCTCCGCCAATCACATGGATTCGGCGCCACTGGTGGTGATCAGCGTGCGGTTCATCGCGTGTGTTGAAAATCGGACGGTTGAACGTTGTCTCCAGTCCCACGTCGTTTTCCACGTAGTCGGCGCGCTGGGAGATCTGAAAACCCGCGTGCTCTGAAGCGGGCCCGATCCCCACGCGTCCGGCACCACAAATGACAGGCCTGGTGACAAAGAAAGGAATTAGGTAGCGGATGAGCTCATCAAGGTCGACCATGCGGGAGACCTGGTAGTTCTCATGACTACCGTAGGTGGCTCCCTTGCCGTCCACGTTGTTCTTCACCAGAACCATGTCTAGGGGCTGGCCTGCAGGTTGCGCTAACTGCCGCAGCATCATCGCCCGTTTAGCGATTTCATCACCTGCACGGTCCCACAAAACACCCTCAAACGCATCCGCTACTTCGGGGGAAGAGTATTCGGGGTGAGCGTGGTCGACGTAGAAGCGGCCGCCGTTTTGCAACACGATGGAAGAAGGCTTCAAAAGCCTTTGCTCGGCTTCTGAGGGTCTGGGTAGGTGTTCGGCGCCCCCTGAAGGTGCCAGTCTGTACGGGTCGTCGGTAAGGAGTGACGGGTGGGCGTGGGCGCGGTCTAAACGCATTCCACGAACGTCGTTCAGAGGGTCCTCGCCACTGTAATCCCAGGCCACCGGTTGACGGTCCCCGCGGTACCAGTTGCCGTACGTGTCAACGGCCAGCGCTGAAAGGGCAACGGGATTCGCGCCCGGATTACTTGGGTCATAAACGCCGTACTCTGTTTCGGTACCAATGACGCGGGTGGCTTCCCCAGATTCCACGCTTTCCTCCATGGTGCTTGTCGCTCTATTCGTGTTCCAGCGGGACGATTGAAACCACGGCCGGTCCGTGCAGGCCCACTGTCCGCGCCCATTCGTCCGGGGACGTAGTTGCCGCCAGCTCACTGGACTCACGGGTCTCTTGGCGCACCCCGGCAATCAGATCTGCCGTGCTTATCCCGGGGGTTTGGCCGCTAAGGGCTTGCTTGATAGCCAACTTCTTCGCCCGCTCAACTGTTCCGGCAATCATCGCTCCCGACACCAGGTCGGAAATGAAGACCTTGCGGGTCTGACCGTCGGCTAAACGCACCTCAAATAACGCGGCTTCGTCACTGGTTGAGTAGAGCTCATCTAGGGCAGCTTCGATCATTTGGGCGACGGCTTCAGACTGCCCGCCAAAACGCGCCAGCTCTTCCGGGGCCACCGGGATGTCGCTGCCTAGGTGCTTGCCAAAAATCTCTCTGGCCTGGTCCCGGTCGGGTCGTTCGATACGCACCCGCACATCTAGGCGCCCCGGCCGCAAAACCGCGGGGTCGATCATGTCCGCGCGGTTTGAAGCGCCAATGACGACCACGTTTTCCATGGATTCCAGCCCGTCCATCTCCGCTAGCAGCTGGGGGACGATCATGGTTTCGACGTCCGAGGAAACCCCGCTGCCACGCGTGCGAAACAGCGCTTCCATTTCGTCAAAAAACACGACGACGGGAACGTCAGCTGCGGCCAGGGCGCGGGCCCGGGAAAAGATGGAGCGGATGTGACGTTCTGTCTCCCCGACGTACTTGTTGAGAAGCTCCGGGCCCTTTACTGAGATGAAGTGAGCCTTCTTCCCGTCTTCATCGTCCGAGGACAAGGAGGCCGCAACCGCCTTCGCAATCAGCGTCTTCCCGGTTCCCGGAGGTCCATACAAAAGGATCCCGCGCGGCGGGCGCAAATCGAAAGCACGGAACAGCTCCGGGTGCTTGAAGGGCAGCTCAACGGCGTCCCGCACCTGCTCAATCTGGGCGTCGAGTCCACCAATGTCTTCGTAGGAAACATCGGGAATTTCCGGGGTGAGCAGCTGTTCGACAAAGGCCCGCACCACGCGCTCATACGCGTAGCCGCTACGGGTGTCGGCAAGCACGGTGTCCCCCGGCTTCACGGCGCCGTGGCGCAGCGGGCCGGCTAGGGTAAGGATTTGTTCGCTGCCGCCTTCCAGCGCCACCAAGACGCGGTCGTGCCCCAGTGTTTCAAGGACTGAGGCGACAGTGCCTTCGCGCGGGAACCCTAGGGGCTCCAGTACCACCATTTCTTCGCTGATCCGTAGCTGTTGGCCTGGGGAAACGCCCTCGAAATCAAACCTTGGGGCGGCAGCCAAGTGCATGGTGCGGGTACCCACAATCGCCTCCACCTCATTTTTGCGCCTGTCCGCCGCAACGAACACGCCGGTTTGGTGGGGCGGGTAGGAGATCTTGTCAACCTCCTCCTGAAGGACACGCAGCTGAGTGCGGGCGTCAAGGAGGGCGCGGGTGAGGTTTTGGTTCTTCTCTTCCAAAGCGCGCACCTGCATTGAGGCGGCCTGATCTCCCAAGGTCATGATTCCTTCCTTGCCGACGTGTCGGGGGTGGCGTCGGGGTTTGTAACCCAGCGGTCGACCTTAGCTTC
>CAYFNQ010000026.1:13602-18191 GCA_964344535.1 uncultured Actinomyces sp.
CGGTTTGTTGAGTCCCAGGCGGTCGGTTCAAAAAAGTGGCCGCTGGCGCGCAGAGCCTCAACTGTGCGCGACAGCTGGGGAACCGTAGTTACGTAACAGGTGAGCACCCCGCCCGGCATCAGAACTTTTGCCACACCTTCGACGAATGACCACGGGTCAAGCAGGTCTAAGACGACACGGTCAAAGGGTTCAGCGGTCATGTCCTCTAGGGCGTCGTGGAGGTCTTGCACATCCAGGTCCCAGTTCGGGGGTCTTTTCCCAAACCAAAGGTCCACGTTGGCGGCGGCTATCTGCGCGAAGTCCTCCCGTTTTTCGACCGACGTCAAATGGCCATGGGGCCCAAGCGCTGAAAGGAGGGACAGTGTCAGGGCACCGCTGCCGACGCCCGATTCCAAGACTTTGGCCCCGGGGAAGATGTCTCCCATCGACACTATTTGAGCGCTGTCTTTCGGGTAGATGATTGCGGCTCCCCTAGGCATGGACATGACGTAGTCGGAAAGGAGCGGGCGCACAACTTGGAACGTGCGCCCGTCGCCAACCTCCACCACCTGGCCGTCCGGTTTGCCTAAGACGTCGTCGTGACGCAACGTGCCACGGGCGGTTTGGAATTGGCCGCCGGGAACCAGAGTGATCGTGTGCATCCGACCCTTGGCGTCGGTGATCTGGACACGGTCGCCCTCTTCAAGCACCCCGCGCCTTGCCGCCTGCCCTAGGGGCTCGGTGCTGTTTGTCATGCTTTGTTCGTCACCCGAAATTCTGTCCGGCTCACCTGCTGAGCTCATGCGTAAGCCTAACGCGTCCAACTGGGACGGCTCTGCAGTGCACCTCACTTTGTCGGAGTGCTTCTGTAGGCTGCAAACATGAGCTTGCCCGCCACGCCCCGCACTGAGCGCCCTCCGGCACTTAGTGCCAGCAGTGCGAAAACCTACATGCAGTGCCCCCTAAAGTTCAGATTCCAAGCCGTGGACCGCAGGGTGGAGCCACCAACAGAGGCCACGTTGAAAGGCACTGTCGTTCACGAAGCCTTAGATCGACTCTTCGATCTACCAGCACAAAGACGCGATGTTGATGCAGCCCTTGAGCTCTTGCCTGCCGCGTGGGAACACGTCTTAGACCGCGAACCCGGAGCCGCAATTGTGTTTGACGACGCGCACAAGCTGGACCAGGCTCAGGATGACAGCAGGAAACTTCTGGACAACTACTTCAAGCTGGAGTATCCACAGAACCTGGCGCCTAGAGCTAGAGAGAAATTCGTTGATGCAAGGCTGGACTCCGGCATCTTGCTGCGCGGCATCGTGGACAGAATCGACGAAGCCCCGGATGGCGCGCTACGTGTAGTGGACTACAAGACCGGAAAAGCACCGGGCCCTAGGTTCACAGAAGAAGCACTGTTCCAGATGCGCTTCTACGCCCTGCTTTTGCAAAAGGTTTGGCGGCTCCCCGCACGCTTGCAGCTTCTGTACTTGCGCAGCATCCGCTCCCTGACGCTGGACCCCGATCCCCGTGACATTGTGGCCTTTGAGCAGGATCTGTTGGAGCTGTGGTCCCGGATAGACAGGGACCTAGCCCAGAACTCATTCCAGACGCGCACCTCTGCCCTTTGCAACTGGTGCAGCTTCAAACCCATATGCCCAGCCTTTGGTGGCGTCGCTCCCCCTGCCAGTGAAGAGGGACTGGAGCGCGTACGGCGAATCCAGGATCAAAACCCCGGGACTAACTGACTTCCCGCGCCACCTCAAGTGCCCGCTCCGACGCACTTTCTACCCTACTTCGCTCTCTGGTCGCGGCGGTCCTGGGTCCTCGAACGCAAAAGTGCCGGTTGTGGCCAGGAAAAGCCCGAAAGACACGGGTTTTCTGTCCACAAACGTCGTTATTGAATTCGGGAGCTAAAACAGAGCCCCTGTTGGGTCCTGCAGGAGCAAGTCCTAGGGAATCAGGTCGAAGACCTCACCCCGGGAGATCCGGGCCAAGACCTGATCGGTGAGTTGGTGCGCTGACTCCAACCGGCTCACTTCAGGGCTCGCCGGCACCTGCACCTGACAAGGAATGAACACCGTGTTCACGCCCGCCGCCACAGCGGCCGCCACACCTGACCCCGAATCCTCAATGGCGACGGCGCGCTCCTTGGCGATCCCAAGCTCACGCGCAGCTTGAACATATGGCTCCGGGTCCGGCTTCAGGTTGGCCACATCAGTCCCGGAAACGACAGCGTCAAACAGGCCCCCGGGCATCACCGCCACTGCTGCCCTAGCAATTGGCCCAGGAGAAGAAGTCACCACGGCCAGAGGTAGCCCAGACTCCCGAAGGCGCCCAGTCAGCTCAGCCATGCCTGGTCGCCACGGGGTCGGCTCAGTTGCAAAACGCTCCAGCAGGTAGTCGGTGAGAAACCCAATGATCTCTTCGTCAGTGTCGTCGCTTCCAGTCCGCTCACGCAGCGCAGCCGCAGTGTTCTCCAAAGGAGTCCCCACTACCTGTGCGGCATCCTCGACCGTCCATTGGGCACCGAACCGTTGCGTATAGTCGACCTCTGCGTCAAACCACCACGGCTCAGTGTCAAGGAGCGTGCCGTCCAAGTCGAAAAGCACAGCGCTGGGCGGCAGCTGGTCGGACGGGTCTACGGGACCAGCCGGCGCGAAGCCTCCGCTTTCCATCTACTGCCTACCCAACTAGCGGCGGCATGGGTGAAATGACGTGAGTCAGGAGCAGGACCGCGATCAGCCCGGCAAACACCAGCCGGTAGATGACGAACGGTTTGAAGGAATACGTGGAGATGACCCGCAGGAACCAAATGATCACCACATAGCCCACGGCAAAAGCGACTAGGGTCGCTACCAGCGTCGGGAACCAGCCCACGCTGTCGACGTCACCAACCTCTTTGAACAGCTTGTAGAACCCAGACATGTAAACCGCGGGCAGTGCAAGCAAGAAGGAATATCGCGCTGCAGCCGGCCTAGTGAATCCCATGAACCGGCCCGCGGTAATAGTGCCCCCGGAACGGGACACGCCCGGTATCAAAGCAAGTGCTTGGGCGAAGCCGTAGATTATTGCCTCACGCCACGTCATCTCATTCAGCGTCTTTTTTCTGGGCCCCACTTCATCCGCGTATCCAAGGAGCAACCCGAACGCCGCCAGCATGAAAACAGTGATCCACAGGTTCCGGAAGTTGTAGTCGATCCACCCTTCCAGCAAAAGTCCAAGGATCCCGATGGGCAGGGTTCCAACAATGATCATCCACCCCAAACGCGCGTGCGGATCCTTCGAACTGACGCGTCGCGTTGCAGGAATAAAGAAGAGTGAGTTCCACCAGCTCTTCAAAATGAGCGTGATGTCTTTCCAGAAGAAGATCAGCACCGCCGTTTCCGTACCGATCTGGGTGATGGCGGTGAACCCTGCGCCCGGGTCCCCTGCACCAATCAGCTCGCCAACAAATCGCAGGTGGGCGGAGGAGGATATGGGAAGGAACTCTGTTAGCCCCTGCACCAAACCCATGATCAGCGCTTCAAGGAAATCCATGACTCCAGAGCCTACTAGCGTCTACCCAAAAGCCTTCACCAATAGTGTGCGGCCTGAGGGCAAACGCACAGCGGGAGCCGCGGGGTAGCAGAACCCCTAGACTCGGGGCCAGGAACTTGAAAGGGGTCCGCGTGAAAAGTCGGCGGCTGGGTAACTCAGGGCTAGCGCTCAGTGAACTAACTTTGGGGACTCTCACCTGGGGACGGGACACACCCGTACACCAGGCTGCCGCCATGTATGACGCCTACGTGCACCACGGTGGTAGAACCCTTGACATCACCGGCGGAACCGGCGACGTGAAACGGGACAGGCTGCTGCAAGTGAAGGAAGTTCTTGCAGGCAGCACTTTGGTTCGGCCGACGGTGATCCTGCACTCCCAAGGGCCCGCAGTACTCAGTAGCCCAACCGACATGACGAAAGCCCCAGCGTCCCGGCTAGCCCTCTTAGAAGGTTTGCGACGCGATGTTGACACCCTGGGAGCGCCCGCTGACGTCTGGGTTGTTCACGGCCCCAGGTTTGGAGTGTCCCCCCAAGAAATTGCGGGTGCCATAGTCTCCGCCGTGGAACAGCAGCTCACCAGCTACGTGGCATTAGCGGGCATGGACAACTGGGATCTGGGCGGCCTGACCGCGCTACTACGTAACACTGTCGCTCCGATTGTGGGGCTTGCACAGCCATTTTCGTTGCTGCGCTCCAAACCGCGACACAGTCTGCTGAACCACTGCGCGGAGGACGGGATCGGGTTCATTGCCCTAGCCCCCCTAGCCTCCGGAGCGCTCACCGGAAAGTACCGGCACTCAACACCGGCTGACTCCAGAGCAGCTTCCGCGCACTTGGCCGCCATGTTAGACGGCTACTTAGGCCACGACAGTGCCAAGGTCATTGAGGCAGTGGTCCGAGTAGCAGACGGGTTAGGTGAACCGCCCGCCGCTGTTGCCACGGCCTGGGTCCTAGCTCAACAAGCTGTAGCTACCGCAGTTGTTGGCCCCAGAAACGAAGCCCAACTTGAGGGCCTCTTAGACGCAGACAAGCTGCGCCTACCCAGGGAACTTCGCGAAGCACTCAGCGACGTCTCC
>CAYFNQ010000027.1:0-17648 GCA_964344535.1 uncultured Actinomyces sp.
CGGGCCCCACCCTCTACATTTTGGACTTCATCCCCACGGCCGTAGTCACGTTCATTTCGGAACTGGGGCCAATGCTGGCCGTATCCGGGTCCGCAGGCCCAGAAGCCGCTGACTTCATGGAGTCGTGGACTACCTACTACTGGGCTTGGTGGGTTAGCTGGACTCCATTTGTCGGCATGTTTATTGCCCGCATTTCGAAAGGGCGGACGCTACGCGAGTTCGTGACAGTGGTGATCATTGTCCCCGCAATAGTCTGCCTCCTGTGGTTTTCCACGATGGGCGGCACAGCAATTTGGATGGAAACGCAAGGCATGGACATCTCTGGGGCCGGCAGCAGCCAGGAGTATTTGTTCCGACTGCTTGGCAACCTTCCCTTCGCGGGAATCGTTTCCGTTATCGCAATGCTGTCCGTGGTCATCTTCTTCGTCACCTCAGCAGACTCTGCAAGCTTGGTCATGTCCACCATCGCCTCCGGTGGAAAACCCACACCGCCGAAGCCAATGACCATCGCTTGGGGTGCGGCCCTTGCCGCTACCGGAATCATCCTGCTAGTGGCAGGAGGTAGCGACACCGTGGCTGCACTCCAAGCGCTGGTAACGATTTCGGCACTACCCTTCGCCCTAATCCTCATCCTGCTCATGGTTGCGTGGTGGAGGGACTTATCCACAGACCCACTTGAGTTACGTACCAAGTTTGCCGATGCGGCCATTGATGAGGGGGTGCGAAGGGGCATCCAGATGCACGGGGACTCATTCGCCTTCTCATCAGGGCAGACGGCCCCAGAGCGTGGTGCCGGCAGTTGGCTTGACTCAGAGGACGCCTCACTAACGCAGTGGTATGAGGACGCAACTGCAGCTAACGAAACGCACGAGGACGTAGACTTGTCCGACAACCAAGAAACCGGAGATGTAACGCAACGGGACTCATAGACTTGAGGATGAGTCAAACGCAACGAAGGGCGGTCGGCACCATGTCGGAAACGCAGTCTAAACCCACCAAAGCCGTAATTCTCGCTAGGGGCCTAGGTTCCCGCATGCGCAAAGAATCAGATGGTGCAAACCTTACTGAGGCACAGCAAAAGGCGGCAGACAGCGGCGTAAAAGCCATGATCACCATAGACAGGCCGTTCCTTGACTATGTGATCAGTTCGCTTGCGGACGCTGGCTTCACGGACGTGTGCTTGGTGATTGGGCCAGAACACGACATGATCCGCGACTACTACGACAATGTCGAAAAGCCACGCGTCAACATTTCCTACGCGGTTCAAGAAGAACCACTAGGCACCGCGGACGCTGTCCTTGCCGCAGAAGAGTTTGCTGACGGAGACCGTTTCTTGGTGCTGAACTCTGACAACTACTACCCGACAGAGGCCTACAAGCTCCTTCGGGAAGCTGACGGGGCTGCCCTGATCGGTTTTGACCGTGAAGCGCTGTTCGAACTGTCCAACATTCCTTCCGAGCGTGTTGCCGTGTTTGCGTTGGCAACCGGGGACGAAGAAGGCACGCTGGTGGACGTCATCGAAAAGCCGTCACCAGAGCAGATTGAGCAGCTGGGTGAGGACGCCATGGTTTCCATGAACCTGTGGCTGTACACGGAACCTATTTTTGAGGCGGCTAGGTCCATCCCGAAGTCGGCACGCGGTGAGTATGAGCTAGTTGATGCAGTCCGCAAGGCGATGAGTGATGGGGAACCGTTCCAGATCATCCCCCTAGCGGGACCGGTGCTGGACATGTCCAACCGCGACGACATTGAGTCTGTTGCCAAGGCTCTGGCTGGCACTGAGGTGTCTTTGTGACGTGGTTCGTTCCGGGCCGGATAGAGGTTTTCGGCAAGCACACCGACTATGCCGGCGGACAGTCCCTACTGGTTGCGTCAGACCAGGGCGTAACCGCTAGCTTTGAGCCGTCGCAGGGAACGGGCGTGTTCACGGCTTCCTCGACCGCATCCCCGGACCAGGTGACGGTGACCGCGGGGGAGTCTGGGTCTTTGCCTGCCGGGCACTGGGGGAACTACGTACAAACGGTAGTGGACCGCCTTACCAACAACTTTGGTCCGCTGGACTCCGGCCACATCTCCATTGATTCGACGCTGCCACTGGCTTCAGGTATGAGCTCATCTTCAGCCCTGATGGTTGCCACCATCTTGGTGCTGGCGGACCAAAATGGTCTTTGGGACCACCCCAAGTGGCAGGAAGCGATCCAGGATCGCTTGGATCTGGCCGGGTATGCAGCCACAGTCGAAAATGGGGCGGACTTCAAGGACTTGGAAGGTTCAAGCGGGGTCGGCACTTTCGGGGGTTCGCAGGACCATTCCGGAATGCTCGCAACAGATGAGGCTCATCTGACTCGCTTCCAGTTCGGGCCGCTACAAAAACTAGATGCAGTGCCCATCCCTGAAGGGTTCGTGTTTGTTGTGGCACAGTCGGGGGTTCTGGCCGAAAAGTCCGGTGGGGCTCTCCAGGCCTACAACAACGTCTCACTTCGCGTGCGCGAACTGGTTGACGCTTGGAACAAGGACCGGGGCACAGACTTTGCGTATCTTGCACAGGTTCTAGCCAGTGAAGAAAAGGCGACAGACCAGCTGGCTGCCCTCATCAGGTCCAACCCAGAAATGGCGGCACGGCCTGAACTGATGGAGCGGCTTTTGGCCTACGTGACCGAAGTGGGGGAGTTGATTCCCCTAGCTGTTCAAGCCCTGGCAGACAACAAGTTGGGGGAGTTTGGTGAACTTGCGTACCGCTCGCACAAGAACGCCGCGCAAAACCTTCACAATCAGACTCCGGAGACCAACACTCTAGTGGAGATTGCCATGGAGTTGGGGGCCAGTGGAGCCTCTGCCTTTGGGGCGGGCTTCGGCGGGTCGGTGTGGGCGCTGGTGGAAGAGGACCAGGCGGAGCAGTTCGCCAACGACTGGCTGGCTGCATATTCGCAAGAGTTCCCCACCAGAGCTGAGGAAGCTTCCACCCTGATCACGGGGGCAGGGGCTCCAGCCCACCGGGTCTAGATCGGCTATATGCCTCAGGTAGCTTAGGTGCCTGTTACAGGGCAATAAAAAGCGGGCCGCACAAAGGTGCGACCCGCTTTTTGATAGGTGACTATCGGTTTTGCCTAGCCCTTCACTGCGCCGGCTGTCAGGCCGCCAACAATGTACTTCTGCAAGGACAGGAACAAGAGCAGAACAGGTATTGACGCAATAACTGCACCGGCTGCGAACAGTCCCCAGTTCGCTGTCAGTTTGTCAGATACCCACTGGTACATTCCCACCGCTAGTGTCCAGTTTTCTTCACTGACCAAAACAACTTTGGCCAGGATGAAGTCACCGAATGAACTGATGAAGGACAGCAGGGCAACAACAGCCAGGATCGGTGTCACCAGCGGCATGATCAGCTTCCAGAAGATCTGTGCGTGGCTGGCCCCATCGATTCGGGCAGATTCGTCCAAGGACATAGGGATCGTGTTGAAGAACCCGTACATCAGGAAGGTGTTAGCACCAAGTGCTCCACCCAGGTAGACGGCTACCAAACCGATCTTTGAGTCCAGTCCCAAAACTGGAACGACGGATCCAAGAGCGGTGAGCAGCAGAAGAACGGCGACGAACGCAATGGTCTGGGGGAACATCTGCAGGATCAAAAGACCCGTCAAACTGCCACGGCGCCCCTTGAAGCGGAAGCGTGAGAACGCGTACGCTGCGGCTGCACCCATCATTACGGACCCGATTGAGGCAGCAGCCCCAATCTCCAGCGTGTTCAGCACCCAGTACCAGTACTTCGTGTCAGCGAGCGCTGCATAGTTCTTCGTTGACAAGACACTGAAGAGCCCGGCGGACCCTGAGAGGGAGCCGGTGGGGTTGAACGATGCTGACAGGACGTAAATCAGCGGGAACGTCGCATAGAGAATGACCAGGATCGCGAACGGGTACTTCCAACCCACCTCAATAAGCATCCTGCGCCTATGACCAGCGCTGTGGATGTTGTCAACGGGTGTTCCGGAAAGGTGGGGGACATGGGATTTTTCGCCCAGTTCCTTATCCACGTCTGCTGTTGCGACTACAGCTGCGGCACCGGCCAGTGAGGCTTCCTGACTGCCTGTGGCTAGCTCCGCGTCTGCGGCTGCAAATGCACCATCATCGGTGGCTGCCCTGGAGTCCGCACGCTCTGCGGAACCGTCTCCAGCAATTGGGTCCAGTGGATCAAATTGTTTCGACATTATGCGTACTCCTCCAGCCTTCTTGTCTGACGGAATGAGACCGCGGAGATGACACCCACGATGATGAACACCAAGATCGACAGTGCGGAAGCAAAGCCGTAGTCGGCACTACCACCGGAAACACCGGAGATCTTGTAGATCGCGGAAATCAACAGGTCCGTGCTACCCAGGGTGTTTGGAGCACCTGGAATCACGGGCCCACCACCTGTCAACATGAAGATGATGTTGAAGTTATTGAAGTTGAATGAGAAAGAGGCAATTGCAAGCGGTGCCGTCGACACCAAAAGCAACGGAAGGATGACACTGCGGAAACGCCTTCCAGCGCCCGCCCCATCAATCGTGGCAGCTTCAAGAACATCATCGGGGATGGCCTGCAAAGCTCCAGTCGTGACAAGGAACCAGTACGGGAAGCCCAGCCACAGGTTCACAAAGAGAATTGCGAACTTGGCTAACCAGGGGTCTCCCAACCAGTCAATCCTGGCTCCGAAGAAGAACAGCTGGTTCACGATACCGAACTCAGCGTTCAGCATGCCCCGCCAAAGCAGAGCCGACATGAACGCCGGGAATGCGTACGGCAGGATGAACAGCGTCCTCATGAACTTGCGGCCCTTGATTCGCTCATCGTTGTAGACCAGTGCGAACAGCAGTCCCAAACCGAAGCTAGTGAGCACTGTCAGCAGGGCGAAGGCGAACGTCCAAACCGTAATCTGCATCATTGGTTTAGCTAGAGACGGCTTTGAGAACACCTTCGTGAAGTTGTCAAAGCCAACGCCAACAACCCAACCGGTGCGGAGTTCCTGCCCATCATCAGACCTGAAGACACCATCTTTGGTTGCGTGGTAGACGACGTCAGTGTCATGGTCGGTGATGGTTTGAGTCTGCGCATCCCAACTCATGGAGCTTCGAGTAGTGATGGCTGTGGCTCCCTCACGCGTGCGCAGTGCGCCATCTTCCGGATCGTCACTTACGGCAACGCGCGTGTCCACGACCTGCTTTTGCAGCGTGGTGTCCGTGAGCACCTTGTTGATTGGGACGGCTTCCCAGCCTGGAACCTCAACAACCTTGTCCCCGTCGACCTTGGCGTTATCCACTACGTGTAGGGGAGTGTCGTCGGTTCCAATCATCACGGAACCGTCTTTAACGATTGCGAACCCGACTTCACCGCCGTCACGGATCACGGTGAGTGGGTAACGGGCTCCGCCCGGAAGTTCGGTTTCAGCCTGGATCATTGCCGCGTTGACGGCCTGCTCCTGGCTACCCATGTGCCTAAAACCGTAGTTGGTGAATGAGACATACCCGGTGTAGATGAAAACGAATACCTGGAAGACAGCCAGGAACACAAGGCCTGGATACAGATACTTAAGGGGTAGCGTCCGCTTACCGAAGTAAATCCAGTCCGCTGCAACTAGGAGCAGGATCGCTCCACCCATGATGACGTAGGACTTTTGCCCGTAGGCAATAGTTGCTGTCCAAATCCCCAGGGCATTCACGATGCCCATGAGGAGTAGCTTTACGTAGAAACCCCAGCTGGTGTGCCAGCTGCGCCCAAAGTGCAGACCCATCTCCTCAGGATCGGGTTCCGCGCTTGCGCTATGGTCCTTTTCTTTCACTTGCACTGCCACAACTCCCTTGTCTGGCAAATTGGTCTAAATCGGTCCGGTGATGATAGAGCGGTGGGGAAGCACAATGCTTCCCCACCGGCCTATACGTCACTGGTTAGCCGATAGCGGCTTCGACCTCTTCGACCATCCTATTCCAGGTGGACACAGGATCAGCGCCCTTCACGATCTCAGCTTCCGCGATGTTCCAGAACTGCCAAACCTCGGCCATCTGGGGAATTGAAGGCATTGGGACACCAACGCTGGCGGAGTCAATGAAGCCACCGATGATCGGGTCTGCGCCGAATTCTGCGGCAAGGCTCTTCATTGCGGGGATGCGGGGATCAGCTTCGTAGAATGCGCGCTGAATCTCTTCGCTACCCAGGTAGTTCACAATGAAGTTGGTTGCCAGCAGCGGGTTGGCGCTTTCGCTGGACAGGTAGAAGCCCTGAACACCTACGAACGGGGCAGCGGTCTCACCACCGGCTGACGGGATTGCCGCAACCGTGAGGTTCTCTAGACCGGAGTTCTTGTAGTCGTCAATAACCCACGGACCGGAAACGGTGTAGGGGGACTTGCCGGCCTTGAACAGTTCGTTCACTTCATCGCCGCCCATGGTGGTGGACAGGATGCCTGCATCGGCCTGCTCAGAGAGCCAGGTGGCAAACGCGTCGCCGTTTTCGCCACCCATGCCAACTTCAGCGGTGTAGGAACCACTGTCATCCTGGACGAAGACCGGGGCGCCAAATGAGGTCTGGAAGGCGTACATCGGGTACATGTTGCCTTCAGCGCCAACCTCAAGCAGAACTGGACGTTCTGCACCAGAGGCGACACCCGCGTCGATTAGGTCTTCGTATGTTGTCGGTGCGGTGACATCTGTCAGGTCGCCGTTAACAATCAAAGCAACTGCTTCGGAGCTGTATGGCAGACCGTAGAGCTGGCCGTCGTATGTGAACGCGTCAATGGTGACAGGTTCGAACTCATCCTTCGTGGCGCCAAGGTCAATGGTGTTAACCACGCCTTCATTCACCAGTTCGCCAAGCCAGTCGTGCGCGCCGACGGTGATGTCAGGGCCCTTGCCCGTGGGAACCTGGGCAATGAAGTCTGGACGCAGGTCACCGAAGTTCTTCTGAACAATTTCGACCTTTGCGCCGGTGTCCGCTTCGAATTCCTTAGCGGCAGCCGTGACGGCGTCCTTACGGTTCTCATCTGTCCAGACCGTGATGGTCGCGCCCTCGCCGTCAGGTGCTTCTTCGACGACCTCTTCTTCGACGACGTCTTCTTTTTCCTCAGGCTCAGCGTCTGTCGTGCCGCTTGAGCAGCCGGCCAGCGCAAACGCAGCGACTGCTGCCACTGCGCCCCACTTAAATTGCTTTCGCATAGTCAATATTTCCTTCCGTTGAAACCCCACAGAGCACCAGCGTTGGCGCTAGGCAGGGTTTGCGTTGTCCGCGGCGACCTGTAAAACAGCCACGGAGCCGGGGGCAAGTGTATCACCCACGGACTTTTCCCTATTGTGCAGCAAATCCAGGCCAGATACAGGCAGGTATTCCGGATTGTTACCATGATTAACGGCAATCAGGTATTCGGCAGCTTCCCGACCTTTTCCTGGGTCCTCGGTTTGTGTCCTCACTATGATTTCAAGCTCGCTATCTGCGAATTTGCGGTCAACTCCCGCTTCTTCCAAAGCCTGTGTGAGCAGAGCGTTTATCGCTTCTTTAGGCAGCTGGGTGGACAGGTAGTAGCCGCGCCCGGAGCCGAACTTATTTCTGGTTACCGCCGGCTGTGAATCACCCAGGTGCGTCGCGGGCCCGCCCTGGTATGTGCCGATTATTTCGGCCGAGGACACCCAAAGCGCCTCCTGCCAAAGCGTCGATGGGAAGTCCTTATCGAAGAGGTGAACGCTGCCCGTTTCTTCCTTGCGCAGCGGCAGGAATTCTTCCACCACCACACCTAAGGAAGGCTCTAGGAGCGACATAAAGCCGCCGTCATCCACAGGGGTCAAGTGAACCCTGTCGTTGCGGTCAACGATCCCTGAGTAGTAGGAGACCACCAGTGTCCCGCCGGCTTCCACGTACCTGTTTAGGTTGTGCGCCTCTTCCTGGCTCAAAATGTACTGAGCCGGTGCAATGACAAGTTTGTACTTCGACAGGTCGTGGCTAGGCAAAGCGAAGTCTGCCGTGATGTTTTGTTCCCAAAGGGGCTGGTAGAACTCCCTTAGCTGTCCGGGAAGCTGCGGCTCAATTGAGGGGTGACCGGCGCCGGAGCGAGCCCAGTTGGACTCAAAGTCCGCCAGTATCGCCACGGGGGCCTGAACCACGCTTCCTTGGATCTGCCCAATGTCGACAAGGTCCGCGCCAAGTTCGACAACCTCCTTCCAGATGCGCGACTTGGTACCCGTGTGCGGGAGCATGGCTGAATGGAACTTTTCAGTGCCCGCCCTTGAGGCGCGCCACTGGAAGAACATGACGGCATCCGCACCTCTGCCAACGTGGGTGAGGGAGTTGCGCAGCATTTCTTGAGGACGCTTTGCTACGTTGCGTTCCTGCCAGTTCACGGCCGAAGTGGAGTGCTCCAGGAGCATCCACGGCTTTCCGTCCGCTAGGGAACGCGTGAAGTCCGCGGCCATTGACAGGGCAACGTGGCCCGTGGGGTCTGCAGCCCACAGGTAGTGGTCGTTTGAAACAATGTCCACTTCCTTCGCCCAAGCCCACAGATCCGTTGACCAGTTCTGGTAGGCCATGAAGTTTGTGGTCACCGGCTGGGGAGCGTATTCGTGGATGGCATTGCGCTCCGCAATGAAGCACTGGCGCATGGCCCAGTCAGAGAACCTTTGGTAGTCCAGTTTTTGACTGGGGTTGATTTCTGCTGCCGTGAGCCTTGGAGCGCCCACCTCATCCCACTGGTGGTAGTACTGTCCCCAAAAGCGGGTTCCCCAAGCGTCATTGAGGGCCTCTAGGGTTTCGTAGCGGTCTTGTAGCCAGCGTCTGAATGCGTCTTGGGCGTAGTCGGAGTACTCATCGCTAATGGGCACCCCGTATTCGTTGTGAATGTGCCACATTTTCACGGCCGGGTGGGTGCCGTAGCGCTTGGCCAACTCTGTGGCAATGCGTACGGCTGCTGCTTTGTACTCCGGTGAGCTAGGCGAAACAATTCCTCTGGCGCCAAAACCTAGGGGTACACCCTCCTTAGTGACAGCGCGAGCCTGCGGGTATTTCTTGAAGAACCAGGCCGGTGGGGAGGCGGTAGGTGTGGCTAGGTCTGCGCCAATCCCGTTTTCATGCAGCAGGTTTAGAAGGTCGTCCATCCATTCAAAGTCGAAGCGGTCTTCTTCTGGCTGCAGTAGTGCCCAGGAGAAGATTCCAACGCTCACCAGGTTGACGCCCGCCTCCTTCATCAAGGCGACGTCTTCATGCCATATTTCACGCGGCCACTGTTCTGGCGAATAGTCACCCCCGTAAGCCAAAGCCCCCGGGTAGAACCAGCTTGTAGAAATGTCACGTTTTGTCACTTGGTCTCCTTACAGACTCACTAGGACAGCGGCGTTTTCCGGCAATTGTTGGTCTTGTAACGGACCGCTGGCTAGCAAGATGTCACCGGCGGGGATATCGACGGGCTTTGAGCCCAGGTTCAGCAGCACTAAGACCGTTTGTGTCTTGTCGCTTGACTCCAGCTTCACCCGGATCGTGTTTGTTTCTTCTGCCGCTTGGGGATCTTGCAGCCAGCTGATCTCCCCTGTCCCAAGTGCGGGGTTTTCAGCCCGCAGTTCCAGCATGGTCTTGTACAGGTTCAGCATGGACTGGGGGTCCTTGGCTTCAGCTTGCTGCGTGAGCGCCTGCCAGTTGTCCGGCTGAGGCAACCACGTGTCTTCGCTGCCATCCGGGGCAAACCCGTACGGAGGTACCGTACCCTCCCACGGAAGCGGGACCCGGCACCCATCGCGTCCGCGCGACTTCCCCTTTGTTCTTTCAAAGATTGGGTCTTGCAGCAGCTCTTCAGGGATGTCCGTTATTTCCGGTAGCCCCAGTTCTTGGCCCGCGTAAATGTAGGCGCTGCCAGGCAACGCTAAGTACAGCAAGGTCATGGCGCGAACCCTTGAAGAACCGCGGTAAAACTCATCCAACGTAAGCGGGGACAGGTCTGCGCCTTCCGGTACGTACGCCCCCGTCAATTCGCTGGCCCGCGCGTAACGGGTGACGCTGCGGGTCGTGTCGTGGTTGTCGATCACCCAGGTTGTGGGGGCACCCACGGCCGCAAAGGCCCCAGTGGACTCTTCGATAGCATCCGTCAGCGCCTTCGCATCCCATGGGGCTTTCAGGAAGTGGAAGTTGAAGGCCTGGTGCATTTCGTCCGGGCGCAAGAACAGGGCAACAATGTCGTCATCCGCCCCGGTTTCGATGACGGCCATGGAACCCGGGTACTCATCAAAGACCTTGCGCCAGTCGCGGTAGATGTCGTGGACCGCGCTGGAATCATCCTTGGGGATTAGGGGAGAGCCGTTTGGCTGGTCTTCCCACCGGGTGTCCTTGATCAGGGCGTCTGAGACGTCGACGCGGAACCCGTCGACACCGCGATCCAGCCAGAACCGCAGCACGTCTTCAAAAAACTCTTGGACCCTTGGGTTTTCCCAGTTGAAGTCCGGCTGCTGGGGTGCAAACAGGTGGTAGTACCACTGGCCGGGAGTTCCGTCCGGTTCGGTGACGCGAGTCCAGGAGGAGCCCCTAAATGCCGACTCCCAGTTGCTAGGTGCCTCACTGCCGTTGGGACCACCGCCGTCAACAAAGTGGAACATTTCCCGCTCTGGACTTCCCGGTCCTGCCTTGAGGGCCGCTTGGAAAAGAGGGTGTTCATCAGAGCAGTGGTTTGGCACCAGGTCAATGATGATTTTGAGTCCGCGCTTGTGTGCCTGCTCCAGCAGTTCGTCAAAGTCCGCCAGCGTGCCAAACAGTGGGTCAACGTCCGTGTAGTTTGAAACGTCGTAGCCGGCGTCAACTTGTGGTGATGGGTAGAAGGGGCTTAGCCACAGTGCGTTCACCCCCAGGTCGACCAGGTAATTCAAGCGTTTAGTGATGCCTTTTAGGTCGCCAATGCCGGATTTGCCGGTGCTTTGAAAAGAGCGAGGATAAACCTGGTAAAAAACCGCAGTTTTCCACCAAGTGGGATCTGTTTTGCCTAGTTGGAGCGTGTTTTGTTTTGTGGTTTCATGCGGGGTCATGACCTGAGCTTAACGCCTAGTCAGACCCACTTTCTCCTATTCGGCGACTAGCGCGCCGCCCACTGGTCTTGGCTGCAAAACGAAACAACTGCCCTGGCCCAAAACGTCTTCCACACCGGCCGTAAACGCCTGCGTTTGCTCCACTGGCACGTAGGCCTGTACGGTTCCCGCAAACCCGCCCCCATGGACGCGAACAGCTCCACGTTCGCCGGCCAATTCCTGCGCCAAAGCTATAGCCAACGTGACCGACTGATCCTGTGACGCCGGGGAGTACAGGTTTTGTAGAAACATGGCCGAGGATTTTCCAGATTCCCTCACCTGCTCCAAAAACTGCTCAAAGTTGTTGGAGCGCAGTGCCTCCACCTGCTTTGTCACGCGGTTCGTATCCGCGAAGAAATGGGCGGCACGAAGTGTCGCACGGTCGCTCACGGCGCGGCGGACAGCTGCCAAGTCTTGCCAGAACTCTTCGGGGTCAACGTCAGCCAGTCGGTCTTTACCAAAGAAGTTCGCAACCGCCCCCATTTCTTCCGTGATGGCCGCGTAGTCATCGGTTAGGTCCGCGTGGTCGGCGCCGGAGTCGATGATGACTAAGTCGTAGCCCTCGTCAGAAAAATCGACGTCGACCCGCTCCACTACGGGGTTGTTCGGGTCTGCAAAGTCGATTGCTACAACGCCCCCGACCGCGGATGCGACCTGGTCCATCAGCCCACTGGGCTTGCCGAAGTACTCGTTTTCCGCGAACTGCCCGATTTGCGCAATCTCCACCTGGGAAAGCTGGTCGTCAAAAAACAGGTGGTTGAAGACGTTGCCAATCAGGACCTCAAATGCCGCCGAAGAAGACAGACCGGAGCCCTTCGGAACTTCCGAGTGCGTCAAGATTTGGGCGCCCTGAAGTTTTGCTCCGCGGTCCTGAAACGCTTTCGCGATACCCCTGATGAGCGCGGCTGATGTGTCTTCTTCCTCAGACTTTTTCTCCAGGTCGTCCAAGTCGATTTGATCCGTGGGGAACTGTGTTGAAGAAACCGTGATCGTGTTCGAGCCATCTAGGCCAGCCACCGCGTTGACCTCA
The DNA here is from genome assembly GCA_964344535.1 of uncultured Actinomyces sp. Lineage (GTDB taxonomy): Bacteria > Actinomycetota > Actinomycetes > Actinomycetales > Actinomycetaceae > Scrofimicrobium. The sequence goes on from CAYFNQ010000027.1 coordinate 12,088, forward strand.
AGGTTCACGGCACTGGCCAACACCTTCCCGCCCTGGTGATCCGTGTGGTTGCCGCCCAGCTCACTGCGGCCAGCTGCAGTGTAAATGGAAGGTTTCAAAAGCGGCTGGGCGGCCTGGAACTGCTCCACTAGGGAAACCAGCTTCGGCTTTGCTGCCTTTACGGCTGCGGTGCTGCCGTAAATGTCTTTCAGTCTCTGGTCGAAGGCACCATCTTCCAAGCGGGTTCTAAGGTCCAAATCAGCCACGGCCCCTACTCGAAGCGCTCACCAAGGTAGGCGGGGTTTAAAAGGTTGTCGACTGACAGGATTTCATCAAGTTGCTCTTCAGTAAGGAGGTCACGGGCTAACACTGCCTCCCTGACGGTTGCGCCGGTGCGGGCGCACTCCTTGCCGATCTCATCGCCAATTTCGTGCCCAATCACGTCGTTCAGGTACGTGATTAGCCCGATGGATTCTTCGACGTTGCGTCTGCAAACGTCCTCGTTCACCGTAATCCCATCGACGCACTTGGTACGGAGAACTTCACTGGCTGCGGTGAGTAGGTCGCCGGACTCAAAGACGCACTGGGCAATCACCGGTTCCATGACGTTTAGCTGCAGCTGCGCCGCCTCAGATGCCAAGGTGACAGTGAGGTCGTTGCCGATCACCTTGAAGCAAACCTGGTTCACGACCTCCGGGATCACCGGGTTCACCTTCGCCGGCATGATCGATGAGCCGGCCTGCATTTCCGGCAGGTTGATCTCATTGAGGCCCGCACGCGGCCCGGAAGACAGCAGTCGCAGGTCGTTGCAGATCTTAGAGATCTTCGTGGAGACCCGTTTCATCGCGGAGTGGACGGTGATGAAGTCGGAAGTGTCAGAGGTAGCGGCAATCAGGTCTTCTGCACCCTTGATATCCAGCCCCGTGACTTCGCTCAGTGCAGCCATCAGGTAGGTGTGGTGGTTGTCGGGGGTGTTGAGTGCGTTGCCAATAGCGGTACCACCCAGGTTGACAGTCAGCAGCATTGAGGCGGCTCCGCGCATCAGCACCAGTTCGTTGCGGATGATCTGGGCAAAAGCCGCGAACTCCTGGCCAACGCTCATAGGGACGGCGTCTTGCAGCTGGGTGCGCCCCATTTTGACGATGCCTGCAAACTCTTTTGCTTTGGCGTCAAAGGCGTCCGCTAGTTTTTCCAGCTCCTGCGTGAGGTCCTCAGTGATGTAGTAGATCGCCAGGTGCAGGCTTGTCGGGTAGGCGTCATTCGTTGACTGGGACTTGTTCACGTGGTCGTTCGGGTTGACGACGTCGTAGCGCCCCTTTTCCAAACCCATTTGTTCTAGGGCCAGGTTCGCGATCACCTCATTGGCGTTCATGTTCACGGACGTGCCCGCGCCACCTTGGAACATGTCAATGGGGAACTGGTCGTCATATTCGCCCGTCAAAACTAGGTCGCAAGCAGCGACGATTGCGTCCGCCGTTTCCTGTGAAATAGCTTTGGCCTGCCTGTTTGCTAGCGCCTCTGCCTTCTTCACCTGCGCCATCCCCTTCACAAACGTGGGGTGGTCGCCAACTAATTGACCGCTGATAGGGAAATTCTCTTTGGCGCGAAGTGTGTGCACACCCCAGTAGGCGTCCGCTGGAATCTCACGCGATCCCAGTAGATCTTTTTCTATGCGGGTTTCACTCATTGGGACTCCTTGTGAGGTTGGGGCGGACCGGTCTTCCAACACGCCTAGAAGACTGGCAGCATGGAAGGAAGCGGCTGGTCAGATTCTAATTGACTGAACAACCGTCATCCTAGAACTTTAGAGAAAGGTAGTCGTGGCTAGACCCGTCATACCGCCCGTCCCCAAAGGCCGGTTACTTCTGCTAGTTGGTGCGGCTGTGGCCCTTTTGGCAGGCCTGGATGCAGCACTTTTGCGTTTGGGGTTGCGAGCGCCCGTAGCCAACATGGAGCTTGCGAACCTGCACGGACTGCTCATGGTCTTTGGTTTTCTGGGCACGGCTATCAACTTGGAGAGGGCTGTTGCTGTCCAATCCTCGAAAACCCAACAGGCGAAGCTGGCCTACGCGTCCCCAATATTCTCCGTGGCCGGAACGCTGGTTGCACTGATATTGCTGGTGGTCACACCGGACACCGCCTCCCGCACCGCTCCGGCGGTCGCTTGGGCGTTGTCCATGGTGGTTCTTTTTGCGATCTACGTTGTCGTTTATCGCCGCCAACCCCAGATCGCTGTGATCATCCAAAGCATTGGCCCAGTTGTCGGGTTCGTGGGTGTGGTCATGTGGGGTTTTGGGGCAGAAGCCGCGAAGGTCGCCCCGTGGTGGGCGCTGTTCCTAGTCTTCACGATCATTGGGGAACGCGTTGAACTGGCAAGGGTTGCCTTCTCCGGTGGTTCGGAACTGCGGATCATGGTTGAAGGTTTCGTTGCCCTGTTCGCCTTGATTTTGACCCTGTGGGTCCCCGACTTGGCGTACCCACTGTTCGGGTTGGCGCTGGTCATCATGTTCTCTGACACGTTGGCGCACGACGTCGCGTTGAAGACCATTAACTCGCGCAAACTCACCAAGTTCATGGCGGCAGCAATGCTCACTGGGTACGGGTGGGGGATTGTTGCGGGAGTGATGTGGGTCCTGTATGGGCCCCTCTACGCGGGCTACCCCTACGACACGGTTATTCACGCGCTGACCATTGGGTTTGCCCTGTCCATGGTTATGGCGCACGCACCCGTGATCATCCCGGCAATTGCTAGGCGCACCATCCCTTACAGCCCGGCTATGTGGGCTGTCTGGGGGGCTCTGCAGGCGGGGCTGCTCATCCGAGTGGTCAGTGGCACCCACAACTTTGAGGGCGCTTGGCAGTTCGGGGGGATCTTGGACATCGTTGCTCTGCTGGGCTTCGTTGTCATGACCTTGACACTGATCGTTATGGCGCAACGCAAGTACGCGAAAGCCAGGTTGGCTACGCGCCGCAAGGTTGAAGCCAAACGTGAACGTGAGATTGCGTTGGCGGAAGAAGCCGACCAGAAGAAAGCTTGGGAGGATCGTTGAGTAACCCGTTTTCCTCGAAAGCAGAAAAACAAACCGACGAAAACAAACGCCACAGCACACTGGTGATCGCGGCGGTCTCCGCAGTCCTCTTGGCGGTCGCCATACTGGTGTTCTTTGCGGCCGGGGGCAGGCTCACTAGCTCCGCGCCGAAAGTGACAGAAGAGGTCCCCGACGTAGTTGCTACCGGGCAGACAACCGAGGTCACGGTTCAAGTCCAAGGGATGTCGTTCACCCCATCTGTAATTGAGGTACCGGTCGGCAACCAGCTGGTCGTCACACTGGAGAACACGGGCGACCAAAGACACGACCTTTTGTTTGCAAACGGTGAGCGCACGGACGCAATCCCTGTTGGTGAGAGCCAAACAATTGACGTAGGGGTAATTTCCCACGACATGGAAGGCTGGTGCACGCTTCCGGGGCACCGCCAAATGGGGATGACTCTAGAGGTGATTGCGGTTGGCGCCCAGCAGACACCGCAGTCCCAGGATGAGTTGACGAAGGATGAGTCGACGGAGGATGACTTAGACGCGGGTCACGCGGGCCACGATCAGCCGGCGGGTCCCGTTGCCATCCCCAGCATGGATGAGTTGATTGCGACTGCCGCTGCGGCGTCTCCCCACCCGGCAGAGCTAGGGCCTCTCAGTAATGAAACCGTCCACGAAGTGACGTTTGTGATCACGGAAGATGAGCAACTTTTGGCAGAAGGTGTGGTGCGTCCCCTGTGGACGTTTGAGGGGACTTCGCCAGGTCCAACCTTGCACGGCCGCGTTGGGGACACGTTCCGGGTGACGCTCGATAACCAGGGGTCCATGGGGCACTCCATCGACTTTCACGCGGGGGTTGTTGGACCCGATGAACCCATGAGGACCATTGAGCCAGGCCAGCAACTGGTTTACGAATTTGAAGCACCGCGCAGCGGGATCTGGATGTACCACTGTTCAACCATGCCCATGTCTTTGCACATCGCTAACGGCATGTTCGGGGCGGTCATCATTGAGCCCGAAAATCTGCCCGAGGTCGACCACAGCTACGTCCTAATACAGTCGGGGATTTACTTGAACGACAATCCCTCGGCCGGAGCTACCGACCCTGAATTACTTGCGTTCAACGGGTTCCCGTTCCAGTACGTCGCGCACCCGCTTGAAGCCAAGGTTGGGGAACGCGTGCGCATGTGGGTGTTGGACGTTGGGCCGAATGCAGCCCTGTCGTTCCACGTGGTGGGGACCCAGTTCGACACGGTGTGGTCTGAAGGCACCTACAGCGTCAAGGACAATGTCCCCGCGTACGGCGGTAGCGGCGAGCCCACGGGAGCCCAGGTGTTACCGCTCTTGGCAGCCCAGGGCGGGTTCGTTGAGTTTGAGCCAATTGACCCTGGCACCTACACGTTCGTGAACCACATAATGTCGCTTGCGGAAAAAGGGGCGATGGGCCAGCTGCTAGTTACCGAGTAGCTGGCGTTGATTCCCGCCTGTGATCGGCCCCAGACTTTCGTTGGGCCGATTCGTTGGCCCCGTTCATTGGCCCCATTCGTTGACCCCATTCGTTGACCGGGGCAGTGCTGGTGTTATAAACAGTGAGGGTGTGATTGGAGAGATATGGACCTTACTCAATTTTCAGAAGAAGACTTACAGCACGCCAACCGGTGCCTGGAACTAGCTCAGGAAGCTGTTGAAGCTGGGGATGAGGCCTTCGGCGCGGTGCTGGTTGCAGCCGATGGCACAGTCTTGGCTGAGGAACGCAACAAGGTTGCTGGCGGCGATCGCACCCGTCATCCAGAGTTCGCGTTGGCGAAGTGGGCTGCTGAGAACATGACTCCGGCTGACAGGGCCGTTGCAACCGTTTACACCTCTGGTGAGCACTGCCCGATGTGCGCGGCCGCCCACGGCTGGGTTGGGCTGGGTGAGATCGTCTACGTTGCTTCAAGCAACCAGCTGGCTTCGTGGATGGAGGAGTGGGGCACTGTCCCGGGCCCGGTTGCGGTGCTCCCAATCAGTGCCGTGTCGCCGCGCACACCCGTTAGGGGTCCGATCCCGGGCCTTTCGGATCAGGCGAAGGAACTGCACCGGCAGGTGTTTGCTTCCTAGACTTGACCGGCTAGCTGTTCAGCAGGTCAGCGAGCACCTGAGCTTCGCTGATGTCCGCTGCCTTAGAGGCAGTCAGCAGGGTCAGGTTCCCTTTTTCCGCCAGGTCTTTCAGTTTCGCGAAAGCCTGGGCTTGCTCACCTGATTGCAGTTCTTCCTTGTACTTAGTTTGAAATTGGTCCCACTTCGCGGGGTCGTGCGCATACCATTTGCGCAGATCCGCTGTGGGTGCGACTTCCTTGGCCCACTGCGTTAGGTCGGCCTTTTCCTTGCTGACACCGCGCGGCCACAGGCGGTCAACTAGGACTCGGGCGCCGTCATCTGCTGAGGGCGCCTCATAGATTCTTTTCACTTGGACCTTGTTCGCCATTGTCTCTAGCCTTCCCAGCTCTCCCGCGGCGTTCTGTTGTCGCGGCTCTGTGTCTCTGCATCCCCGCGTGCGTCCGCGTTC
>CAYFNQ010000028.1:0-16631 GCA_964344535.1 uncultured Actinomyces sp.
GGGCAGCCAAAAGAGACCAGAGCGGGTGACCTGCAGCGCAGCCCGGTTCTGTAAGCCCCATTTCTAGTGAGACTGGTCGCAAGCGGCCTGACCAGCTTGGATCATGCCCGCCTGCGTGCCAGACTATTCGGGCTGCCCTGAAGCTACTTGGGCGGCTGGGTGCGTGACCAACGCGTCGCTCCTGCTTGAAGGACTTGCGGCCCACGCGCTGCCCACGATCTTTGACAAGACAATCGGCCTGACCAAAGCCAATTTGGTAGCGGCACTAGTGCGTGTGTAATCCAGGACACGCCCGAGTGCGTGGGTCGGTGTACGTATCCGGTAGAAGAAGAGGTAAGACGGCCATGGCGGGACAGAAGATCCGCATCCGGTTGAAGTCGTATGACCATGAGGTCATCGACAGCTCGGCGCGCAAAATCGTCGACACCGTAGAGCGTGCAGGCGCAACCGTAGTCGGACCTGTTCCGCTCCCGACCGAAAAGAACGTTTTCGTTGTTGTTCGGTCTCCACATAAGGACAAGGACAGCCGTGAGCAGTTTGAAATGCGCACGCACAAGCGGTTGATCGACATTGTCGATCCCACACCGAAGGCTGTCGACTCGCTGATGCGTCTTGACCTTCCGGCAGACGTAAACATCGAAATTAAGCTCTAGGAACGCGGAATGACTACTCAAAATGCGCGCAAGGCGCTGCTGGGCCGTAAGCTCGGCATGACCCAGGTCTGGGATGAAAACGGTCGCGTTGTCCCACTGACGGTAGTTCAGGTGGGGACAAACGTTGTCACTCAGATCCGCAACGAAGAGACCGACGGGTATGACGCAGTGCAGCTGGGATTCGAAGACATGGATCCTCGCCGCATGACCAAGCCCCTGCTGGGACACTTCGAAAAGTCCGGTGTCGCCCCCAAACGTCACGTAGCGGAGTTCCGCACGCCTGACGCCAGCAGCTATGAGCTGGGCCAGGAACTGGAAGCTGACACGTTTGAAGTTGGCTCAGTCGTCGACGTCACCGGCACCTCCAAAGGTAAAGGCTTCGCTGGCGTCATGAAGCGCCACGGCTTTTCCGGTGGCCCCGCCTCACACGGTGCTCACAAAGTGCACCGCAAGCCCGGTTCCATTGGTGGAGCTTCCACCCCTGGCCGCGTGTTCCGCGGACAGAAGATGGCCGGCCGCATGGGTGGCGAAAAGACCACGGTTCAAAACCTTGAAGTAGTTGCGGTTGACACTGACAAGGGCCTGGTTTTGGTGAAGGGCGCAGTTCCCGGACCCGCCAAGTCTGTTGTCATGATCCGCAGCGCCGTGAAGGGAGCATGATGTCTTACAAGAACCGCAAGAAGAAGACTGACTTCCAGGACGTGGAGATCGCAGTCCTAGACATCAACGGAAACGAAACTGGCCGCACCATCGTGCTGCCCGGCGAAGTTTTCGACGCAGAACTGAACGTGCCGCTCATCCACCAGGTTGTGCAAGCCCAGCTAGCAGCAGCCCGCCAGGGCACCCACGCCACCAAGACCCGGGGCATGGTCTCCGGCGGTGGCAAGAAGCCATGGCGTCAAAAGGGCACGGGTCGGGCCCGTCACGGCTCCACCCGCGCACCCCAGTGGCGCGGCGGTGGCGTTGTCCACGGCCCGCAGCCACGCGACTACTCCCAGCGCACCCCCAAGAAGATGAAGGCGGGCGCACTGCGCAGCGCGCTTTCGGACCGCGCCCGTAACGACGCGATCTTCGTCCTGGAAGACCTGGTCCTAGAGGACACACCGTCAACCAAGGACGCGCTGGAAACCCTGGCCACAGTCACCAAGGGCGGCAACGTTCTGATCGTTGTGAATAGGGACGAGGACGGCGCGCAATCCGTAGTCAAAAGCTACGCCAACGCCCCGAAGACCCACACCCTGTGGCAAGACCAGCTGAACACGTATGACGTCATGAACGCAGAAGAAGTGATCTTCTCCGAAGACGCCATCGCCAGCTTCATTGAACGCGCAACCAAGCCGGCTCGCAACCGCAAACTCCCAGTGCCAGCAGTGGCGAAGGAAGCAGCGGACGCGAAGGTGAAGGCTGTCGAAGAACAAGAAGCTGATAAGACCACACAGTCCAAGGCTGCTGACAAAGCTGCCGACCAGGCCCACAAAGCCGAAAAGGCCGAAGAAGAAGCTGCTGCGAAGAAGGAGGATTCCAAGTGAGTTTGGAAGCATCCAAGAACCCGCGCGACATCATCTTGCGCCCAGTGGTCACTGAGAAGTCATCACTGCTGCAGGATCAGGGGAAGTACACGTTCATCGTGGATCCTCGTGCGAACAAAACGGAAATCAAGAACGCTATCGAAAAGATCTTCGGTGTGAAGGTCGACAAGGTCGCGACAATGAACCGTCCCGGGAAAACCTACCGCCGCCGCGACGGCATTGGTAAGCGTGCCGACACCAAGCGTGCAATTGTCACCTTGCGTGAAGGTTCCATCGACGTGTTCGGTGACGCAGGAGTATAGGGGTAACAAGAATGGCTATTCGTCAATACAAGCCAACGACGCCTGGGCGTCGTCACGGCAGCGTCTCCGACTTTGCGGAAATCACGCGCACCAAGCCGGAAAAGTCCCTGACTCGTCCACTACCCAAAACGGGTGGTCGTAACAGCCAGGGTCGGATCACTTCACGCGGACGCGGAGGCGGCCACAAGCGCGCCTACCGCATCATCGACTTCAAGAGGAACGACAAAGACGGTATCCCCGCAAAAGTCGCTCACATTGAATACGACCCGAACCGCACAGCAAACATTGCTCTGCTGCACTACGCAGACGGGGAAAAGCGCTACATCATTGCTCCCAAGGGTTTGAAGCAGGGACAAACGGTGGAAGCCGGCCCCAAGGCCGACATCAAGGTGGGCAACACCTTGCCAATGCGCAACATCCCCCTGGGTACTGTTTTGCACAACGTGGAACTGAACCCCGGCCAGGGAGCCAAGATGGCTCGCAGCGCCGGTGCCGGTGTCCAACTAGTTGCTAAGGAAGGGCGTTTTGCGCAACTGCGGTTGCCCTCGGGCGAAATCCGCAATGTCGACGCAAGCTGCCGCGCAACGGTCGGTGAGGTCGGAAACGCTGAGCAAGCCAACATTTCTTTGGGTAAAGCTGGCCGCGCCCGCTGGAAGGGACAGCGTCCCAAGGTCCGCGGTGTCGCCATGAACCCGGTTGATCACCCACACGGTGGTGGCGAAGGCCGCACCTCCGGTGGTCGCCACCCGGTTAGCCCCTGGGGCAAACCCGAAGGTCGCACACGCAAGAAGAACAAAGCTAGCAACCAGTACATTGTTCGCCGTCGCCGCACTGGCAAGAAGCGCTGATAGGAAGCCTGAAAGATGCCTCGTAGCTTGAAGAAGGGCCCCTTCGTCGACGCCCACCTGCAAAAGAAGATCGACGCGCAAAACGAAGCCGGCACCAAACAGGTCATCAAGACCTGGTCACGCCGGTCAATGATCACCCCTGATTTCTTGGGCCACACGTTCGCTGTCCATGACGGCCGCCGTCACGTCCCCGTGTTCGTCACGGAGTCCATGGTGGGCCACAAGTTGGGCGAATTCGCCCCAACGCGCACCTACCGCGGACACGTGAAAGACGACCGTAAAGGCCGTCGCTTCTAAGCGGCGAAGGGAAGGCAGGAAAGACTATGGAAGCCAAGGCGCAAGCACGTTTCGTGCGCACGTCGCCCCTGAAGGCTCGCCGCATCGTAAACGAGATTCGCGGCATGAGCGTTCTGCAAGCTGACGACCTTCTAGCATTCGCACCACAGCGTGTGGCTCGCGATGTCCGCAAGGTTTTGAACAGCGCTGTAGCTAACGCCCACGTAATCGCAGACAACTTGGGTGAATCAGTACAGGACAAGGATCTGCGAATCCTGGAAACGTACGTGGATGAGGGACCGACCATGAAGCGGTTCCAGCCACGCGCCCAGGGTCGCGCAGGCCAAATCCTGAAACGTACCAGCCACATCACCGTGATTGTTGGCACCGAAGATGACAAGGAAGGGGATCGCTAGATGGGCCAGAAGGTCAACCCCACTGGTTTCCGCCTGGGGATCACCACCGACCACCGTTCGCGTTGGTTCGCTGACTCGACCACCCAGGATCAGCGCTACCGCGACTACGTCGCGGAAGACGTGAAAATCCGCGAGGCACTAACCGACCGGTTGGAGCGCGCTGGCATTTCACGCATCGAAATTGAACGCACACGCGACCGTGTCCGCGTCGACCTGCACACCGCCCGCCCGGGCATTGTGATTGGTCGCCGTGGCGCCGAGGCTGACCGTTTGCGTCAGGACCTAGAAAAGCTCACCGGCAAGCAGGTCCAGCTGAACATTCTTGAGGTAAAGAACCCTGAGATTGACGCTCAGCTGGTCGCCCAAGGCGTAGCTGAACAGCTAGCTGCCCGCGTGTCTTTCCGCCGCGCAATGCGCAAGGCCATCCAGTCCGCTCAGCGTGCTGGCGCCCTGGGGATCCGCGTGCAGGTTTCGGGCCGCCTAGGTGGCGCCGAAATGTCACGTAGCGAGTTCTACCGCGAAGGCCGCGTGCCACTGCAGACCCTGCGTGCAAACATCGACTTTGGTTTCCACGAAGCCCGCACCACATTTGGTCGCATTGGCGTCAAAGTGTGGATCTACAAGGGCGACATGACGGAACGCGAATTCGCCCGTCAGCAGGCTGAACAAGGTGGTCGCGGAGCTCGCCGTGGCGACCGTCGCGGCGGACCCCGCCGTGGTCAGCGCGCCGATCGTGGACAAGGTCGTGGCCAAGGCCGCGGCTCCCGTGATGGCGATCGCCCCATGGAAGAAGCGGTAGCCCAGGAAGCCACCGTGGAAGCCAACGAAACACAGGCTGGCGCTAAAGAAGCTGCCACCACTGCTACAACCGGAACGGAGGCCTGAGTCCCATGCTCATTCCCCGCCGCGTAAAATACCGTAAGCAGCACCATCCCAGCCGTAAAGGTACGGCCACCCGGGGTACGGAACTAGCTTTTGGTGACTACGGCATCCAGGCCCTAGAAGGCGGTTACCTAACCAACCGTCAGATCGAAGCGGCCCGTATCGCCATGACCCGCCACATCAAACGTGGTGGCAAGGTGTGGATCAACGTCTTCCCAGACCGTCCCCTCACCAAAAAACCAGCCGAAACCCGCATGGGTAGCGGCAAGGGAAGCCCCGAATGGTGGGTAGCTCCCGTAAAACCTGGCCGCATCGTTTTTGAGCTGGGTGGTGTGGATGAGGAACTGGCACGTGAAGCCATGAGCCGCGCCCGCCACAAGCTGCCCATCAAAACACGCTTCGTAGTTAGAGAGGGTGTTGAAAGCTAATGGCAGACAACGTTTTGACGACCGCTGACCTGGACTCGATGGACGACGCCCAGCTACGCAAAGAGTTGGAAACCAACAAGGCTGAACTGTTCAACCTACGTTTCCAGCAGGCTGTCGGCACCCTTGAGGACTACGGTCGCATGAAGGCTGTGCGCCGCAACATTGCCCGCATCTACACGATCGCGCGTGAACGGGAACTAGGTTTCCGTACCGCGCCCGGAGCTGAGGACTAGAACTAATGAGCGAATCAACACCGGAACGCGGTCAACGCAAAGTCAGGCGGGGCTACGTAGTCTCCGACAAGATGGACAAGACAGTAGTCGTCCAGCTTGAAGACCGCGTCAAGCACCCCCTATATGGCAAAGTCACGGTCAAAACCAAGAAGGTTAAGGCCCACGACGAAAACAATGAATGCGGTGTAGGTGACTACGTGCGCATCATGGAAACCCGTCCCCTGTCACGCACCAAGCACTGGCGCGTGGCGGAGATCCTGGAGAAAGCCAAGTAGTTCTACTTGGCCTCCACGCAACCAAATCCGTTCGGCAAGGCTCAAACACTTGAGAACCGGCACGACGACAGGAGTCATAAGACATGATCCAGCAGGAGTCGCGACTGAAAGTCGCCGACAACACGGGAGCTAAAGAGCTTTTAGCTATCCGTGTACTCGGTGGCTCTGGACGCCGCTACGCAGGTATTGGCGACACCATTGTCGCCACCGTCAAGGACGCCATCCCCGGCGGCAGCGTTAAAAAGGGTGACGTGGTGAGGGCTGTAATAGTTCGCACCAAGAAACCCACGCGCAGGCCAGATGGTTCCTACATCCGATTCGACGAAAATGCGGCCGTGATCTTGAAGAGTGACGAGGGCGATCCCCGCGGCACACGTATCTTCGGTCCCGTAGGCCGTGAACTAAGAGACAAGCGTTTCATGCGCATCGTCTCGCTGGCACCGGAGGTGATCTGATGGCAGCCAAGATCAAAAAAGGCGACATTGTTGAGGTAATCCGTGGACGATCCTCGGACCCCAAAAAACTTGAGCAACGTAACGCACGCCGCCTGGCTGAAGGCTACGCACCCCTAGAACCCGGTGACAAGGGCAAACAGGGACGCGTCATCAAGGTCTTCCCGAAGGACGGCACGCTGCTTGTTGAAGGTGTGAACCTGAAGACGCGGCACGTGCGCCAAGGCCAAGGTGGGCAAGAAGGTGGCATCATGACCATCGAAGCGCCCATCCGCATTGAGAAGGTCGCGCTAGTTGACCCTGACACGAAGCAACCGGTTCGTGTTGGGTTCCGTGAGGACGTTGTTGAACGCAACGGCCGCAAGAAGACTGTTCGCACCCGCGTAGCCCGCGGCGGAACCAGGCGCGGCATTGAGCCGGGCAAGGAGCTGGACGCATGAGCACCCCACGTTTGAAAGAGACGTACAACCAGACAATCAAGCCTGAGCTGATTGAAGAGCTGGAACTTGAAAACGTCATGCAGGCCCCAAAGCCCGTCAAGGTTGTAGTCAACATGGGTGTCGGCGACGCCGCCCGCGACTCCAAACTGCTGGACGGTGCCGTAGCGGACCTGGCAGCGATCACGGGTCAAAAGCCGCGCATCAACCGGGCGAAGAAGTCAATTGCCCAGTTCAAGCTGCGTGAAGGCCAGCCCATTGGTGCTTCCGTCACCATTCGCGGTGACCGCATGTGGGAGTTCCTGGACCGCCTCATGTCAACAGCGCTGCCCCGTATTCGTGACTTCCGTGGCCTGTCACCAAAACAGTTTGACGGAAACGGGAACTACACGTTCGGACTCACCGAACAGGTCATGTTCCACGAAATCGACGTAGACAAAATTGACCGTGCTCGCGGCATGGACATCACCATCGTCACCTCCGGTGACAACGATGAGTCTGGCCGCGCCCTACTGCGTAAGCTCGGCTTCCCCTTCAAAGAGGACTAAGAATGGCTAAGACATCTTTACGAGTCAAAGCGGCCCGCAAGCCGAAGTTTGCGGTTCGCGCATACACAAGGTGCAACCGATGCGGGCGTCCCAAGTCGGTTTACCGCAAGTTCGGACTATGCCGCATCTGCCTGCGTGAGCTGGCACTACGCGGTGAGCTGCCTGGCGTCACCAAGAGCAGCTGGTAATACTCACGGCGGAAGTCCCCAAGCGGCAATTGCTTAGGGAAACCACACCGAGGAAGGGCACTGCCCAAAAATGACAATGACTGACCCAGTCGCAGACATGCTGACGCGTCTGCGCAACGCGAACTCGGCTCACCATGAGTCCGTTTCAATGCCCTATTCGAAACTGAAGGACGGCATCGCCCAGATCCTGAAGCAAGAGGGCTACATCAAAGCAATCCACGTTGACGACGCACGCGTTGGCAAAACGCTGACCCTGGACCTGAAGTACGGCGCGAAGCGCGACCGTGCCATCACCGGTCTGAAAAGAGTGTCGAAGCCAGGCCTGCGTGTTTACGCAAAGTCCACGGAGCTCCCGCAGGTTCGCGGTGGCCTAGGCGTTGCAATCCTGTCCACCTCTTCCGGCCTTCTCACCGACCGTCAAGCATCTGATGCTGGCGTCGGCGGCGAAGTCCTGGCCTACGTCTGGTAAGGGGGAACGGGAATGTCACGCATTGGCAAACAACCAATCACCCTTCCTGCAGGTGTGGAAGTGAAGATCGACGGACCCAACGTGTCCGTGAAAGGCCCCAAAGGGGAGCTGGACATCGACTTGCCCGCACCCATCTTCGCTGAGGTTGAAGGCAACGAAATCCTGGTGAAGCGGCCGAACGATGACCGTGAGGTACGCTCACTCCACGGGCTGTCACGCACCCTAGTGTTCAACATGGTCGAAGGTGTCACTAACGGCTACTCCAAGAACCTGGAGATCGTCGGCACCGGTTACCGTGCAACCAAAAAGGGTAACGGGATTGAAATGAACCTAGGGTTTTCACACCCGGTTGTTTTCAACCCGCCAGAAGGTGTCACCGTCGAAGTACCTTCGCAAACGAAGATCACCGTATCGGGGATCGACAAGCAAAAAGTTGGCGAAGCCGCCGCAAACATTCGTAAGCTCCGCAAGCCCGAACCTTACAAGGGCAAGGGAATTCGCTATGAGGGCGAAGTTGTGAAGCGCAAGGTTGGAAAGGCTGGTAAGTAACCATGGCTTACACGGTCAGAGGAAAAGGTAAGCGCGTTGCGCGCAACCGTCGCCATCAGCGCGTCCGCAAAACCGTTCACGGTACAGCCGCTAGGCCACGCCTAGTGACCACGCGGTCCAACCGGCACATGTTCGTGCAGATCGTTGATGACGACCTGGGCGAAACACTGGTTTGGGCTTCCTCCATGGAACCTGAACTACGGGATCTGGAAGGCACGAAAACCGAGAAGGCCACCAAAGTTGGGGAGCTTATCGCAAAGCGTGCGAAGGACGCCGGAATTGAAGAGGTCGTTTTCGACCGTGGCGGAAACAAGTATCACGGCCGTGTAGCGGCAGTGGCAGATGCAGCCCGCGAGGGCGGGCTGAAGCTGTAGCGCGAGTTAGGAAAGGGAGAGCATCGAATGGCTGAAGAACAGCCCCAAGCAAACACCGATCAGGACTCAGCGCGCCAGGCCGGTGGTGACCGCCGTGGACGCGGGCAGGACCGACGTGACAACAGGAGGGGCGGTCAGCGTGATGACCGCAACCAGTACCTGGAGCGCGTCATCAGCATCAACCGTGTTTCCAAGGTTGTAAAAGGTGGACGCCGTTTCTCCTTCACCGCCCTAGTGGTAGTGGGGGATGGCGAGGGCATGGTTGGCGTCGGCTACGGGAAAGCTAAAGAAGTTCCTGCAGCAATCGCCAAGGGTGTTGAAGAAGCAAAGAAGAACTTCTTCAAAGTCCCCATGATCCGCCGCACCATTCCACACCTGGTTGAAGGCCGCGACGCAGCCGGCATTGTCCTGCTACGCCCAGCTTCACCCGGTACCGGTGTTATCGCCGGTGGCCCCGTCCGTGCAGTACTTGAGTGCGCCGGAATCCACGACGTGCTAACCAAGTCTTTGGGAAGCCAGAACTCACTGAACATTGTTCGTGCAACCGTGGATGGCCTGAAGCAGCTAGAGGAACCTGAAGAAGTTGCGGCCCGTCGTGGTCTGCCACTTGAGCGTGTCGCGTCAACCAGCATGTTGGCAGCACGCGCCGCCGGTGAGGCTGATCGTAAAGCCGAAGCGGAAAAGAAAGAAGCTGAAAAGGCTTCCTCAGGAGTGAATGAGTAATGGCAGAGCTGAAAATTACCCTGGTGAAATCCAGGGCCGGCCAGAAGAGAACTATTGCTGAGTCGGTGCAGTCTTTAGGTCTGAAGAAGATCGGACAGTCCGTGGTGCGTCCAGACACCCCGATTGTTCGCGGTCAGATCAAGGCAGCCCGTCACTTGCTAGAAGTTGAAGAGGTTGACGACAATGGCCAAGACTAAAAAAGCCCCGAACAAGCCTGCTGAAGGTGAAGTCCTAAGGCTCCACCACCTGGCACCTGCTCCCGGAGCGAAGAAGGCGAAAACCCGTAAGGGTCGCGGTGAAGCTTCCAAGGGTAAAACCGCTGGACGTGGCACCAAGGGCACGAAGGCCCGCAACAAGGTTCGCGTTGGTTTTGAAGGTGGGCAGATGCCCATCCACATGCGGCTGCCGAAGCTGCGTGGCTTCAAGAACCCGTTCCGTGTCGAATACCAGGTCGTGAACCTAGACAAGCTGCAGGACCTCTTCCCAGAAGGCGGAGACATTACGGTTGCAGACCTTGTTGAAAAGGGTGCGGTCCGCAAGGGTCAGCCCGTCAAGGTTTTAGGTACTGGAAAAGTTTCTACAGCGTTCAACGTGACTGCTGACAAGTGGTCACAAAGCGCGCAAGACAAAATTGAAAAAGCGGGCGGCTCACTAACTGCCCGCTGAAATAGGCGGTAGCGAAAGAGGGTCCCAAAGGGCCCTCTTTTCGCGACCCGCGACGTTATTGTTTATGCTTCAAGGCGACGCCCTGAGCACCTGAATTTTGGAGGAAGCTTGCTACGAGCATTCGGACAGGCCTTCCGTACCCCTGACCTTCGACGGAAAATCCTTTTCTCGCTGATGATCATGGCGCTGTACCGGATGGGAACCTTCGTTCCTACACCGGGAGTGTCGGCATCTGCAATCACTGAGTGTTTGGCACTGCAGGATCAAACGTCACTGCTAGACATGTTCAACCTGTTCTCAGGTGGGGCGTTGATGCAGCTGTCAATCTTTGCCTTAGGCATCATGCCTTACATTACGGCGTCAATCATCGTTCAGGTGCTGCGCGTCGCTGTGCCTAGGTTTGAGGACCTGCATCTAGAAGGTCAGTCCGGCCAAGCCAAGCTCACGCAGTACACCCGCTACCTGACGATATTCCTAGCGGTGCTGCAGTCGACAACCATGATCGCCATGGCCAGCAGTGGCCAAATGTTCCCGAACTGTCCGGACCCGGTGATCCCGAACCCCGGCATGGGAACCTACCTGTTCATGGTCCTGGTCATGACCGCGGGTACAGCCGTCATCATGTGGTTTGGTGAGCTCATCACTGAACGCGGTGTCGGAAACGGTATGTCGCTTTTGATCTTCACCTCCATCGTTTCGACACTGCCCATGTCCCTGATCGACATTGGCGCCACACGCGGCTGGCTGATGGTCTTCTACATCCTCCTAATCATTTTGGGAGTGACACTGGTCGTGGTTTACGTGGAGCAGGCCCAGCGCCGCATCCCCGTCCAGTACGCCAAGCGGATGGTCGGAAGACGCACCTACGGCGGCACCACGACCTACATTCCGTTGAAGATCAACATGGCTGGCGTTATCCCCGTTATCTTCTCAACTTCAATCCTGGCGCTGCCGCCACTAATCGCTCAGTTCGGGGAGCCAAACGCCCCCTGGGTGATTTGGATTGGACGCAACTTCAGTCACCAAAGCGGTCCCTACCTGTTGACCAACGCCATCTTGATCATTGCGTTCACCTTCTTCTACACGGGCATCACATTCAACCCGGACGAAGTTGCGGACAACATGAAACGCTACGGCGGCTTCATTCCCGGTTACCGGGCTGGGCGCCCCACAGCGGACTACCTCAAGTACGTGGTCAACCGACTCACGACCGCTGGCGCCATTTACCTGACACTGATTGCGATCGTGCCGTCCATCATCATGATCCCCATGGGTCTGGCTGCAAACCAGATGCCCTTTGGTGGAACGACCCTGCTGATTATGGTTGGTGTCGGCTTGCAGACGGTGAAGGAAGTCAACTCTCAGCTCCAGCAGCACCAGTACGAGGGATTCTTGAAGTGAGCGCCGTGATCCTCCTGGGCCCTCCTGGCGTCGGGAAAGGCACACAGGCCAAGTGGCTGGCGGAAGCCCTAGACATTCCCGCAATTTCTACCGGCCAGATCTTTCGCACCAACATTGCTGACGGAACAGAGTTAGGCAAGTTGGCGCAGATCTTCATTGACCACGGTGAATTCGTCCCAGACACCATCACTAACCCGATGGTGGAGGCTCGTCTTGGCGCGCCGGATGCGAAGAAGGGGTTTGTGTTGGACGGGTACCCCAGGTCCCTTCCTCAAGCCCACGCGCTACGCGACGTGTTAGCGAAAGAGGACATGCACCTAGATGCTGTCCTAGAGCTGACCGCACCGGAGGAAGTCCTTGTAGACCGGATGAAGAAGCGGGCTGGTGAAGAGCATCGCGCTGATGACCGCGATGAGGTCTTTGAGCACCGCATTGCGGTCTACCATGAGCGCACGGAGCCACTGGCCACCTACTACGCGGACTTGGACCTACTGGACGTTATTGACGCGTCCGGGTCGTTTGAAGAGGTTGCCCGCCTGATGTTGGATGCTTTGCGTGAGCGGGGGATCTGCGAATAGTGCGCCGACGCAGCGGCGGGCTTTCTCGCCACGAAATTGGGTACATGCGCGAAGCTGGCCTGGTCGTCGTGAAAGTTCACGAGGCCTTGCGTGCAGCCGTCGCACCCGGTGTCACAACCAAGCAGCTGGACCAGGTGGCGTATGAGGCCACGATTGCAGCCGGCGCCAAACCCAACTTCTTGGGCTACGGGGGTTTCCCGGCGTCAGTGTGCATTTCCGTGGATGACGAAATCGTGCACGGGATCCCCGGTGACCGGGTGCTTGAGCCCGGCGACATTGTTTCATTTGACTGCGGAGCCGTCATTGAAAGGGCAGGCCTGCCCTGGCACTCTGACGCCGCGTTCACCGTGGTGCTGGACGCCCCACCTGAGGTTGTTCCAGAGCAAGTTGTGGCCAAGCGCGAACAGCTTTCCCATGTCACTAAGGAAGCGCTGTGGGCAGGGATTGCTAGTGCAGCTGGCGCTAAGTACGTTGGGGAAATTGGCGCTGCAGTGCAAGATGAGGTTGCTGCGCAGGCCGCCAAGCTGGGCTGGGAACCGGACATTTTGGAAGGCTATTCCGGTCACGGTATTGGCAACGCCTTGCACCAGGACCCACAGGTCTACAACTACAGGACGCGCAGCAAAGGCCCTCGAATTCACCCCGGAATGGTGTTGTGCATTGAGCCGATGCTCACCGAAGGCAAACAAACTTCCCGGGTCCTTGAAGACGACTGGACTGTTGTCACCGTCGACGGTTTAGTAGCAGCCCACTGGGAACACACGGTCGCCATTTTGGAAGACGGCATCTCAGTGCTCACCGCGCCGGACTTTGGTGCCCATCACCTTGAAAAGTATGGGATTGTGCCCATCACCTCATTTGATTGAGGTTGGCGCGTGAGATCGCTAACGTAAGCTGACTTGGGCTATCAGGGCGCCAGCACACGTATTAGGCTTGCGTGTCGGGCATGCTCACTTAGGCCCCACACCAAACGGAGGAAAAACGGTAGGTTTATGGCGAAAAAAGATGGCGTAATCGAGGTAGAGGGCAGTGTTGTTGAGGCCCTGCCAAACGCAATGTTCCGCGTCGAGCTCGAAAACGGCCACATTGTCCTGGCACACATCTCAGGCAAAATGCGCCAACACTACATTCGAATTCTTCCAGAGGACCGCGTGGTCGTTGAACTCAGCCCATACGACTTGTCCCGCGGACGAATCGTCTACCGGTACAGGTAAATCCCGCGCCGGGCAACCGGCCAACCTGCCCACAAGGCGGGCGGTGGAATAGGAACAGCAATGAAAGTTAAGCCAAGCGTCAAGAAGATCTGTGACAAGTGCAAGGTGATTCGTCGCCACGGCGCCGTCATGGTGATTTGTGAAAACCCTAGGCACAAGCAGCGCCAAGGCTAAAAGCCAAGGTAACGCAACACAACTGAATAACTAAAGCATTTTGCCAACCGGCCTTTGGCCGGACCCCCGGTCCGAAGGCCGGGGACGCCCCAGTAGAGATGGTGGCGGCAGGCAGGGTGACGGCCTTCGGAACATTTTTGGAGAACGCAAGATGGCACGTATTGCTGGCGTAGATCTTCCCCGCGAAAAGCGGATGGAAGTTGCGCTCACTTACATTTACGGCGTGGGAAAGACCCGCGCCCAAGAAGCACTGGAAGCAACAGGGGTCGACCCGGATGTGCGGGTTCGCGACGCAAGCGAAGAAGACCTGGTCAAGCTGCGCCAGTACATTGACGCAAACTTTGAGGTAGAAGGCGACCTGCGCCGTGAGGTGCAAGCTGACATTCGCCGCAAGATCGAAATTGGTAGCTACCAGGGGCGCCGCCACCGTGCCGGCCTGCCTGTACGCGGTCAGCGCACCAAGACAAACGCACGCACACGCAAGGGCCCGAAGCGCACAGTCGCGGGCAAGAAGAAGGCGTAAGCCAGCAGGCTTACCCTGAAATCCCAGTCTGTAGAGGAAAAACTTATGGCACAAAAGACCGCCACGCCGCGCCCGCGTCGCAAAGAACGCCGCTCAGTCCCGCAGGGCAACGCTTACATTCGTTCAACTTTTAACAACACAATCGTCACGATCACGGACCCAAGTGGTGGTGTGATCGCGTCATCCTCGTCCGGTCAAGTCGGATTCAAAGGGTCACGTAAATCAACGCCGTTTGCCGCACAGCTAGCTGCTGAAGCTGCTGCTCGTCGCGCGCAAGAGCAGGGCATGAAGAAGGTTGATGTCTTCGTGAAGGGCCCGGGCAGCGGACGCGAAACCGCGATCCGTTCACTTCAGGCTGCAGGCCTTGAAGTTGGCTCCATCCAAGACGTCACCCCTCAGCCTCACAACGGCTGCCGCCCACCAAAGCGCCGCCGCGGCTAGAACGCTTCCGATCAGCGGGGTCAAGGCCAGGGCCCCGCTGACACAACCAGCAATCCTCCCTCTTCCGCACTTTGCGGAAACCAAATCGGCGTCATATGGCGGACGTCGAGCAGAAAGGAACCGAACGTGCTGATTGCACAGCGACCCATCCTCTCCGAAGAAGTCGTCTCGGATTATCGTTCCCGTTTTGTCCTTGAACCCCTAGAACCCGGTTTCGGGTACACGCTGGGTAACTCCTTGCGTAGGACGCTCCTCTCATCCATTCCAGGTGCTGCAGTTACCTCGGTCCGGATTGAAGGCGTGCCGCATGAGTTCGAAACGATTGAGGGCGTTAAAGAAGACGTTGCCGAAATCATTTTGAATGTGAAAGAGCTGGTCTTGTCCTCCGACAATGACGAGCCCGTCCAGATGTACCTGCGCAAATCCGGTCCCGGTGAAGTGTTGGCCGGAGACATCACCCCGCCCGCCGGCGTAGAAATCCACAACCCGGAGCTGAAGATTGCCACGCTCAATGAGCACGGCAAACTGGAAGCCGAACTGACCGTTGAGCGTGGACGCGGATACGTGAGTGCTGCACAAAACAAGCACTACGAAGACGACTACGACGCAATGCCGGTCGACTCCATCTACAGCCCGGTGCTGAAGGTGACGTACAAGGTTGAGGCAACCCGTGTTGAACAGCGTACCGACTTCGACAAGCTGATCTTGGATGTGGAAACCAAGCCGTCAATCCTGCCGCGCGATGCTGTTGCGTCAGCCGGTAAGACGCTGGTTGAACTGTTCGGGCTGGCTCGCGACCTGAACGTTGAGGCTGAGGGTATTGAAATTGATACCACCACCACTGACGAAACACTGGCCGCGGACCTGGCACTGCCAATTGAGAGCCTGAACCTGCAGTCACGTTCGTACAACGCGTTGCGTCGCCGCGGCATCTTGACCGTTGGGGAACTGGTGGCTCACTCAGAAGCCGACCTGCTGGACATCCGCAACTTCGGCACCAAGTCGATTGAGGAAATCAAGCAGGCACTGGCCGGGCTGGGAATGGTCTTGAAGGACTCTTCCATGCCTTCCGCTGAGCCGGACTCTTCCATCTTTAGCGACAACCCACCCAGGTAGTCGCTTCGACACCGCCGGGACCACCTGGCGGTAAGTCCCACAAAAACTTCAAGACAACGAACTATCAGGAGCAACAATGCCCACTCCGAAGAAGGGCCCCCGTCTGGGAGGAAGCCCCAGCCACCAGCGGAAGATTTTGGCGAACCTAGCGGTAGATCTGATCATGTACCGCCAGATCAAGACAACCTTTGCCAAGGCGAAGACACTGCAGCCATACTTCGAAAAGCTGGTGACGAAGGCCAAAAAAGGCACCATTCACGACCGCCGCATGGTTGTGAAGAAGATTCACAGCAAGGACGCAACCTACGAACTGTTTGATGTTCTGGTTCCAGAGATGGACTCAGAGCGTGCGGGCGGTTACACGCGGATCATCAAGCTCCCGAACCGCAAGGGTGACAACACGCCAATGGCTTTGATTGAGGTGGTGACTGAACCAGTGATGAAGAAACGGACTGTGAAGGCTGCCGAGGCACCCGCGAAGGCTGCTGCCAAGGCTAGCGCGGCCGCCCAGGATGCTGACGACGCGAAGGTTGTTGGGCGCAAGACTGCTGCCGATGAACAGGCGGAAGCAACCGTGGCACAGGACTTGGAGCCTGAGGCTGGCAGTGATGTGGTGGCCGAGGAAGCCGCACAAGCCCTTCTTGAAGAAGGCGACGCTTCGGCGGCTGAGCTGGCTGAGGCTGAAGAGGCCTAGTTAGGGCTGATCTGAGCTTTTTGGCTGGCTTGGTCAGGCTGGTCGGGTGATCCTTGGAGGAGGCCGCCGACCTGACCTTAGTTAGCAGCTCCATTTGTGTTGATGGCCCCTGGACCCACGTGGTCTGGGGGCCGCAATGCTTTTCTGGCCCGGGTTCCTAGTCTTTTCGGGCCCGGGTAGGGTCTCCTTGGTCCGGGTTCGGCTCTTTTGCGCCGGATTGGGTCTCCGCTGGCTCAGATTTG
>CAYFNQ010000029.1:0-1756 GCA_964344535.1 uncultured Actinomyces sp.
GGGAGAGCAGGATCCAGCTCAACACCGTCAACAATCAGCTGCTTCACACCCGTCGAAACACCTTCTGGGTTCTGCACCTCAATGTTGTAGGTAGCGCCGCGCCACTTGCGTACCGCAGTGAAACCAGGCCAATCCGTTGGAATAGCGGGGTCAACAACCAAGCCCTCCATAGTTGGGCGAATCCCCAGAATGTACTTGGTGACCGCCGTGTACATCCAGCCGGCGGTGCCCGTCAGCCACGGGTTTTGTGCCTTGCCGAAATCCTCATGGTCGCGGCCGTAAATAAACTGCACGTACGCGTAAGGCTCGGCTCCCCGAACCTCAACGTTATCGTTTTGCACGAACGGGGAGATCGAGTCGTAGAAGGCGACGGCCTCATCGCCGCGACCAAGTTTCGCCTCGGCAATAATCGGCCACGCATTCGGGTGGCTGAAAATAGCGGCGTTTTCCTTGATGCCCGGGTACACGCGGGTTAAGAACCCAACAGTGTCATCCACTTTCGTGAATGCAGGCCAGTTCAAATGGTTCCCGTATTCAGAACCCAGCAGTTCACGCACCGCGTTCATCGATGCTTCACCGCGCTCCTGGCTTGTAATCCCAGCAATCACCGGCCACGCCTGGTGCTCTAAGAAAATCTTGCCCTCTTCATTTTCAGCAGAGCCAATCTTCTTATGCTCACTGGTGTAACCGCGGATCCACCAGTCCCCATCCCACAGCTCACTGTTCGCAACCTGCTCAATACGTTCCAGCTCAGCCGCGTACTTCTCAACATCCTCGGTCTTCCCCAAAGACTGAGCGACCGGCAAAAACTCCGCAATCGCCCAAGCGTGCAAGAAAGTCACCAACGCGCTTTCTCCACCACCCAAGTTGATGCCGTCATTCCAGTCAGCACGCAGACCCAAAGCCACACCGTTTGGACCAACTTGGTCAGCTGAGAAGTCCAAGGCTGCCTTCAAATGGTCGTAAACGGTGGCTTCTTTGCCGTCGGCAAACGGGATCACCTGGTCCAGAAAACCCACATCCCCCGTCTCTTTGACGTACTCAAGGACGGACGGGACCAACCACAAATGGTCATCAGAACACGTGTCCTCAAGACCGTGAATCAAATCGGCAGGGTCACCAGCAGGAATGATGGTCGGAGAAGGAATATCCGGCAACTTTTCAGCATCCGGGTCGAACGCCTTCGGGTCAAACAGGTGCAACCCGTAGCCCTGCTCAACCTGGGCTCGCAACAGCTCAACAATCCGCTGTTTTGTCTTCTGCGGATTGGAGTGAATCACGCTCATCACATCCTGGGCAGTGTCCCGGTAACCCAAACCGTTCCTACCCCCCACCTCAACAAATGACGCAAACCGCGACCACACCACACACGTCTCCGCCTGCAAAAGCGTCCACGTGTTAATCAAGGTGTTCATGCCCTGGTTTGGCGTATCAATCTGCAGCTTGTCCTGCTTTTCAATCCAGTAGTTCCGCAGCTTCTCAAACGCCGCATCCACATTCTTCGGGTCGGAGTACTTATCCCGTTCGCGCTTAGCTACCTCAACGTCCCCGTAACCAAGGATGTAGGTAATCCTCTTCGTCTCACCCGGAGCCAACGTGTGCTTGTGCAGCAGGGCACCACAGTGGTTTTGTGTAGTGCCCACCGAATCTGAACCAAAGCCGCGGGCAACCGCTAACGGATCCTCTTCAGTTCGGTACGGGCCAATGAAGCTGTCACGCAAAGAATCAAAAGAATCCGGAGTCTGCGAAGAAGCCA
>CAYFNQ010000029.1:1856-3771 GCA_964344535.1 uncultured Actinomyces sp.
AATCCCCATCCGCATCATCGCGGAGGTAAACGTATTTGCCGGGACGGTCCAAAGGCACGCCGTTTTGGCGAAACCGCGTGATGCGGCCGTATTCGGGAGACTTGTAGTAGCTGTAACCGCCACCGTTATGGGAGACCACGGCCCCAAAGTCCTTGTTCCCCAAGTAGTTCGTCCACGAAACAGGAACATCGGGCCTGGTGATCACATACTCATCGTTAGTGGTGTCAAAATTCCCGTACTTCACGTGCTTATCTTTCAGTAAAAGGGGTGGGTGTTACGCGGAAACGAAACCTTCAAGCCACGTGAGCAGCTCTTCGGCTTTTTCAGGGGAGTCAGCTTCGACAAACATGCGCAGCATGGGTTCAGTACCCGAAAACCGCAGAAGCGCCCAGTTGTCGTTTTCCAAAATGATCTTCACACCATCTTCCCGACGGACCTCCACAACAGGGTAGGGGCCCACGTGGGTAAGGGGCTGCGCTTCAAGCCTTCTAGGGACTTCAATACGCATTTCAGGTGTTGCCGGAATGTTGGCTTCCAGCTGGTACAAACGCCCCGTGATTTCATAAATAGACTCACGAAGTTCAGAGATAGTCTTCCCAGTTCTAGCGAGCATTTCTGCCACCAAAGAGCAGGCGAAGATGCCGTCCTTGCCTAGGATCCAGCCACGAATCGTTAGACCCCCGGAGGATTCGCCACCAAGGACAGCATCGATTTCCTGCATCCCGGCGGTCACGTGCTTGAAACCAACCTTGACCTCCTTGGACTCTTCCCCAAAATGCTCCGCTAGGCGATCCAGCATGTGCGTGGTAGCGACGTTGCGAACCACGCCACCCTTTTCCCCACGCACCTCATGCAGGTACCAGTAGAGCAACAACAGCAGGTCGTTGGTGGAAATGTACTCGCCAGTTTCATCGACGATCCCAATACGGTCGGAGTCGCCGTCGGTCGCCATCCCCAAGTCGTACTTGCCATCGCCCGCACGGATCATTGTGATCAGTGATGACAGGCGTTCCAAGTCTGGAGCTGGCGCCATCCCGCCAAACAGCGGGTTGTGTGCGGCGTGAATGAACTCAGATTGGACCCGCATGTCCGAAAGGATCGTGCCAAGTGTCAGCTGGCTGGTGCCGTACATGGGGTCAACAACCACTCGCAAACCGCGGCCGCGGACGGCGTCGACGTCCACAATTTCCTCGATCGCATCAATGTATGGGTCGGTCAGTGGCCGTTCGGTGACAACCCCGGCAGCCTTCGCTAACTCCAAATCCAAGGTGATGACGTCGTTTACGCTGAGCGCGTTCGCCTCATCCTGATAGCGGTCTGTTTCCTCATCCAGCGGCAACGAACCGTCGGAGCGGAACACCTTCACCCCGTTCCAGTCTGGCGGGTTGTGGGAGCTGGTAATGATAATCCCGTAAGCAGCATCCAGATACGGCGCCGCGAAAGTCACCAGGGGAGTGGGAACATCGTCCGGCAAAAGCGTTACCGGGATGTTGTTACCCGCAAACACTTCGGCGGCAGCTTCAGCTGACTCACGGGACAGGAAACGTCGGTCCCCGCCAATCACTACACCCTTAGAACCAATTCTCTGCCTGGTTGCTTCATTCGCAATGGCTTGGCAAAGGCGGCGTAGATTCGCCAGCGTGTAGCCCTCACCAATCACGGCTCGCCAACCCCCAGTACCGAACTTGATGGTCGTGTCCGTGTCTTTGGTGGGCATGAAGAGGCGCTTCAAAACAATGTCGGCGGCCTGACTCAGCTCTTCTTGAGTGTTGATGCCTTGAACTTCGTCCGTGTCGTAAATCTGGTACGTGACAACTTCTTCATCATCTTCAATGAAGCTGCGCGCCACCTCAGTCAGGCGGTGTTCCCCACGGTCCCCTAGAACGTCGATGCGGGCAAGCAAGTCTTCTGGGGC
>CAYFNQ010000029.1:3871-16592 GCA_964344535.1 uncultured Actinomyces sp.
GGGTGTCGCCATACGTAACTAGCAGCTGGTCTGTGTCCGCAGGGATAAGGTGGCGGGCCGCGCTAACAGCGTTCCCGGTTCCCAGGGCAGTCTCTTGTTCCGCGTAGTTGTACTGCTCACCTAATAGTTCACGGATCGTGTTGTCGCCCTTAGCTACTACCACGATGATTCGCTCCGGATCCACCACTTTGCTGACGGTTTCCATTGCCTGTTGGACAACGGTGCTGTCAGAAAGCGGGGCTGTTAAGAGGTCTCTGGACTTCTGGTCCGCACCACCCGCCAACACGACTGCAGTTGTTTTCGGTTTAGCCGCAATTTCCGTGGATGGTGATGCCATCGAATGGTCCTTCTTTCTTTGAACGAACTGTCCTTATCCTAATGAACTACAGCTCTTCTCTGCAGCGCAGCATCAGGCGGAAGCAGCAGGCTGTGAAAATGCTTTACGCAACATCTTGTAACCCACGAAAACCAGGAATGCTGCAAACAAAATGTTGGCAACTTTGACATTCACGGCAGCCGCAGCCAAAGACCCTAAGTAGGTGGTCGCGCATGCGGGCAACCCCACTACAGCGGCCGCGCGCAAGTCCACATTTTCCCGGCGCATGTTGCTGACGGTGCCGGCTAGAGCGGCGGGAATCATCATGAGTAACGAAGTCCCCTTGGCGACCAGGTCGGAAAACCCGAACAAAATAATCAAGACAGGGACAACGACGACTCCGCCGCCAATCCCTAAAAGGCCAGCCAGCACCCCGGTCACAAAACCAACGGCCGCCATCGCTACTGCCGTGCCCACGGTGAGCGTGAACGTGGCATCGCGCGAAGGAATCACCAAAAACAGCATGACAATCACGAACACGAGGAACGCAACGAACATCAATTGCAACGGCTTCACCGGAATCTTGGCCAGCAGATACGTTCCCAGCTGGGTGCCTAGCATCGCCCCAAGCGCCAAAATGACAGCCGGCCAAACCGCAACATCTCCGTGTGCTGCATAGGAGAGAACACCAACGGCTGCTAGCGGAATGATCGCGGCCAAAGATGTCCCGGACGCCAGCTTCTGCGGGAAACGAGCAATGCCGATAAGGCCAGGGACAATGATGGTCCCCCCACCGATACCGAACATGCCGGAGAAAAAACCTGCGGCTAAACCGACTGCGGCCAGCTCTAGAAGGCTCTTAGCTGAGAACTTGTCCCTACCCATTTTCCCCATCACTCACTGATTACCACGGGTGGGCAACCTTCTAAAATGTCACGTAACGTTTGCGCTTCCTTTCGTTTCACCGTCAGGTTCCAGCGCGCCTTCACCATCACTTGGCGCGCGGCAAACTCACAGTGAAACTCAGGGTCGTACGGCAGCCACTGGTCGGCAGTCAGGGCCGCCTTGTCGTAGTTTGCGTCCCCGTCGACCGCCAAAAGGTTCAGCGGGTCATTAGCAAATTCGAGCCGAGTTTTCGTGTCCCACTGGTAGGCGCCCGCATACCAGGCGTTACCAAGCGCAACAACGTGGTCAATTTGGACCAGCTCCGACGTTCCCGCGCCCCTTTCAAACTCCGTGAACTCTCCCGTGTAAGGCTCCTCAAACTCACCGAATTGAACCACGCAGTTGCCCGTGCCTTTGCGATAGACCACGGCGTCTAGGTCGCGGGCCAAGATTTCGTTACGGGTGTCACAGCCATCCCCGTCCAGGTCAGCCCACCCATCACCAAAAAACGACCGCTGGTACTTTGGGGCATCCACCCAATCGACAACTTCCAGGCCATCAAGTTGGGCTAAAAGGTCTTCGTCTACCACCCCCGAATACTCAGAGGAGTCCGGGCCCAAAACACTTGGCCCCACGCCGGGGACTAGAAGCCAAGCAACAACCGCTAAAAGAACGGCTGCTGCCAGCGGCAACCACCTTTTGTTTTCACTGTTGCCGCCACTGTTAGGCGCACTAAGAAGAGTCTTTTTCAAGGCAGTGGCTTGACGCTCAAACCTGGCCGGGATCTTTAGGCAAAATCAGTTCCGGGCTGTTGTTGCGCACATTGCCAACAGCTAGCCCCACCTCTCTGGGTGCTAGCGGTGGGGTTGAAATTGAAGCAATGAGATCCCGCAGCTCATCAGAGCTAGCTAAATCTGGATCCAGCCAGACGTCCCAAAGGTTCTTAGGAATAAACAGGGGCATGCGTTCGTGGATGTGCCCCAAAGTGTCGGCTGCGGCCCTAGTGATGATGGCGGAGGTCGCCGCTTTTCGGTCAGGCGCCTCAAGCGCTGTCGGTATCACGCCTAACTCCAGCTGCTGCGCCACCTGCTCCGCGCCGTCCGGCTCATCGCGTTTCGGCCAGTCGAAAATCCCAGCCATAGCCATGGTTGGTTCAGCTCCGGGAGGCGCCGGATTCCCCTGCGCGTCAGCTAGGGACAAGAAGTAGGGTTGCTTCTTACCGTCGGGCAGTTTTTGCCACTCGTAGTAGCCGTTGGTGGGGATCAGGCAGCGGCGTTTAGAAACCGCGGTGCGAAACGCCGGCTTTTCCGTCACGGTTTCAGCCCTAGCGTTGATCAGCGGCTTGAAGGACTCCTTCGCCCAAAAGGGGACCAGACCCCAGCTCATCAAATCCAGTTCCCGCTGCTCATTGCTTTTCGTGCGAACAGTGCGGATCAGCTGGGAGGGGGCCTCATTGTAGGACTCGGCATGCGCCCCTTCGACAACATCTACGTCGAATAGTCGCGCCAGTTCCTCATCATCCGAAAACATAGTGAAACGTCCGCACATAGCTTCACAATACGGCAAGGAACAACCCGCCTATTGGCCCGGCCCATTCCCGCTGCCAGAATCGTGGTCGGCTTCCCGGTCGGCCCGCTCCACTTCCTCCAGTTCGCCCTTTAGACCGGCCAGTGCGTCGGGAGGGTTTTTCCCGGACGAGGGAAAACCAGGCCTGGTCGCCAACAGGTTCTTCAGTTGCTGCGGCGTCAATGACAAGCTCCAGTCGCTGTGGGTGGGCAGCTGCCAGTTGCGCCAGTGAGCGATGACTGTGAACAGGACACCCACGACCGTGGCTGTGATCATGCCAGCCACGGGCTCCCCAGCTACGTAAAGGGCGGTCATGATGCCAGCTGAAACAAAAGCCGGCGTAGCGTAAAGGTTGTTGCCACCGAAAACCGTTGGGACGTTGCCGGCTGAAACGTCGCGGATCATTCCCCCACCAATGGCGGTGGTGACTCCAAGTAGCAGTGCGGGCATGATTCCGTAGCCGGCCTCCAAGGTTTTGGCGGCCCCGGTTGCGGCCCAGCATCCAAGGACGGTGCCGTCAGCCAAGATGAGCGCCACTACCCAAAACTTGTTTTGCAGTTTCCACAGGAAGGCAATGGCGGCGCCGGCAAAAGCGGTAATTATGTAGAGCGGGTCCGTGATTGCTACTGGAGGGCCGGCCTGCAACATGACGTCGCGAATGATCCCTCCCGCCATTGCCGACATGATAGCTAGGACAAGGAAACCGACGGCATCAAAATGTTTTTGCCGGGCAAGTTTGCCACCAAGGATTCCGTTCAGGAGAACTCCGGTCAGGTCAATGACCCGATACAAATCCTGAAAAGAACTGGTGGCTATTTCTTCCACTAGTGACCGACGCTCCCAAAGAGCAGCCCCAAACCGTAGGTGACGACGGAGGCTACAACGCCCAGCGACAACTGTCTTAGAGCCCCGAACCAAGGGGCTTTCCCCGACAGGATTCCCACCAGCGCGCCGGTAATCATGAGGGCCACTCCGACAAGAGTGCCTGCAGTGACTAGCGCTGCAATTCCCTCCATATTGAACAGGTAGGGGATTAGAGGGATGAAGGCGCCCAGTGCAAAGAACGCAAATGAGGCCAATGCGACGGCAATGGGGTGACCAACCGCCTCTGCCCCACTGCCTGACTCTTCAGTGAGGGTGGAGCTCAGAACAACAGTGGAACCTTCGGGATTCCCGTTACCCAGTGCTTCAAAAATGGTTTGGGCCCGCAAGCGTGCTTCCTCAGCGGTTTCACCGCGTGCCAGGAACAGCAACTCCAGTTCGTTTTCGTCAACGTCCAACTTCATTACGGACTGGGGGGTTTGCGGGTCCGGAATTGAGGCGTCAAGAAGTTCCTTTTGGCCGGAGACGCTGATCCACTCACCAGCTGCCATCGATAGTGAGCCGGCCAAGAGTCCGGCTAGACCAGTGGCCAGAATCCACGCGGCGTCCATCCCGGCACCCGCCACACCCAGGATTAGTGCCAAGTTGGACATCAGGCCGTCGTTGATTCCGAACACTGCGGCACGGAAGTTTCCAGCCATCTGCTCACGCGAAGAAGCAGCTAGGGACCGGACGACCTCACCGTGAATGTGTTCGTCAGCGGCCATTTGTGCGGTCGCGTCAGAGTCAACGTCGTAAGAGGTGCGGTGCTCAGAACGCTGCGCCATCGCCAGGGCAAAAACCGAGCCAAACCGTGACGCTAAACCGTTGAGGAGCCGCGTGCGTAGCTTTGGTCTGGGGGGCGGCAGCGCGTGGGGGCCCAACAGGTCCAGCCAGTGCTTTTCATGGCGGGCTTCAGCTTTGGCCAACCCTTCCATTATTGACCGGCTTGGTTCCGGTTGCTTCCGGGCTAACTTTCGGTACGTGTGGGCCTCAAGTCGCTCATCAGCTAGATAGCGCCGCCACCTGCGAATCTGGGCGGCACTTGGTTCTTGGGTCTGAAGTTGTTTGTCCTCCATTGAAAGTGGGGGCGACCCTATT
This sequence comes from uncultured Actinomyces sp., assembly GCA_964344535.1. Lineage (GTDB taxonomy): Bacteria > Actinomycetota > Actinomycetes > Actinomycetales > Actinomycetaceae > Scrofimicrobium. The sequence goes on from CAYFNQ010000029.1 coordinate 8,601, forward strand.
TCTCTGGGTCTTCTAGGACTCGGTCTTCCACTATGTGCGCTTCAATGGTCACAGGTTCACCACCGACGATGGTCCGGTACGTCACGTCAGCTGCGCGTTCGGAAAACGAAAATCCGGTGTCGCGGACAAGTCCCGAAGCTTTGTGAGCAACGGCTTCGATAGGTGCTGCGACAGGTCGTGACTGACGGATGCGGCGCATGACTACTTTGAACTTGTCGTACGGCTTATGCCCGGCTTTCGAACCAAACAAGAAACCGACCCCAAACACCAAGAGTGTGCGCATTTTCTTCATAAACCCTCCTTGGGTACTTACCTAGATTGATTTTAGTTGCTGGAGTCCAGTGGCGAAGGTCGCGCGGCAACTGCCGGCCGGGTACCGTGGATTAGTGGCCGAAGTACAGATCGTGACCCCGCGGGGCGTAGCGCTGCGCGGGACGTTTGAAAACCCCGGTGGTTCTTCCAACCGGGCGGTGCTTTTTTCGCACCCACTACTTTGCGACCGGTTTTCCAGCCCACACTTTCCCACCCTGTCTAAGGTCTACCAAGACGCCGGCTACGCCACCCTGATTTTTGATTACTCAGGTCATGGCCTTTCAGATGACGACAACGTTGTCATGAACTCCAGGGTGGAAGACTTACGGGCCGCATCCGGTTGGCTAGCAGACCAAGGGTTCGACCAGCAGCTACTCCACGCACATTCAAGTGGGGCGCTATCAGGTTTTCGCGCCAAGCCCCCGGCCGTGCGCTCAATGTTCGTCACCAGCGGTGTGCTGGGACCAATGACGTACGACTGGGACCTGATCTTCGGCTCCAGCCAACTTGAACAGCTTGACCGCACCGGCATTATGGAAATTGTGGATGACACCCCGGGGCCTAGAAAGCTGTTCACACTCACCTCCCAAACACTGGTGGACCTTTCACTAAACAAAGCACAGGACCTGCTGAAAGACTTGGACGTGCCCGTGATGCTGGTTTACGACCAAGCGGATGAAGAAGCGGGGCTAATAGATCTAGCGGCCGAAGCGTTCCAACTTTTACCCGATGGTTCACGCCTTGAGGTAGTGCGCAGCACAGCCTTCAGCGACGAAGCAAACCTGGGGCTCCTTTCCCGAATTGCCAGGGACTGGTCTGGTCACACGCTGCCCCCAAGAGGCTCCAGTGGGTAGGAAGCCACCAGCGGGCGACCAAAGTCAGGCCAGCCCATGGCCCCCAGCACTCCTAGCTGCCAGGGCAGCAGCACTACCCGTAGTCACGTACCCAGACTTACCGGTTTCCCAACATAAAGAAGAGATTGCGGACGCGATCAGGGACCACCAGGTTGTAATTGTTGCCGGGGAAACAGGCTCCGGCAAAACAACGCAGCTGCCGAAAATCCTCCTGGAACAGGGTTACGGGATCCAAGGGATGGTCGGTCACACCCAGCCCAGGCGGATCGCGGCCCGGGCCGTAGCCGAACGGATAGCCGACGAACTAGGTACGACGATTGGCCGCAAAGCAGGTGACATTGTCGGCTACCAGGTGAGATTCACAGACGAAGTTGGGCCCACCACCTTGGTCAAGTTGATGACCGACGGGATCCTGCTCTCAGAAATCGGCGTTGACCCGCTGCTAAAGAAATACCAAGTCCTGATCATCGACGAAGCCCACGAACGCTCCCTCAACATTGACTTCCTTCTGGGCTACCTGGGCACACTCCTTCCCAAACGACCCGACCTCAAAGTCATAGTCACCAGTGCCACGATCGACTCCAAGCGTTTCGCCAAACACTTCGAAGCCATCACTAAAGAACCTGTCCCGATAATTGAAGTGAGCGGGCGCGCGTTCCCCGTAGAGGTTCGCTACAGACCCCTAGTCCCGGTTGCGCCAGGGGCCGCAGTCACCGCGAAAGGCGAGGTGGGTAAGGGGGAGGGGCAGGATCCTCGTCCCGGTGCACTGGTGGGCACCGCCGGAACCCAGCTTCACGAAGAACCCGACACCGAACTGGCCGAACTGGGTTACGGGCTTGGCGAACAAATTGACTTGGAAAGCGCACTGTGCGCGGCAGTCGACGAACTTCTTTTGGAACCCGACGGTGACATCCTGGTCTTTCTGCCCGGAGAACGGGACATCCGGGAGGCTCAGGTGGCGCTTGCGGACCACTTGGGAAGCCGTTACGTGGCGGATCCAACCAGCAAAGAAAATCCGCGGGGCGTGGAGATACTGCCCCTGTTTGCCCGGCTTTCTGCGGCGCAACAGCACCAGATTTACGCTCCCCACAGCCGCCGACGCATCGTCCTGGCCACGAACATTGCGGAAACTTCTTTGACGGTCCCCGGGGTTCGTTTCGTTATTGACTCTGGTTTGGCGCGCATCAGCCGCTTTTCGAATAAGACGAAGGTGCAGCGGTTGCCCATTGAGCGAATCTCGCAAGCGTCAGCAGCTCAAAGGGCGGGACGCGCGGGCCGAACCAGTCCGGGTGTGGCCATTCGCCTGTTTTCGCGCGAGGATCATGAGGCTCAAAGTGAGTTCACCGAACCGGAAATTCTCCGCACCTCCCTAGCAGCAGTCATCTTGCAGATGAGTGCCCTGGGGCTGGGGGAAGTGAACCAATTTCCTTTCCTGGACAGTCCCAGTTCCAGGGCGGTTCGTGACGGTGTGGCGCTGCTGGAAGAAATTGGGGCGCTGGGCAAAAAAGGGATCACACCCCTTGGGCGAAAACTGGCCAGACTCCCCATTGACCCGCGCCTTGGCCGCATGCTTTTAGAAGCTGACAGGTTGGGTTGCGCCTCAGAGGTGTTGGTGATTGTCGCAGCATTGTCTATCCAGGACGTGCGGGAACGGCCCTTAGAGTTCCAACAGCAGGCAGACCAAGCTCACAGGCGTTTTGCAGACAAAAATTCTGACTTCATCACGTACCTCAACATTTGGCGTTACCTAGCGGTGATGTCCAGGGATCTTTCCGGGAGCGCATTTCGCAGGCTTTGTCGTCAAGAGTTTTTCCACTACCTGCGCTACAGGGAATGGCGTGACATTGTTTCCCAGCTTCGCCGCATGGCTGCACAGTTGGGGATCAAAGTCGACAACTTAGAACTGCCCAGTACCCAGTTCGTGATTTCCAAGAAGGGCCATGAGCATCCTGGGGCTGTAGCGGTAATGGAGTTTGGTGAGGGCCCCGGAGCGGCAAGCGCGGATGAAATCCACCAGGCAATTTTGCCGGGCCTGCTTTCAAACATTGGCAGCTGGGATGAAACGAAACGCAACTATTCGGGGACCAGGGGTGGTCGGTTCACGATCTGGCCGGGCTCGGGGCTGTCACGGAGAACCCCCGCGTGGGTGATGGCTGCGGAGCTGGTGGAAACCAGCCAACTGTTCGCCCGCACAGTGGGAGTAGTGCGACCCCAGTGGATTGAAAAAGCTGCTGGCAACCTGGTGAAGAGGTCCTATTCGGAGCCCGTGTGGTCAAGGGCTAGGGGCCAAGCGGTGGTCAGGGAACGTGTCACCCTCTACGGCCTGACGTTGGCAGCAGATCGACAGGTGCCGTTGTCAAAGCTGGGGGACACGGTGATTGGCCGCCAGTTCTTGGGCTCCCAACTAGACCTTTCCGCGCGCGAACTTGCCAGGGAAATGTTCCTCAGCAACGCGCTGGTTGATGGGGACTGGCGCGAAAACCATCACGCCTTTGTGAAGCACAACAGGCAGGTGCTGGAAGAGGCGGAGCAAGTTGCTGCCCGCTTACGTGACCCGGCAATAGTTCCGGATGAAGCGGCCCGATACAGGTTTTTTGAAAAGCGGGTCCCGGCCAGCGTCATTTCTGCCGCGACTTTCAACCAATGGTGGAAGCATGAGCGCACACGAAACCCTCACCGTTTGGACTACGTGCTGGAAGACTTGGTTCCTAAGGAAGTTTGGGTGGATCCGGCCGGCTTTCCTAACGTCTGGTCCCAAGGTGATCTGCAGCTGCACTTGACCTACAACTTTGACCCGGGAGAGCACGCTGACGGGGTGGTTGTTTCCATACCTCTTCGTCAGTTGCAGCAGGTGAAGGATGAGGGTTTCGACTGGTTGGTCCCCGGCCTTCAGCTAGACCTAGCGACCGCTCTTATCCGCGGCTTACCCAAGGCTAAAAGGAAGCTGTTGGCCCCCGCGGCGCAGACGGCAGAGCAGATCCTGGCCTTCCACGCGAACCCGGACAGCCAGCGTCAGAACATAGAGCCCGACGGTAAGAAAGAGCACGAGGACACCGACCCTTTCTCCCTTGAGGCTTCTCTAGATCGGCTCCGCAATTGGGGAGCTGGGGAACTAAAGGGCAGCCCGGTGACCCGTCAGAAACCGCAGCCGAAGAAACCGACTGCCCCGAAGCAACCCGGTGGCCCGGGGTCGTTCTTCGCGATGCTGGCTGCTGGAGCTAACCGACTCAGAGGGGTCGAACTAACCGAAGCTGATCTTGCACAAGCAAACGCATCCCTACCGCCCCATTTGCGCATTGGGTTCCAAGTAGTCGATGAACGCGGCGCCATTGTGGGTGTCGGTGAAAATTTGACGCAGCTGCAAAAACGCTTCAGTGCGCGTTCACAAAAGGCCGTGGCTGGGGCGGTGCGTGAGGCGCTGCAACAGGCTGGGGCCAGTGCGGCAAAGAGGGAGGAAGAATCCGCACTCCCCCTAGTAGAGCTGTCCAAAGATGTGAAGACGTTGCCAGCCAAGCCTCTGCCGCCGGTCGTGCAGGGCTCAGGAAGAGCCGGCGCAAGGGCGTACCCGGCACTGTCTGTTCAGGACAACAAAACAACCGTCGTCGATATCAAGGTTTTTGACTCGCCAGACGTCGCCGCGAAAGAACATCAGCTAGGCCTTGTCACGTTGCTCCTACAGGACCTGCAGTTACCCGTTGGTCGGCTGACCAGCCGTCTGCGCGCAGAAGAAGCGTTGCGGCTGGCAGCATCGCCCTACCCGAACACCCAGGCGTTGGTGGGGGATGCGCAGTGGTTTGCTGCTAGAAGTTTGCTGGTTGAACAACTGGGGAAGAATCCGCCAAAAGTGCGTAGCCAGGAAGACTACGAAAAGCTCAAAGCCAGCCTGCGTGACCGATTTGAAGACCGCGTCCACCAAGTCATGCTCACAGTCGTCGCAGCCGTCACCGCTTACGCGGGGTTGCAGGAGGCGCTTGACCAACACCAGGGGAAGTCCCTGAGCGCTCTACGAAAAGAAGTTGAGCGCCACGCCCAAACACTGTTCAAGGAGGACATGCTGCGCAGTTTGCCCCTTGAAGTGGTGCAGAACTTACCGCGCTATCTAAAGGCAGATGCGGTGCGACTCCAGACGGCGGCGAAGAGTCAGGCTGCGTTGGAACGCGACCTACGAAACCAAAGCCAGCTGGAACAGGTGTTGGAAGAGCTAGAGCGAACGGAGCGAATCCTGGCTGCCCGCCCATTTTCTTACCGTAGCGCGGCAGCACTAGAGGAAGTGAGAGTTCTGGTTGAAGAACTGCGCGTCTCCCTTTTCGCCCAGTCACTTGGGGTACCACGCAAAGTGTCGGTGCCCAGGTTGCTTCGACAGTTAGAACAGCTGGGGTAACAGTGGGTCACTGGGAAGGAAAAGCTGAGGTTGAGGCTGAAGTGAACCGGCTGTTGGCCAGCCACAACGTCACCGGCTGGTCCATTCGCTGGGACCGGGCAAAAAGGCGTGCTGGGGGGTGCAATTACCGTGAAAAGTACCTGACATTCTCAACAGCTTTACTTCCCCTGTATTCAAGGCAAATGCGCCAGCAGGTGATCCTGCATGAGGTCGCGCACGTTCTTGCCGGATCTAGAGCCAAGCACGGTCCCAAGTGGAAGCGGATAGCCCTGGAGTTGGGAGCACACCCCAAGGCTCTCCTCCCCAGCTCCCTGCCCTCCCCACCCGCACCCTGGGTGGGAATGTGTCCACGGTGTGGGGCTAGGCGGGAGTTGTTTTCTCAGCCCCGCCGCGTCATTTCCTGCGGAAGTTGCGCGCCAACGTTCACGCCCCACCTCATTTATAGGTGGGAACACAAAGGCGCCCCCACTGAACCTGGGGGCGCCTATGCTCGCGAATTATCCCTTTACAGAACCCGCCGCTAGGCCGGACTGCCAGAACCGCTGCAGGCCCAGGAACAAGATGATCAGCGGGATCACACCAAGTAGGGCTCCCAGCATTACCGCGCCCTTAGCGGGGGCGAAGTAGGACATCATCCCGTAAAGACCCAGCGTTACTGGTTTCAGTTCGTTGGAGGACACCATCATCAACGGCAACAAGAAGTTGTTCCACGTGGCGACAAAAATGAACAGGAAGATTGTCACCATCGCCGGCGCTAGCAGACGCAGCACCATCGTGAAGAAGATGCGGGCCTCAGACGCCCCGTCAATCCGGGCGGCCTCGATCAATTCCGTTGGTACGGAGGTTTCTGCGTAAACCCGACCCAGGAAGACACCGAACGGAGAAACCAGTGACGGGATAAGGATCGCCCACATCGTGTTCGTTAGCCCGATGTTGTGGAAGACGATGTACAGGGGGATCGTAAGCAACGCTACCGGCATTAGGAGGCCGGCCATGATCAGGCCCATCGTTAGCCCTCGGCCCGCAAACTTGAACTTCGCCATCCCGTACCCGGCGGACACGGAAATCAACGTTCCAAATGCGCCGGCAAACGTGGAGTAGAACATGGAGTTCGCAACCCAACGCCAAAAGTAGCCGTCGGTCCACTGCATCAGTTTGTCGTAGTTGTCGGCCGTGTTGATTTTGCCGAACCAGAACCCGGGAGTGGTCAGTAGCTCATTGTTGGTTTTGGTGGAGGCAAAGACGATCCAGGCAATGGGGAGAAGAAAGTAGAGCAGAGCTAGGACCAAAACGGTGAACGTGATGCCCTTCACCCAGGGAGTTGGGCGTAGGGAAGTTGGCAAGTTCTCATACTCTTCAGTGTGAGCGGACTGTTTGAAAAGACGCTTCTTTGGCGAAGTTACTGCAGTCACTGGGTCACCTTCCTTTGCGCAAATGCGTACACGGCCGCTAGGGCGCCGGCGATCAGAGCCATCACAATCGAGACGGCTGCGGCCGGGCCGTCACCGGAGGGCGTAATGAAGCCCATCATGGTGTTGTAGGCCATTGACATGGGCGTGTAATCCTTACCCATCCACGGGTTGATTGTCGACATAACAGTCGGTTCGTTGAACAGCTGGATTGTGCCGATGATTGAAAGCAGGATCGCCAGCAAAGCGGCACTGGAGACCATTGGGATTTTCACGTAGCGAGTGACCTGCCAGCCTGTTGCACCATCAAGTCGTGCTGCCTCATAAAGGTCTTTTGGAATGGCTTGTAGGGCGGCTAGGAAAATCAGCATGTTGTAGCCCGTGTAAGTCCACGTCGTCATATTCGCCATGGACAAGAGCATCATTTGGGGCGACATGAAGTCGACATGTACGCCGACGCTGTCTAGGCCCTTAACTAGGGGGGAGATCTCCGGGGTGTACAGGTAAAGCCAGACCATGGCGGCAACAACTCCGGGGATTGCGTAGGGCAGGAAGTTGCCAAGCCGGAAGATGCCTACGCGCTTCAAGATTAGGGAGTCGATGAGAAGAGCTAGCACTAAGGCCATGATGATCATGGCTGGGATTTGGAACAGCGCGTAAATAACTACGCGGCCCATGCCTTCCCAGAAGCGGTCGTTTGTGACCACGTACTGGAAGTTCTCTAGGCCCACAAAGTTGTCTTCAAGTCCACCACCACCGAAAGCCCCACCTTGGGCTGGGAGCTTACGGAAGAAGGACTGCCGGATCGCTACGCCAATAGGGATTAGGAAAACAAGCGTGAAGACAATAAGGAATGGTGCAACGAAAGCCCATCCGGCGCGGGCTTGCCGTTTTGAAGCTGCGCGGGACCCGTCCTTAGCTTTAGGTTTCTTCTCTAGCTGCGGGTCCACCATGACGGCGGTTTCCGGGATGGTCAATGTAAGTCCTCCCTCTCTTCGGTAGTTGGATTAGGGGCGGCGACGCTGCCGCAAAAGAA
>CAYFNQ010000030.1:0-15226 GCA_964344535.1 uncultured Actinomyces sp.
CACCCGCAGCCGCTTCAAGACGGTCTTGATCCTTTTCTTACTGGCCTTGATCGCCTGGCCAACCTTCCTGTTCTTCTACGTCAACGCCGGCATGGCACGCGTAGATGCGGGAACGGCGCGCGGCAACACTGACGGAACCACCTACCTCTTTGCCGGATCAGACTCCCGGGAGGGGTGGAACCCAGACGATCCCACGGAAGGCGAGCGCAGCGACAGCCTGATCCTGGTCCACAAAGCCAAAAACGGACAAGCCGCAATGGTCTCACTGCCACGCGACGCCTACGTTGAAATTCCTGGCGAGGGCATGAACAAGCTGAACGCAGCCTTCTCCCACGGCGGACCCGCCCTAACCGTTGCCACGGTGGAGCAAATGACGGGGCTGGTAGTTGACCACTACGTCCAGATTGGTATGGGGGGCGTCGCAGAAATTGTGGACGGTTTGGGTGGCGTGAAGCTGTGCTGGGACCAGGATGTCTCCGACGCGTTTTCTGGCATGGAGTGGACGGCCGGCTGCCACACGGTGGACGGGGAAGAGGCTCTAGCTTTCTCCCGGATGCGCTACGCCGACCCCACAGGGGACCTGGGGCGAACACTGCGCCAACGGCAAGTAATGTCTGCTGTCTCCAAGAATGCACTTTCTTGGAAAACCCTAGTCAACCCCTGGAGACAGTTTGAGCTGGCCTCTGCAACGCGGAAGGCGCTGACCGTAGGTGAGAACACCGGGGTCTGGAACGTGGGACAGCTCCTTCTCACCATGCAAAAAGCGACCCGCAGCGACTTGATTGGAGCACCTCCAATTGAGGATCCCAACTACTCAACTGCAGTCGGCTCCGCAATGCTGCTTGACGCCCAGCGCGCACCAGTGTTCTGGCAGCGCCTCCGCGACGGCCAGCTCACCCAGGACGACTTCCGACAGTGGTGGGAGTAGGGCTCTACAACTAGTCGTTGTCAGGCTCTGGCACCGGCACAGGCTTCGGCCCGTTTTGACGCGCCTGCCAAGCCGACTCCAAAATGTCTTCCAGGCCCAGCTGCGCCTTCCAACCCAGCTCATCCTCGATCGCCGCGCAGTTAGCTATCAGCGCTGCCGGGTCACCGGCCCTACGGGGTCCCACTTCCACATCGAAATCGAAACCAGCCTGGTCACGGACGCCGTCCAGAACCTCAAACACTGAACTTCCCGTTCCAGTTCCCACGTTGAACGCACGGTTCTTCACTTTGCCTTCCCGAAGAGCGTCAAGGGAGTGGAGGTGGGCGCGGGCCAGGTCGTGAACATGGATGTAGTCGCGGATGCAGCTGCCGTCCGGCGTTGCGTAGTCATCGCCGAAAACGACGGGGGCATCGCCGCGCGCCAGCGCGTCAAGCGCAATGGGTATCAGGTTCATTGTTGCCGTGTCAGCCAAGTCGCCCCAACCGGTTCCGGCTGCGTTAAAGTAGCGCAGCGCCAAGTAGTTTAAATCCCATCCGGTGGCGCCGTCCGCCAACATCTGTTCACCGATCAGCTTTGTGCGCCCGTAAGGGTTGATCGGTTCTTTCGGCGCGTCTTCGGCGATAGTGGTCACGTCAGGCATCCCGTAAACGGCGGCCGAGGATGAAAAGACAATGTCCCTCACCCCCGCGTCATACATGGCGCGCATCAGATTCGCCATGCCCCCAACATTTTGCTTGTAGTACATGGCGGGACGCTTTACTGACTCTCCAACCTGCTTCTTTGCCGCAAAGTGGATGACAGCGTCGACGTCATCATCGATCATCGTCTCAGAAAGAACTCGCACCGCATCATCAGAGGAAATATCAACCTGAACCAGCTTCGCATCCCCGATCCGGGACGCATCACCACTTGAAAGGTCGTCAACGACAACCACATTTTCGCCGCGCTCTTGCAGCATCCGAACAACGTGGGAGCCGATATATCCGGCACCGCCGGTCACTAAAACAGTCATGGGTCAAGCCTACGTTTGGTCCCCGTTTAGATTCGACTGGCGCGGCGACTAAGTGAGACAACCGGGGCCTGTGGCATCACCACATTGGGATCAAAGTTGGCTGGAATTGCCGAAAGGGACAGTGTGAAAGTGGGTGGGGCCAGACTGGAAAGGCTAAGGCGCGCCCCCATCGACTCAGCCAAGTCTTTCGCAAGGGCCAACCCAATCCCAGAGGAGCCGTGCCCAGAAAAGCCCATGTCAAAGATGTCCTCGACAATGTCCGCGTCAACGCCTTGCCCCTGATCGGACACGTCAATGAGGATGGCGCGCGAGGACCCGGACCGCCTAGACCGCACCACCGTGTCACCCTCCCCGTACCGCAGCGAGTTTTCTAACAAGGTGGCCAGAATCTGAGTCAGGTTCCCCTCTTTCGCTAGCACCAGTTGTTCCGCCTCATCGATGAAAACAAGGTTTCGACCTGCCAGCTGGTACTGCTTTTCCCACTCTTCGCGTTCAGTGTTGAAAACATCTAGCAGTTGGACGACTTCGGTCTCACCACCGGCGCGGCGTGATTCATCCATCAGGTCTTCAACAACAACGGTGAGGCGCTCAACCTGGGCTAGTGCTGCTTGCGCCTCAGCCTTCACGTCGGGGTCATCCGACAGGTATTCGATTTCTTCAAGCCGCATAGACAGCGCCGTGATTGGGGTGCGCAGTTGGTGGCTTGCATCCGCACTGCGCTGACGTTCAGCAGCAAGACGCCTAGCCATCCGCTCACCGGTGCGAACCAGTTCGTCTTGAACCAGGTCGATTTCCTCAATCCCGGAAGCCTTGACCTGGGCACGGACCTGGCCCGAACCAATCTGTTCAGCTTGCGCTGCCAGATAGATGAGGGGAGCAGAAAGGCGTCGGGACATTCGGTTGGCTAGGAATGCGCCCAGTCCCAACGAAAAGAAGACACCACCAGCCAGCGCGGTCTCCACTAGAATCACGCGTTGCAGGGTCGGGCGCGAAGAAACCTGGACGGTGACAGTCGTCCCGTTAGAGGAGACGTAGGTGCTAGAAATGGGGTTCGAGGACGGTTCCTCCCCCGTTACCACCTGATACCGATCCTCTATTCGGGCCCGAATGTATGCTTCCGGTTGGCCACCAGCAGGTCGGGCCCAGGTTGCGACCAAGGACTGGGTTACAAACGGAGTTTCCTGCAGCCGACGATCAATCGCTCTAGCAACTGTGGCTGCTTGAGCATCAACCTGGTTTTGCGCCATGGCCCAAACGAAGTTTGCACCAATAAACGCGGCCGGCACGCCAAGTACCAGTACAACCACCGTTACGGCGGTGAGGATCATCCGTGTGGCGCGCCGACGCATCGCCTACCTACTGCTCGAAACGGAAACCTAAGCCACGGACCGTGCTGATGTAGCGTGGGTCAGCGGCGTTATCCCCAAGTTTGCGTCGAAGCCAAGACACGTGCATGTCCAACGTCTTGGTCGAACCTTGAGAGTCCTGTCCCCACACTTCGCGCATCAGCTCTTCGCGTGGAACCATTTGGCCAGCCTGCTTCACCAGCGCCTTCAGCAAGTCGAACTCTCTAGCTGTTAAAGACAGCTCACGCTGTCCAACAAAGGCTCGGTGTGCTGGGACGTCTACAACAACGTCTTGGACACGCAACTCACCTTCGCCATCTCCTAATCCGCGTCGCAGCAGCGCACGAATACGTGCTAGGAGCTCAGCCAAACGGAACGGCTTCGTCACATAGTCGTCGGCGCCGGCGTCCAAGCCAATGACCATATCCGCTTCGTCGGTGCGCGCCGTCAACACCAATATGGGGACCTCAAGTCCGCGTTTGCGGACCTCACGAGCCACGTCAAGACCATCCATGTCCGGCAACCCTAGGTCCAGGACAATAAGGTCAGCTTCTTCAACTTCGGCTAGTGCGCTACGGGCGGTGCCGTGGCTGCGCACCTCATACCCTTCACGGCTAAAAGCCCTTGCCAACGGCTCTGCGATCGCGGGATCGTCTTCAACCAACAGTACTTTTGTCATGTCCCAAGATTAGCGCCCTTTAACGGTATTTTCACTAACCTTTGCCCAATGTTGGGAAAACAGTGTTGGGGAAACGGTGTTGGGGAGACCGTGTTGAGGATGCGCGGGTTCAGTTAGTTGCTGTGAGGCTGGGGTTTCGGGCGACTTGGAAGGGACGGATGCGCCCAAAGCCTCGTAATTCTGTCGAGGGAAAGTCGTTTACCCGATACTGGTCAGCCACCGGCGAAGAAGCGATTGCGGCAGCCGTGGGAGCGTCCGTCAGGATCTTCCCTGTTGGCGCTACGTCCACCAGTCGTGCCGCCAAGTTCACGGGTGGACCAAACACGTCGCCGCTTCGTGAAAAGACGTCTCCTAGGATGAAAGAGGCGCGAACCGGCAGCATGTCTGAGGTGTTTTTTAGGGTTTCTATCAGCGAAGTGACAACCGCCAAACCGATTTCTAAGTCGTCTGCAATGAAGAACACGGAGTCGCCAATCATCTTCACCACACGGCCGCCGTTTTGCGTGACCACGGACCGACACAGGTATTCGAACCGCTCAACCAGCCCAACCAGCTTGTCCCCCAGTAGGGAAGACGCTGCCGTGTAGGACTCCATGTCGACAAACCCCAGGGAACGCGACAATGGGAAGCGCCGCTTGGAGTGGTTAACGTCGCGTGTTTCCAGCTCTTTTGTCACCCGCTCTATGAGCGCATACATTTGGCGCCGCCACGCGTAAACCATCTGGACTTCTAGCGCGTCAGCTAAGTCGCGCATTTGATCGATTGCGACGACGCGGGCGGAGGAGTCATCTAGCTGGTAGCGCCGTTCGGCATCCTCTACCAGCGCCTCCAACTCCCACAGGGCCAGCCGGTCAGCAATGTGGGATTGGGCGCGGGTCAGCGCAGCAATAGTTCGCTGCGAAATCCCTGCTGAGTTCAGCGTTTGCCACCAGTATTGGACTGCGTGCAAATCCCATTCGTTGAACTGTTTTTCGCTGGGATCGTCTAACGTAAATCCCATTTCCAGCCAGTAGCGGACCACGTCTTCCAGCGGAGCACCTGTCTGCTCTGCAATGTCGCGTGCTGACAGGGTCCCTTTGCCGCCAAGTAGCAGATCGCGATAGCGGTGCAGGGTTTGTGGTTGCACGCTAGGCACTTCCTGGTCATCGGAAGCGGCAGAGTTTTCTAAGGGTGTGGCGTCAGTCACGCACCCACTCTACCGGCAGGAGCGCTTTGGCGAAACCAAGCTTATTCTGTGCGTATGACATTTGATGCGAACAACGGTGACCGCAACTGGTCACAGCTAGACCTCCTTTGTGACCAGTACGTGAAAGACCTAGCGAAACTGGACCCGGTAGCAGCCACGGACTGGGGTTTACCCGGTGACCTTTCCGCCCTACCTGACCTGTCTCCCGCTGGAATCGCCCAGGTTGCAGCTCTCCAAAAAGAACTCCTGGAAAAACTGGAGACCACCCCACTTCAAGATGAGACAGATGAGATCACGGCAAAGGCGCTGCGTGACCGACTGGGGTTAGAACTAGAACTGTTCGAAACAGGCGAACTCTTCGCCTCTCTCAACAACATTGCCTCACCCATCCAAATGGTTCGCGACGTGTTTTCCCTTATGCCGACCCAGACCGTGGAGGACTGGAAGAACATTGAAGGTCGACTCCAGGCCATTCCGCAAGCGCTGACCGGTTATCGCGAATCTTTAGAACAAGGCCTAGAGATGGGAGTAGTTGCTGCGGCCAGGCAGGTGCGTATTGGCATCAAGCAGTGTGGTCAACTGGCTAACCCCGAAGGGTACTTCTTTGACCTGATTTCGCAGTGTCCAAAAGAGGTTGCCGACCAGTTCGAAGAAGACGCGTTGGAGCTGGCAGCGAACCTGGCGGGGGCGGCGTATGAGGGGCTTGGGGCTTGGCTCTACGACCACCTCCTCAAGAAGGCCCCTGAAGTTGACGCTGTGGGCAAGGAGCGCTACAAGCTGTTCTCCGCAATGTTTGTTGGAGCGCGCGTTGACCTAGATGAAACCTATGAGTGGGGCTTGGAAGAACTGGCCCGCATTGAAGACGCTCAGGTAAAGATTGCCGAAGAACTTTATGGCCCTGGCACGACGGTCCGCCAGTGCTTTGACAATTTAGAAGCGGATCCGAAACGCCAGCTGCACGGCGAAAAGGCACTGCACACTTGGCTGCAGGAGACGGCGGACTTTGCGGTTTCTGCACTGAACGGCACCCAGTTCGACATTCCTAAGCCACTGCAGACAATTGAGGCGATGATCGCCCCATCTAAAGAGGGCGGGATTTGGTACACGGGGCCCTCGGCCGACTTCTCCAGGCCAGGACGGATGTGGTGGTCCATCCCGGAAGGGGACGACGTTTTCCATGTGTGGCAGGAACGCTCCACCGTCTTCCATGAAGGCGTGCCGGGACACCACCTGCAGATTGGCCAGGCCGTCTACCAGTCCAAGACGCTGAACTTGTGGAGGCGGCTTGCCGCCTGGAACTCCGGATACGGAGAAGGGTGGGCGCTCTACGCGGAACAGCTGATGGCTGACCTGGGCTACCAAAGCGACCCGGCCGACATGCTGGGGATGCTGGATGCCCAAAGACTGCGCGCAGCCCGCGTTGTGTTGGACATTGGGGTCCACTTGGGCAAGCCCCGTCCAGATGGAGAAGGCGTGTGGGACGCCGAATATGCCTGGAAGTTCCTGCGTGAAAACGTGACGGGCAGTGACGCCATGTTGAAGTTTGAACTTGACCGCTACCTAGGTTGGCCAGGACAGGCCCCGTCCTACAAGATTGGCCAGCGCCTGTGGGAAGAACTTGCTTCTGACTACCGGGAAGAACATGGGGACGACCCGCAGGTGATGAAAGATTTCCACACCAAAGCGTTGGATCTTGGGGCACTGCCCATGGCCACGCTGCGTGAGGCGGTGCTTGGATAGTGGGGCCTGCGCTAGTTCTGGGCTCTAAATCCCCCGCGCGACTTGCCACCCTAAGGTCAGCCGGTATCGAACCGCTGGTGAAGATTTCTGGTGTTGATGAGGACGCTGTAGCGGCTGCGTTGGCTCAGCTGGAAGAAGATCCAACCCCGGCGCAACTTGTTTGTGCGGAGGCGGAAGCTAAAGCAGCCGCGGTAGCACAAGCGTGCCTAGAGGACCTGCAGGCAACGGGCGCAATTGATGGGGTCAAGGCCGACCCTTACCTGGTAGTTGGGGCTGACTCCATGCTAGAAATCAACGGAAAAATGGTTGGAAAGCCCGGCACTGCTGAAGTGGCGATAGAGCGGATCCGGGAAATGCGTGGCACTGACGGCACACTGTGGACAGGGCATGCGCTGATTGCGCTCCGCAAGGACGCGGAAGGCTGGACAGCTGAACCACCCCTAGTGCAAGCCGCTCAAACTGTTGTGCACTTTGGGCAAATCACTGACGCAGAAATCGACGCCTACGTTGCCACCGGGGAGCCCCTAAACGTTGCCGGGTCTTTCACCATCGACGCATTAGGAGGACCCTTCGTTGAAGGTGTCACGGGAGACCCGCATTCGGTTGTGGGGATCTCCCTGCCGCTGCTGAAGCGCCTCACAGACCAAGCGGAGGTGTTCTGGCCCAAACTGTGGCAGACCTCAAAGCCACAGGTAGGGTAGAAAACATGGAAAGCATGATGGCTTGGGGCATTGGGCTGGCGACCGTAACAGAAACGGGCAAAACTCTGGACGTGTGGTACCCGGATCCGCACCTGGGTGAAATCCCTGCTGACGGTGATGCTGCGCTGCGGGAGCGCTTGGCAGGGATGGAACATAAGGATGAGGCGCGGGCAGTCCACACCTCTGTTGTGCGGACTGTCAGCGACCTGAGGGACCAACCCACGTCAACAGCGGACGCATACTTGCGTCTCCACCTGCTTTCGCACCGACTGGTTGAACCGAACTCCATCAACTTGGATGGGATCAGGTCGCGCCTTCCGGTTGTGGCCTGGACTTCCGCGGGCCCTTGTGACGTAGAAGATTTTGAGGAAACCCGCTACCGTCTGCGTGCAAAGTTTGGTCACCCAATCACCTTGACTGGCGTTGACAAGTTCCCCGCCATGGTCAATTACGTGGTTCCCACTGACGTACAAATCGCCTCGGCCGCCCGCGTGCGTTTAGGCGCCCACCTTGCCCCCGGCACAGTCGTCATGCGCGCAGGGTTCGTGAACTACAACGCCGGAACGCTAGGAAACGCCACCATCGAAGGTCGGCTTGCCCAAGGGGTCACCGTTGGAGCCAACTCTTACGTCGGCGGCGGAGCGTCAACGATGGGGCGGGTCGCAGATGCGTGGAACCGCCACGTACGTGTTGGGCAGCGCTGCGTGCTGGGCTCCAACTCAGGCTTGGGGTTGCCACTGGGCGACGACTGCGTGGTGGAAGCGGGATTATTCGTTACTGCTCACACCAAGGTGGCGCTGCTACCTGGCGGGGGTGTGGTGCCTGGACGCCAAGGGTCCTTCATCGATCCGATGGTGATTGAAGCATCCCGTTTAGCTGATGCCTCAAACGTCCTGTTCCGCCGCAACTCTGTCACCGGCGCCGTTGAAGCCCTAGCACGCGGTGGCAAGAACATTGTGATGGCGGACGGATCGAACTGGGCCTAGCAGCCCAGACAACCGGCGCCTAGCTGTTGCGACGCGAACGGGCCCGCAAGGGAACGTAGTCGCGTTCAACAACACCCTGGTAAACCTGCCGTGGCCTACCGATGCGCGTATGCGGATCCTGAATCATTTCGCGGTACTGCGCAATCCAACCCGGTAGACGACCAAGGGCGAACAGTGGCGTGAACATCTTGGTGGGGAAACCCATCGCGGAGTAGATGAGGCCCGTGTAGAAGTCGACGTTCGGGTACAGCTTGCGTGAAACGAAGTAGTCGTCTTTCAAAGCGATCTCTTCAAGTTCCATGGCTATGTCTAGCTTCTGGTCTTGCTTACCAAGGCGCGACAACACGTCGTGAGCGCTGTCTTTCACCAGTGCGGCACGCGGGTCATAGCTCTTGTAAACGCGGTGGCCAAAGCCCATGAGGCGCACGCCGTCTTCCTTGTTTTTCACCTTCTCCACGTACTCACTTACCGAGCTGCCGGAGTCAACAATCTGGTTCAGCATCTTCAGCACGGCCTCATTCGCGCCACCGTGCAACGGTCCGGAGAGGGCACCAATGCCAGAGCCGACGGAAGCGTACAGGTTCGCGTCTGCCGACCCGACCAGTCGCACGGTCGAAGTGGAGCAGTTCTGCTCATGGTCCGCATGCAAGATGAGCAGCATGTCTAGGGCGCGCACCAAGGAAGGATCGATGTCGTACGTCTGGTACGGCATACCAAAAGTCATGCGGATGAAGTCTTCGGTGTATCCCTTTTGGCTGTCTGGATAAAGCAACGGCAGACCTGCAGCACGCTTGGCTATGTACGAAATCATTGTTGGCATTTTGGCAATCAACAAAACCAGCGCACGGTCTAGCTGCTCCGGGTCATGAGGGTCCAACGTATCCTCATAATACGTCGCTAGCCCCGCAACGCCCGCCTGCAAAATTGCCATTGGGTGACCGTTATGGGGGAACGCTGTGAAGAACGCTTTGAAGTCTTCGTGCAGCAGGCGGTGGCGCTGAATGCGACGAATAAACTGTTCCAGCTGTGCAGCAGTGGGCAGTTCACCGTATATGAGCAGCCACGCAACCTCTAGGAATGAGGAGTTGCGTGCCAACTGCTCGATTGGGTAGCCGCGGTAACGCAAGATCCCCTGGGCGCCATCAATGTAGGTGATGTCAGAGGTGCAAGCAGCCGTGTTTCCAAACCCGTAGTCCAAGGTCACGTCGCCCGTGTCGGCAAGCAGTCGCCCAATGTTTTGACCATTAGAACCAACCGTGGCTGGCACCATTGGCGTCTTCACATCCACGTCACCCACGACGAAGTTACCGGAAGTGTCAATGGGGTCGGCCTGCGAAGGCTGGGTGTTTTGGGTGGTCTGGTCGGCCATAAAACCTGCTCCTAGCGGTCTCCCAAAAACTCGGTTAAGTCGTGGGATCCCTTTTAGTGTTCCGCCTGCGTACCAAGCACGATACCGGTTTGCAGCATACCGGGCACGCCAGTTCGCAAGCCGGCGGTAACTGTGACTACACAGTCACTTCAGATGGTCGTTAATGTCTTCGGGTTGAGCTTTCACTAGGTCGTGGTCGTCTTCAATTACACCCATCTTCGCAGCGCCTCCCGGGGAGCCAATGTTTGCAAAGAAGTCGACGTTCGCCTGGTAGTAGTCGGACCACTGCGTCGGCAGGTCATCTTCGTAAAAGATGGCCTCAACTGGGCAAACGGGCTCACAGGCGCCACAATCCACACACTCTTCAGGGTGGATGTACAGCATCCGGGAGCCTTCGTAAATACAGTCAACGGGACACTCATCAACACAGGCACGATCCTTGATGTCGATGCATGGTTCCGCGATTATGTAAGTCAATTGTGCCTCCTGGTCAACACCTTCCATTAAAGCTTTCAAGTAGTCCCGCGTAAACCCCCGGTCCACAGGCCAGTCATAAAAAACAGTCGCGTAGGCTGGCAGTCATGACGCAAACTCCCCCGCCCTTGCCCTGGATGAACTGGGAAGTAGGCCAGCGTGTCGTGGTGCGATACCGGGCGCCAGACGGCGTGCATGACGCTCTGGGCACCCTGCTAGAGGTGGACCCCCACTACGTCGTTGTCGCCACCAAACGCGGTGACGTGAAAGTGGGGGCGACAACCATGATTACTGGGAAGAAGGTGCCCCCAGCGCCTCCGTGGGTAGCGCGCTAGCCCGCTTCCTGCGCGCTGTTTGGCGGGCACGTTCCTTCGTGTCCAAGACTGCCTTGCGGATGCGGATGGAGCGGGGCGTTACTTCCACACATTCGTCCTCGGACGCGAACTCCAACGCCTCCTCCAACGTGAGTCGGCGCGGCGGAGTGAGGGTCTCCAGAACGTCCGCAGCAGCCGAACGCATGTTGGTCTGCTTCTTTTCCCGCGTGACGTTCACGTCCATGTCCTCATTACGAGGATTTTCGCCAACCACCTGACCCTCATACACCTGCGAACCTGGCTCAACAAGGAGTTGGCCGCGCTCTTGCAACTGGCTCATGGCGTAGGGCGTAGCTTGCCCGGCGCGGTCGGCAACAAGCGAACCGCTGGGCCGGCCCTTAATTTCCCCGTGCCAGGGCGCAAATCCCTCACTGATTGAGGCCATGACGCCCGTGCCCTGAGTGTCTGTGAGGAACCGGGTGCGAAACCCGATCAGGCCGCGAGCGGGAATCAGGAACTCTAGGCGCACCCAACCCGCACCATGGTTCACCATGGACTGCAGGACACCTTTGCGTGAGGCTAGCAGCTGCGTGACCGCTCCCATGTGCTCTTCTGGAATGTCAACGGTGAGGCGCTCAACCGGTTCGTGGAGTTTGCCGTCCACTCGCTTCGTCACGACTTGCGGTTTGCCGACGGTGAGCTCAAATCCTTCACGACGCATTTGCTCAACCAGGATGGCTAGAGCCAGTTCGCCCCTGCCCTGGACTTCCCAACTGTCGGGTCTACTGGTGGGATTGACGCGCAGCGAAACGTTACCGACAAGTTCGCGGTCCAGCCGTTCCTTGATTTGGCGTGCGGTGAGCTTGTTGCCTTTTTCTGTGCCGGCCAGTGGAGAATCGTTGATGCCAATGGTCACCGAAATCGCTGGGTCGTCAACGCGGATGGGTTCTAGGGGACGAGGATCTTCGACATCCACCAGCGAATCCCCAATCGTAATGTCGTCGATTCCGGCGACCGCAACAATTTCGCCGCGGGTTGCGCGGTCGGTTGGCTTACGCTCTAGGCCTTCCGTACGTAGAAGCTCTGAGATTCGCACGTTTTTGCGACTTCCGTCAGCGCGCACCCAAGCGACCTGGTCTCCGCGATTCAGCTCCCCGTTGTGGATGCGCAGCAAAGCTAGGCGACCTAAGAACGGGGAAGCATCCAGGTTGGTGACCTGAGCTTGCAGGGGGGCGTCCTGGTCATACTGGGGGCCGGGGATGTGCGTCAGGACAGTTTCGAACAAGGGCTCCATGTCGGAGTCGGGAAGTTCGCCATCCAGTGGTCGGTTCAGCGACGAAAGGCCAGCCTTTGCGGACGCGTAGACGACAGGAACGTTGAGAATCGCTTCCTCATCTACCTCGTGTCCGTCGTTGATGAGGTCGTCAGCAAGGGAGAGCAGCAGGCTGGTGGCCTCGTTTTCCACTTCTTCAATACGAGCGTCAGGCCGGTCAACCTTGTTGATCACCAAGACGACAGGCAGGTCGGCTGCAAGTGCCTTACGCAGGACGAAACGGGTTTGAGGCAGCGGACCCTCGGACGCATCAACAAGAAGTAGTACGCCGTCGACCATGGAAAGGCCGCGTTCGACCTCTCCCCCAAAGTCCGCGTGTCCTGGGGTGTCCACGACGTTGATCCACACGCGATCCGTGTCAGGTAGGGACTTGGCAGCGGGACCCGAGTAGTCCACGGCGGTGTTCTTAGCCAAGATGGTGATGCCTTTTTCGCGCTCTAGGTCCCCGGAGTCCATGACACGGTCACCGGCCTTTTGGCCGTCGCGTTGGGAAAAGGCTCCGGCGTGCCACAGCATGGCATCCACCAAAGTGGTTTTGCCGTGGTCGACGTGCGCGACAATTGCCAGGTTGCGGATGTCCGAGCGTACCGGCATGAGGCCCCTTCGATTCTTGGCTAGTTCGTGTAGGTGTTAGCTGAACTCAGCTTCTCACACTGCTTGGCTAGGCCAGTATTCCCGTGAGCAATGCCGCAGCTGCTAGGACCGCCAAGATCCCAAGCTGTAGCCAGTTCACACGCACCGATGCTGCGGCGTCGTGCCCCTCAGCGTCTGCTGCCTGCCCCGTCGCAGGTGTCCCGTAGAGCAGCTTCTTCAAAGCTCCCCGGTGCTCCCACGCTTCAACCTGTGCATCACTCACCCGATTTGAAGGAGGGCGCTGTGAGGGGTTGTCAAAGTAGAGTTTTTCAGCGTCCAGCATCTGAACTGCCACGGGTGGTTCCACGCGCAGGCACACCTTGGGGCCCGGCTCGAAATACAGTTCAGGGACCGCTAGTGCGGTCTTTTGGCGGCTAGAGGACAGTCCACCACGGGCTGGGACACCCGCGCAGTAGATGCGCTTAGGTTCGCTGTAACCAGTGCTGTCACCGCCACCAGAGGTGTTGGGGACCAGCTTTAGGTACAAGCCATAGTTTGATTCGGCTTCCTGAAAGTCACCCCAAGGAATTTGATAGGTGCGGATCTGGTTTCGCACTTGAATCCCCCGTCGGCTTGCGTCCACCGTCGGGAACGCCCACATCCACCAGGTGAAATACCCCAGGGCAACCGGAATCGGCAGGGCACGCAAAGCCGCTTGGGCTCCATCTGAACCCCAAATCATGCCGGTAAACAACAGTCCCAACACAACAATGGTTGCCGTTGTGAGCGTCCCGTACCGGGAGCGGAAAACAAGTTCGTAATTCACTGCACCACCCTAATGCCCTATGCGAAAGGCCCGGGGCTCATCACCCCGGGCCAACGCTTTAGCTTTTGAGCTGTTCGGCTAAGCCGACCAGTTCAAGTTAGTCAGCTAGGAAACCGATGTTCTCAGTTTGAACTGAGGACATTCCAAACGCACCGAAGTTCGCCAGGTTGTTCGGGACAGCCGTCATTTCCATGCGGCGGTAGATCGGCAGGATCATGCCGTTCTCCCAGATCAAGCGGTCAACTTCGTTGGTCAGGTCCAGACGCTTCTGGTGGTCAGGCGTCGTAGCAATTTCTTCAGCTAGATCCATGATCTCTGGGACACAGATTCGCGTGAAGTTGGAGCCACCGTTTTGGGCCAGGTTGTCGCCACAGCCGTACAGCTGGGTGATGTTGGCCATTGGGTACGGGGTTCCCTGCCAGGTAAACGTGGTAACACCGAAGTCGCCGGGGATGACTGTCTCATCGAAGAAGGGTCCTGTGGGAACGTTCTTGATGTTGACCTTGACGCCAATTTCCTTCAGCTGCGACTGGAGTAGCTCACCTTCGTTCTTAGAGGTGGAAACATCAGGCATCATGGCGTACTCAAACTCTAGAGTTTCGCCGTCCTTGGTGCGGTAATCATCTCCGTCTTCCCAGGTCCAGCCCAGCTCATCCAGCTCGGCCTGTGCCTTTTCCGGATCGTAGCCAAAGTCTTCACCGTTGGCGACGTAGCCCTCTTGTCCAGGCATGAAGAAGTGGTTGTTCAAAACCAGGTCACCGGGGACCAGATCCGGAATGCCGGCAAGGTCAGATTCGGTGATGGCTGCACGGTCGACGCCGCGCTGAACTGCAACACGCAGATCCTTGTCCTGCAGCAGGCCCGACTCACCGTTCCAGGTGAAGTGGCGCCACTGGAGGCCACCGGCGCGGCGGATGACAGCGTCACTGCGCGTTTCTGCCTGCAGGTACTGCTGAGCATCGATGATGCCGTCCAAAACGTCGATTTCACCGTTTGCAAAGCCAGTACCCATGGCTGCTGGGTCCATTTCGCGGTAGGTGATCTCATCAAGCAGACCGGGTTCGCCCCACCAGTTCTCATTGGGGAGCAAGGTTACGGTCTTCTGGGCTTCGTCAACGCTGCCGAACTTGTACGGTCCAGCAACCCAGTCGTTCTGCGGGGTGTCCCAGCCTTCGTTGAACACGTCTGGGTCAGTCACGCCTTCCGCGTTGTACACGGTGGACAGTGCTGCGGACCAGTCCGGGAAGATTTCGCGGAAGTGGACGACCACGTCAAATTCGGTGTCGCCAGCTTCAACGCTTTCCCAGTGGGAGTAGCCGTCGGTGGAAGCACATTCGAACGGAGAAACTTCATCACCGTCTTCTTCACCGTCTTCTGCCTGAACTCCGCGGCAGGCTTTCCAGGTTGCTTCGTAGTCTTCCCATGTGATCGGGTCGCCGTTGTTCCACTTGGCGTCCTTGTTCAGGTGCAGGACTACTTCTTGCTTGCCGTTGGCAGCTTCGTCGTCAGCTTTGTATTCGTAGCTTTCGACGTAGTTGGGGTTCACCTCAAACGTTGCGTCGGGGTTGTACACCCAGTTGGAGACGGAGGTGAAGCCGAACATGTTGTTCAGGTCCACACCGTTACCCGCAATGTGCATGGGGTTCCAGTAGGTGGGCACAGCTGAAACAGCGAAGCGGAGCGTGCCGCCTTCTTTCAGGTCTGCACGGTCGTGCGGGTTGATGTCTGCTGCGGGAACTGCGTCAGTTGCGCCTGGCGC
>CAYFNQ010000031.1:0-13834 GCA_964344535.1 uncultured Actinomyces sp.
TCCAAGCAGGGTCCTCACCAGTAAGTTCATGTCAGGAATCTGGGCAGGCACTCACCGTTTCCTATGGGACTCCCACGTTCTTAGAGGACTCACCAATACCGTGGGGGTCCAAGAGGTCTACTTCGAAGGCATAAGTGAACAGTGCCTGGGTGCCAATTACCGGATCTCCTACCGTACGGCCTCAGATCCGGACTGGAAGCTACTTGAAGATCCCTCAGGCTCCGGAGTAGTTTCTGCGACAACCGTGGTGGCTAACATTGCGGACCTGGCAGGCCAGGACATACGCGACTTCGCGATCAGTCTGTCCAACTAGGACCTCCCTAGACTGAGCGCTCGTCTGCCTAAGTATGGGCGGGCCTGCGGGATCGGTCACGACTGTGCGCACGGGCCGCGCGGACAAGGTAAGATTTCCTCGGTCTACCGCTCACTTCGGCGGCGCAACACGTAAGGAAACACTGTGGCTACCAAATCTTCTGACGTTCGCCCAAAGATCACGCTAGCGTGCTCTGAATGCAAAGAACGCAACTACATCACTAAAAAGAACCGCCGAAACACCCCCGACAGGCTAGAGCTGAAGAAGTTCTGCCCGCGGTGCCGGACCTCAACTACTCATCGCGAAACTCGTTAAGCGAATGCACTGAAGAAGGCCCCATACGGCGCTTAGGCTAGAGACCTCACCAGCAAATGGTGGGGTCTTTTGCTGCCAAGGAGTCTTTGATGCATTCAGTTACGGGACGCACCCTGATCCGGGCGGAAAGGGCGCGGCGCGACCGCATCGCACCTTTCGTTCACACGCCGGTTGAGGGTTCCGAAAGCGACCTTCAAGTTGCCGCCTGGAAAGTTGGAGGTGAGCCCGTCGCCCCCGAAATAGCGCTAGGAATAGAGGCCGACACTGAGGTCGTGCCCGACTATGAGCCCTTTGAATTGGGTGGAGACTGGGGAGCCCCATGGGACACCACGTGGTTTCGTTTCAGTGGGGTAGCACCTGCAGAAAGTGACTCCGGGGGAACACAAGAGATCGTCATAGACTTTGGGTGGGAAGACCACTCCGTCGGATTCCAATGTGAGGGTTTGGTGTACAGGCCCGATGGGACCATCGTGAAGGCACTAAACCCCAAGAACCGGTGGGTGCCCCTAGATGAAGTCGCCAAGCCGGGTGAGCCTTTTGAGTTCTATGTGGAAGCCGCATCAAACCCCCTTTTGCTTGGGGTCCCCGCCTTCCAGCCGATTGAACACAGCGCGCGCCCTGACAGTTATGAAGGGGAGCTTTACAAGCTACGTTCAGCCCAGATCTGTGATTACCAGGCCGAAGTTGATGAGCTTCTAGCAGACTTTGATGCCCTAATCGGGCTAGCGCAGACGCTCCCAGAAGACACCGCGCGCCGCGAGCGCATCCTGATGGCAATCGACAAGGCCCTGAATGCTATCGATACACGCGACGTCAAGGGGACGGCTGCAGCGGCCCGTAAAGAGCTGGAACCGCAATTGTCGCTACCCGCAAATGCTAGTGCCCACCAAACCGTAGCCATGGGCCATGCACACATTGACTCCGCATGGCTGTGGCCTGTGAGAGAGACTGAGCGAAAAGTTGCTAGGACGGTAGCGAATGTTCTAGCGCTGCTTGAAGAGCATGAGGATTTTGTCTTCACAATGTCCTCGGCCCAACAGTACCTGTGGCTTGAAGAGCGCTACCCAGAGCTGTTCCAAAAACTAGTCGAACAGGTGAAAGCCGGCAGGATCGTGCCGGTGGGCGGCATGTGGGTGGAACCCGACGGCACCATGCCCTCTGGCGAATCCTTTGCCCGGCAAATCCTTTTGGGCCAGCGCTACTTCAAAGACCGTTTTGGGGACTACTGTGACCTAATGTGGCTGCCGGACTCTTTCGGATACTCGGGCGCTCTGCCACAACTGGCAAAGCTAGGCGGAATGCCTAACTTCCTGACCCAAAAGATCTCATGGAACGACACCAACACGTTCCCTCACCACTCATTCTGGTGGGAAGGCCTTGACGGGACCCGGGTTCTTACCCACTTCCCTCCTTCCGACACCTACAATGCCGAAATCTCTGCAGCAGAACTGCAAAGAGCGGCACGTAACTACCGAGACAAAGGGATTTCGGACCACTCAATCCTCCTGTTCGGCTACGGGGACGGCGGAGGCGGCCCCACCCGCGAAATGCTGGCAAGCGCCAAACGGTTCGCAGACCTAGAAGACGCCCCGCAAGTCATGCAAAAAACCCCGCAGGAGTTCTTCGAAGTCCTAGGTGAGGAACTAGAAGACTCCGACGCCACGTGGAGTGGCGAACTGTATTTAGAGCTCCACAGGGGAACCTTCACGTCGCAGTCCAACACCAAGGTTGGCAACCGTCGGGCAGAAGCGCTGATACGCCAAGCGGAAGCGCAGGCGACGCTTGCGGCCCTTCAAGGCAAGCCCTACCCGAAGGAAGCCTTCGAAAGCGCGTGGCAAAAGATGCTCTTGGGGCAGTTCCACGACATCTTGCCCGGAACCTCTATCAAGTGGGTTCACGATGAAGCAGTTGAATCCTATGCGCAGGTTGAGCAGGATTTGCGGGAACTGCTTGCGCAGGCAGACGAAGCCGTCGGCTACGAAGCACCCGAAAAGGCACTGACCCACCACCATGTAACTGTCAAAGAGACCGACGGTGGATCAGTGATCGAAAACCAGGCGTTCCGTGCCTACATCGGCCCCGACGGTCTAGTGCATTCACTGATCGACAACAACACGGGTCGTGAGCTTGTCCCAGAAGACGCACCCTTGGGTTCCTTGGCGCTTTACCAGGATGAGCCAGCAATGTGGGACGCCTGGGACATTGAAAAAGGCGCGCTAGACACCAAAACCTTGGTCGATAATGTTCACAGCATCCAAACCATCACGGATGAGGATGTGGCGCAGGTTGCTGTCACCCGCAAGTTTGGGGACTCACTAGCCACGACTACGTACCGTCTGGCTGCGGGTAGCCCTCGCTTTGATATCCAGTTGGACGTTGACTGGCAAGAAGAAGAGAAACTTCTGAAGCTTCTTCTCCCATTCGACGTTCACGCCAACAACGCCAGGTTCGAAACCCAGTTCGGGTACGTTGAGCGGCCAATCCACGAAAACACTTCTTGGGACGCTGCTCGCTTTGAGATGGTGGCGCACCGCTACCTTCACGTGATCGAAAACGATTTTGGTGTGGGCGTAGTGAACGACGCTGCCTACGGGTACTCGGTCGGTAAGCCCACGGGCCGGACCGTTGAAATTGGTGCCTCTGTCCTCAAGTCTGCGAACTTCCCCGACCAGGAAGCCGACCGTGGTCACCACACCAAGACCTGGGGCATCATCGCCACACCAAACACGGCTGAGGTTCTGGACGAAGCAGAGCAGATCAACGCAGTCGTGGAGGATCGCACGGCACGCTTGGTGCGGGTTGAGGACGAAACGGGTGCCACCCGACTTTCGGCCGTGAAAATGGCTGAAGACGGCAGTGGGGACGTAATTGTTCGCCTCTACGAGTCTCAAGGTGGCCGGGCAAATCCGACACTGCACTTCGCCCCAGAGTTCGGCCAGTTCGGTGTCGCGGCCGTTGACCTGTTAGAGGAAGGTCTTGAGGACGACGACTTGGAGCTAGAGGTCACCAATCAGACCGTTAGTGCGCAGATGCGTCCCTTCCAGGTGCTGACACTGAGGGTCACCCCGGGAAAGCAGCCTGAGTAGCCGCGTCGACCATAGGTTTGGTCTGGGGGCTTTGCGCTAGCTAAGTGCTAGTCTTCTAAGCCCCTAGACCAAGACCTCCACCTGTGCCACCTGGGCGGCCGACGTAAATAGTAGGCGGAAAAAGCTCACGGGCACTTCGGTCTTTGGGAGGGCAAACGGCCGGGTCTGACCGGGCCAATCAAACCCCTCGTTAGTGAAGCTGGCCGTCGTCTGCCACTGCTTTCCATCGACTGATTCCTGCCACTCAAAATTGGCCGGAGCAGCCTCCGGTGAACTGCCGGCGGTGAGCGTCAACATCTCAGGATGAGCCGGTGTCTCAAACGCAAATGTGAGGCTAGCCCCCTGCGGGACGTCGGCTGCTTCGTGAACAGTGTCGTCGACAAGCAAGCGCGCTGAGTCCTCCTCTAGGTTCTCCGCACTGACGATCGCATCCCTTGCCAGGTCGCGCCAAGGCCCAGGAAGGCCGTCCCCTATGGAGGGCAATGTGGGTTCGCTGCGACCCCAACTGGTCGGGCCTGCGGTGAGCGTGAAGTCTAGATCTGCACCGTCCCTAATCGAGGAGTGCGACAGCCACGATTGGTCGTGGGTTTCCCCGTCGACTTCTAGCGCAGCGACGGCATCAGCTTTCTGAAAATTCTCCGCAGCCTGCGTGCGAATATTCAGGTCTCCCCCCGGTAAATGCCAAATCACATGCGGGGTCCCCGGTGCTGTGAGCGTGTAGGTGTCGAAACCCACCTGCAACGGATACAGACCTGTCAACGCAAACAGGTACCAGGAGGACATCTCCCCGTTATCCTCGTCCCCTGGGAATCCCTGACCTATCGCAGAGCCGCGGAATAGGCGCGCAACTGCTTCCCGGACTGCTCGCGACGCCTTGTCTGGGGCTGCGGCGAAGTGATAGTTGAACGGGATGTGGTGGGCCGGCTGATTGCTGAGTGCAAACTGGCCCATGCGGGTTTCGCGCGCTTCGAACATCTCATGAATGGGCCCACCGTACGTGCCTGGCTGATCAGCGTTTTCCGGGGTTGCGGAATATTCGTCCAACTTGGCTTCCAGACCCTGTTTCCCACCGTAGAGCTCCGCTAGGCCGTCACCGTCATGCGGGGCCGGGAACGCGTAGTCCCAGGCGTTGGTTTCCGTGTAGTCCCCACCCCACGTGAGCGGGTTGAAGTTGGCGGGGCGAGGATAACTGCGGAAAAACCCCTCCTGTATGTCAAACCCATTGCGGTACGACAGACTGCGCCGGGCCAGATAGGTGGCTTCAGTTTCAAGCCTGGTTTTTTGGTCCGCTGAGGAAACTTGGCTGGCTAAGATCCTGGCCATATTGGCCAAGGCTGCATCGTTCATGGTCGCATCCGCAGCCCAGGCAACAGCTTCCGGCAAATCGCTTTGCGGGAATACTTGGAATCTGTATGCAAGGTCTTTGCGCCCCACACCGGGTTCGGTTGGTGTGGCTGTGGCATTTCGGAGCCCAGCGAGATAGGTGGCGGTTGCATCAGGCAGTGGCACGCCTTTCACCAACAGGTCCGCGAAGGCAGCGTCGGAGCTGGTACCCGGCATCAGATCTGCATAACCGGGGGAGGACCAGCGCGGTGTCCATCCAGCTGTTCGGGCGAACTCAACAAAACCATCTGCGAGTTCTGCGGCTAAGTCGGGGTAGACCAGGGCATACAGGGGCCAGGCTGTGCGGTAGGTGTCCCAAAAGCCGTGGTTTACATACAGTTTCCCCGGCAGAACGCGGGCCCCCGTTTCGGTGTCAGTTGTGGGCTTCGTATGCTCTAGAACCGGGCTGGCATAGGCGTACTCAGGGTAGGCAGCGGTTCCCGTGTTCTCATAGTGGGAAGTGGGGAACAGGTTCAGCCGGTACAAGCTGGAGTAGGCGGACAACTTTTGGTCGTCGCTAGCTTCCGGAAGCTCTAAGACGTTCAGTCGCTCAGCCCAGCGGTCGCGCGCCTCCTGGGCAAGGTCCTTCGGTTCCTTATCGCCCAGCTCCGTGGTCAAGGCGTGGCGGGCCTGCTCCAGGCTGATGAAAGAAGTCGCGATGCGCAGGGTTTGCGAGCCTCCCGCAACGGATAGCACCTTTTGGCCGCCGACTTCACCGGGTTCGACCTTCGACCACGGGCGCGTGGCCAAGGCGGCGAAGAACATCCTGCTGTGACCTTCTGAAAGGCCTGAGCCTTCTTCCACCCAGCCTGTCAGTTCGTTGGAGCCCACTTCAGCTTTAACGAAGCAGTCACCTTCAATCGAGCCCACTAGTAGGGAGAGGTCTTCTAGGTTGTTGGCCGGTTCGAACTGGAAGATCGCGCCGTGGTCGCTGGGAGTGGCGGTTACCGTTTCGCCGCCATCTAGTGTGACGTTATAGCGGTAGGGGAGGGCGTGTTCTAGGTCGTGACTAAACGTTCCCTGCTGGTCGCCCCAACTTGGAGAGATGATTAGCTGTTCACGGTCTCCCATCCACGGGCTGGGGGCGTGGGTGAGCGCCAAACCCACAAAGGGGGTGCGACCTTCAGGGGTGTTGTGCCGGGACCAAGAATAGAACCAGTCTCTAGACCAGTCCGTCATGGGAGAGATGAGCGAAAACCCGTTGGGCACAGCCGCAGCCGGATAGGTGTTGCCGCGCGAAAAGGCAAACGTTGAGTTGGATCCGCGCCGGGTGTCCACTAGGTCTACCGGATCGGATGGCAGCTCTTCCAGTGCACCGATCCGGATGTCACCCACCCAGGCTTTTGCGGGCTCCACTGGACTGGGCGGTTCAATTACGATTTCGACGTCGCGTGCGCAGAGTCCCTCCAGTGAGTCCCCAATGTTGCAGCGCACGTAGTTCCACTGGTCCGCGTAGAGTGTCTTGTTCTCTCCTTGCCCAGCGGCGGTCACGGGGAAACCGTATTGGTCTACCACCTCAAAATCGGACATCTTTCGTCCGTCAGACAGGGCCAGGTCTACAGAAATGTAGGTGGAGGCGTAGGGGGTCTTGTCTCCTCTTAACGGGTAGACCCAGAAACTCAAGGCTGTGTCTGCCGCTATCGGCCAGCCTCCTTGGGCAACCACTGCGACACCGCCAGTACCCTCAACTAGCACGATTTCGGTTGAGTTGGGTCCCGGGGGCACCTCAGTCATTCCGGGTTTGGAAACGTTTAGTCCGTTGTCAGTACTAGTGGCTGAAAGTTCAAGGCTGGGGGTGAGGGAAAGCGGTTGCACAATGATCCTTTCTTAGGGTCCTTTCCGGTGCGCTGGTGGTCCGGCCCCTTGGCGTGGTTTGTGCGCTACTAGCAAGGCTAATCGGTTGAGGCGCAGGCGTTGGCCGGTTACGGTAGGTGTGCTCACAAGGCTGTTTGTCGACGTGGCCAGCCGGGCAGGATCTGGAGGGCAACATGAAGACAGAAGAGTTGGACCAAGAATTTCGGGCCCTAGTTGATTTTGCAGTCAACAGCGAGGTTCCGACAGGGTTCGGGTACATGGGCGAAGACGGCAGTGTTGACCTAGACCGCCCCGTTGAGCTGTGGATTACCGGGCGAATGACCCATGTCTTTGCGCTGGCGACAATGTACGGAATTGACGGTGCCCGTGAGCACATGGACCACGGCATAAAAGCCTTGACTCAGTACTTCTATGACCCGGTCTACGGGGGCTGGTATTCCTCCATAGATGCGAACCCTGCGACGGACGGAAACGGTCTGCCAGTTGACGACCGCAAGGAAGCTTACGCTCAAGCATTCGTGATTCTTGCGGCCGCCTCAGCAGTCGCTGCCGGAAACCCGGATGCGCCAAAGCTGCTTGAACGCGCGCTACAGGAGCAGCTGGAGCATTGGTATGACCCCAAGACAGGAATGGTTGCGGAATCTTGGGATCGCCCGTTTTTGGTAGCAGAGGACTACAGGGGCATCAACGCCAACATGCACACCGTGGAGGCGTCTCTTGCAGCAGCTGATGTGCTGGGAGACACGGAGTTGCTGGAGCGCGCAACCCGGGTTCTGAAGTTTGTGTACGACCAGGCTAAGGACCGCGGTTGGCGGATCCCTGAACACTACGACTTGGACTGGGAAGTCTTGCCTGACTACAACCACGATCAGCCGGCGCACCCGTTCCGCCCCTACGGTGTGACTCCAGGGCACGCACTTGAGTGGGCGCGTCTGATGCTTCATGCTCGCGGATCTCGTTTGAATGCTGGGCTTCCCGTGGAACCATGGATGTTGGAGGGGGCGCAGTCTCTGGCTGCCGGGGCGGTCACAGATGGCTGGGACGTTGATGGCAACGAAGGCTTCGTTTACACCACAGACTTTGATGGGACGCCGGTAGTGCGCCAACGCATGCACTGGGTTCTGGCTGAAGCAATTGGTGTTGGAGCCGTGCTGGCGAAAGCACTGAGGGCAGAGCATGAAGAGGCGGCGGCCGCCAAGTGGGACCAGCTTGTCGAATCATGGTGGGAGTTTGCGGAAGGCAATCTTGTGGAAGCTCCGGGGCGTTGGACCCATGAGCTGGACACGAACAATGAGAAGGCTTCGCAGACCTGGGAAGGTAAGCCAGATGTCTACCATGCCGCCCAAACCGTGCTGCTACCAAGGCTCCCCGTGGCTCCCACGTTTGCAGCTGCCTTGCGTGATGGGCTTCTAGACGCTTAGAGCTGGGGGTCGGGCCGCAGTGGCCTTTAGCTCATAAAGTCTTTGGGGGTGACAGTTGCCTGTCACCCCCAAAGACTTTGTCCGCGAAACGGATATCGCCTGAAGGACTAGCCCTTCACGCCTCCTTCTTCAACTCCCTTGAAGAAGAAGCGTTGTAGCGAGCCGAACAGGAGCGCCACAGGTATGAAGGCAATCATTGTTCCTGCTGCAATCAACCGTTGGTCGTTTGCGAACGTTCCAGCCAGGTACTGCAGACCAATGGTCAGCGTGAACTGGTCCGGAGACGTAAGCACAATCAGCGGCCAGAGGAAGTCATCCCATGCGCCAATGAAAGAGAAGATCGCGATCACAGCAATCGTTCCCCTCACGCTGGGCACACCGATTCTGACCAACCGGTCCCACACAGTTGCTCCGTCCATGACGGCCGCTTCATCGATTTCCTTTGGAACCACCCGGAATGCGTTCCACATCAGCAACACGTTCAGTGCGCCAACCATGCCCGGAAGCGCGACGCCCATTAGCGTGTCGGCTAAGCCAAGGTTACGGATTGTTACGAACTGCGACACAATCGTTGCTTCACCAGGGAGGATGAGGACGCCTAGGAACAGTCCACCAACAATGCTCTTACCGCGGAACTTCAATTTCGCCAGAGCGAAACCTGCTGCGGTTGCGAAGACGACGTTTCCGCCAACTGCCAAAATGGCGACTTTGATTGAGTTGAAAATGTAGTGCCAAACTGGGATAGCCCTACCGACCGCCGCATAGTTTTCTAGCGTTGGTTCTTGGGGAATGAAAGACAGCGTCGCCGCGTAGATGTCCTCATTAGGGCTCTTCAGTGAGGTGGAGAACTGCCAGAGGAACGGCCCAATGGTCACGAAGACCATGAGGATCAAGAGAACATAGCGGATGACTTTCTCAGTCGGCCCCATAGTGCCAAAGCCGCGGTGCTTCTTCTTGAATCGCGAACCGCGCTTCTCAACGTCCTCTGTAGCCAGCACATCGGCAGCGAGGTTGCCGTCAACCAGGCTTGTGTTACTCACTTGTCAGCCCTCCTATTTATATATGCCAGCGTCAACATCGGAACCAGCGTCACGGTGAAGAGGACCAGTGACAACGCAGAGGCATAGCCTAGGTTGCCCATGAATCCGCGCGCGTATTGCTGGATTAGCATGACGATCGTCATTGCCTCACCGCCAGCACCACCGGTTCCGCCGGTAAGCACATAGATCTCTGTGAACACACGCAGTGCCGAAACAGAAATGAGCAAGGCGATTAGGGTCATGGTCCCACGAACGCCAGGCACAGTGACGTGCCAGAACCTGCGGACAGGTCCAGCGCCATCAACGGCTGCAGCTTCGTGAAGCTCCTGTGGAATGTTCGCGATGGCCGCCAAGTAGATGATCATGTAGTACCCAAGCCCCTTCCAGGACGTCAGCACTACGGCGCTGACTATGATCAGCCAACGCTGAATCAGGAATGGGAGTGGCTCAGAGATCGCGTGGATCTTCATCAGTGTCTCGTTCACGACACCACGGTCATCCAACATCCACGTCCAGATCAGGCCCACGACAACAGCGGAGGCGATAACCGGGGTGTAGTAGACCGTGCGGAAGAAGCCGATACCCTTCAGTGGCTTTTCGACTAGCAGGGCCAAAAGCAACGGGAGCATGACCAGTAGCGGTAGACAAAGGATCATGAACACAACAGAGTTCATGAGCGCCATGCCTAGCTGGGGGTCATCAAAGAGGCGTTCAAAGTTCTTGAAGCCGATGTAATCCGTCTGACCACCCAGCGGCATCGCATTGGTGAAAGACAGGCGGATCGTGTTAAGCGATGGCCAAACCGTAAAGACTGTTAGCCACAGCAGCGCAGGAAAAACTAGTATCCACGGGGAATACCAACGATGGGCTTTCACAGGTGTCCTTAAATAGTGAACGGGCGGACCCTAAGAAAAGGGTCCGCCCGTAGTCACTAGTGCTGGGATTCGTAGAGGCGGTTGATCTGGTCGACAGCAGTGTCTAGAGCCTGCTGAGAGTCCACATCGCCGCGCATTGCCAGTGCAATCTGCTGAGCCAAGATGGTGGACATGGCGTCACTGAACTCCACGGGCACCAAAACTTCGGCGTTCTGCAAGGATTCAAAAGCTAGAACGCGAGCCCTTCCTTCGGGGGTGCCGTCGTCTTCGCTGAAGTACGGATCATCAGCAGACGCCAGCGTTGAGGGGAAGATGCTCACGATCTTGGCAAATTCGTTCTGGTTCTCCGGGTTGGTTACCCAAGCACCAAACGCGCGCGCTGTCGCTAGGTGTTTACTTTCAGCAGAGACGCTGACGCCCTGAACATACAGGGGCGGGATTGACAGTGCCGGAGAGTTGACGATATTGCCGTCAAGGCTAGGGCTGTCCTTCACAAAGTCCGCGTAAGCGGGAGCGCCACCAGTGGTCCAAGCTACCTTGCCCTGCGTGAACAGCTTGGCGTTACCCAAGTAGTCGTCAGAGAGAACGGCCGGGGGCATTTCCTTAGCCTGGTATGCGTCTACGGAGCGCTGCAAGACTGCGGCAGCTTCAGGGGTGTTGAAGATGAACTCAGTTCCTTCGTCATTCAGAATCTGCACACCGGCGCGTGTGAAGTCTTCTAGACCCGGAGCTCTTGAAATGAGGTGGCTGTCAGAACAGTTTGAGGTGTAGATCTTCGCTTGATCAAACAGCTCATCCTCAGTCTTCGGAACGTTGTCAATGTCTAGACCACACTCTTCAAAGAGCGCGCTGTTCCAGTAGCTGATGTCGGTGTTCAGGTACCAGGGGTAGCCATACACACCGTCAATGCCAGCGAATTCGTACGCTTCGATAGCACCCTTGACGTAGGTTGACTCAAGGTTCGGGTCAGACTCAGCCAGGTTGTCCAGTTTGCCCGCCTTAGCCAATGGCAAAGCAAAGTCTGGCGGGAGGTTCACCACGTCTGGCAGGGTGTTCGTCGAAGCCTGTGTGAGGACTTTTTCTGAGTATCCGTCGCCAGGTTGGTCAACCAGCTTCACTTTTGTGCCCGGGTATTCGGCCTCAAAAGTGGAGATCACGTTGTCCAGGTAGTCCTGGAAGGTCGGGGTTAGCGACCAGGTTTGGAAAGTGATCTCACCGGTGATTTCACCTGCGTCTGCCGTTCCCTCATCCTTCTTTCCGTCCGAGGAACACGCCATGAGCGCAAGGGAGGAGACGGCTAGCACGGCCAGGCCGGTCCCCACTTTTCTGGAAAATTTCACGATATTCCTTTCATGCGACAGCCAGCAGGCCCGCTGTCGCCGCAACACAGCACCTTTGCTGAGCCGCTTCCGCCGGCGTGCTTCTTTGTTCACGACGGCGAACGACCAAATGGTCCCGTCGCGAGTCTAACGGGAGGGCTGAAATGTTTCATCTGTAGGGGCCCGCTGTGATTGTTTTGTGATTTAACGGCAGGCGACACCCAAGCGCAGCGAGGGAGCGGCTTGTTTCACGGGGACCTAGGAACTTCCAGTTCAATGTTCCCAGCTAAAGTCGGCGACCCGATCGCTTCAGCCCCACCGTGGACGTTGACGCTAGTCGGTTTGGCGACCATCATCTCCTTCATCCTGGGCATAGTCATTTTCGCAATGATTGGCCCCGCGCTAACTCAAGACCCCAGGGCGTACGACAACGCGCCAATGCAGGCCCCGGGCGGAGGACACTGGAGCCTAGTTACGCGAGCCGCAGGCTTCGCCCTGACTTCTGACAAATTCTTGCCAGGGTTCTTGGTTCCTGCTCAACAACGCACTTGGGTAGAACGCAAGCGCTGGAGAATGTGGCCGCAACTCAGAAGGGAAAACAGCTTCAAAGTTGAGTGGAGGCTGCTCACGTTTGCGGTTTTAGGGTTGCGCGGACCGACCAAACGTCTTAAAGTTGAGTCTGTGAGGCTCAAGAATCGAAAAGTTGGAAGTCGCTGAGCTAAAGATCGTCTGGTCGCAGCATGTGCGGCCGTAAAGAAATAACAGGAATCTAAGAAGAATCCAAAGGAGGCCATTTTGGCTAAAGCAGTAGGTATCGACCTAGGAACAACAAACTCAGCACTAGCAGTGCTGGAAGGTGGCGAACCCAGCATCGTTGTGAATGCTGAAGGTGTCCGCACCACCCCGTCAGTCGTCGCTTTCTCCAAGGGTGGAGAAGTGCTGGTTGGCGAAATCGCTAAGCGCCAGGCTGTCACGAACGTTGACCGCACCATCTCTTCCGTCAAGCGCCACATGGGCACAGACTGGAAGAAAAAGATTGACGGCAAGGAATACACCGCTCAGGAAATCTCCGCACGCATCCTGTCCAAGCTGAAGCAGGACGCCGAAAAGTACCTGGGTGACACCGTCAAAGACGCAGTTATCACTGTCCCCGCATACTTCAACGACGCTGAGCGCCAGGCAACGAAGGACGCCGGCCAGATTGCCGGTCTGAACGTTCTACGTATTATCAACGAGCCCACGGCTGCCGCTTTGGCATACGGCCTAGACAAGGGTAAAGAAGAAGAACTGATCCTAGTCTTTGACCTTGGTGGTGGAACGTTCGACGTCTCCCTACTTGAGGTTGCGAAGGATGACGACGGTTTCTCAACCATCCAGGTTCGCGCCACCTCAGGTGACAACCGCCTTGGTGGAGATGACTGGGACCAGCGCATTGTTGACTGGCTGATCCAGCAGGTGAAGTCCAAGACCGGCGTCGACCTAGCTAAAGACCCGGTTGCCCTGCAGCGTCTGAAGGAAGCAGCTGAGCAGGCCAAGCGTGAACTGTCGACTGCAACCACGACCACCATTTCCATGCAGTACCTGTCCATGAGCGAATCAGGCCCCATCCACCTGGATGAGAAACTGACGCGCGCCAAGTTCGAAGACATGACCAAGGATCTGCTGGACCGCACTGAAAAGCCGTTCAACGACGTCATCAAGGAAGCCGGCGTGTCTGTTGGTGACATTGACCACGTGATCCTGGTTGGTGGCTCAACCCGTATGCCTGCCGTTGAAGAACTGGTAGTCAAGCTGACCGGTGGTAAAGAACCGACACGTACCGTGAACCCGGATGAGGTTGTGGCCGTTGGTGCTGCTTTGCAGGCCGGCGTCATGATGGGTGACCGTCAAGACGTTCTGCTTATCGACGTCACCCCGCTTTCCCTAGGCATCGAAACCAAGGGTGGCGTGATGACCAAGCTGATCGAGCGCAACACAGCTATCCCGACCCGCGCCACAGAGGTGTTCTCCACCGCTGAAGACGGCCAGCCATCCGTGCTGATCCAGGTCTTCCAAGGTGAGCGCGAATTCACCAGGGACAACAAGCCGCTGGGCACCTTCGAACTAACCGGCATCGCTCCAGCACCGCGTGGCGTGCCCCAGATTGAAGTGTCCTTCGACATCGATGCAAACGGAATTGTTCACGTTTCCGCCAAGGACCGTGGCACCAACAAGGAACAGTCCATGACCATCACCGGTGGCTCAGCACTTCCCAAGGAAGACATTGA
>CAYFNQ010000032.1:0-13726 GCA_964344535.1 uncultured Actinomyces sp.
GACGCACAGGCTGAAGTTGCCGAAGCTCCCGCCAAGGTTGAGGAGCAACAGGTTCTGGTTGAAGAAGCAGCTGAAGCTGCTCCTGAAGCAAACGCCGACGAAGCCGACGCAGCAAACTAACGCTACAAGCATTGAAAGGAGCCGTAATGGCTAACTACACGATGGCGGATGTAAAAGCGCTGCGTGAAGAAACCGGTGCCGGCATGATGGACGTCAAAAACGCCCTGGTCGAAGCAGACGGTGACAAAGAAGCTGCCCTCAAGATCATTCGTTTGAAGGGGCTGAAGTCGCTTTCCAAGCGCGAAGGCCGCGACGCTCAAGCGGGCCTAGTGGTCGCGTCTGTTGCAGATGACGCGAAGACCGCAGTGATGGTTGAGGTCAACTCCGAAACCGACTTCGTCGCGAAGAACGACAAGTTCATCGCTTTTGCCCAGCAGGTTCTAGACGCCGCCGTTGCCTCAGAGGCTGACAGCGTTGAGGTCCTGCTTGCTGCTCCCGCAGGTGACCGCACCGTCCAGGATGTCGTCAATGAGATGGCAGCCACGATCGGTGAAAAGGTCGAAATTGGCCGTGTTGCCCGCGTGAGCGGTGACTACGTACAGGCCTACCTGCACCAGACCAGCCGTGACCTACCCCCTCAGGTGGGTGTGCTGGTGGTTACCGACGAAAAGGGAGCCGACCTGGCCCACGACGTCGCCATGCACATCGCAGCCTTCCGGCCCCGCTGGGTGTCACGCAACGTCATCCCGGCAGACGTTTTGGACACTGAGCGTGAAACTCTCACTGAGATCACGCTGAAGGAAGGCAAACCAGAGCACATCGTGCCCAAGATTGTCGAGGGACGCCTGAACGCCTTCTACAAGGAAAACACCCTGGTAGACCAGGACTTTGCCCGCGATCCTTCCGTGACCGTGGGACAGGTGCTGGGCAAGTCAGGCGCAGAGGTCACGGACTTCGTGCGCTTCCAGGTAGGCGGTTAGCTCCTAAACCTGGGGGCGCCTAGCCCCCAGGTGCAAAACCTGCCTCTTTTGTCGCCTACACTTGCGGCAGGCAATTGAAGGGGGTCCAGTGTCGAAGTCGAAGAGACGAGTCCTGCTCAAACTCTCAGGTGAAGTGTTTGGTGGCGGTGAAATCGGCCTGGACCCAGAGGTCCTGGAAGGCGTTGCGCAACAGATTGCTGCAGCTGTTGAAGACGGTGTAGAGGTAGCGGTCGTTGTCGGTGGCGGCAACTTTTACCGCGGTGCTGAGCTTGCAGAAAATGGGCTAGACCGCGCCAGGGCTGATTACATGGGCATGTTGGGCACCGTTGTGAATGCCTTGGCCCTGCAAGACTTTTTAGAACGGGCCGGGATAGAGACGCGGGTCCAGACAGCAATCACCATGACACAGGTTGCGGAACCTTACATTCCGTTGCGCGCTATCTCCCACATGGAAAACGGTCGGGTCGTCATTTTTGGCGCAGGCTCCGGCATGCCCTTCTTTTCCACAGACACTGTCGCGGCGCAGCGTGCGCTAGAAACTCACTGCGATGAACTGCTGATCGCCAAAAATGGCGTGGACGGTGTTTACACGGCGGATCCAAAGAAGGACCCTGACGCAAAACTTCTCCCGTCTGTCACCTACTCTGAAGCATTGGCTGACCGCCTGAAAGTTGTCGACGCTGCAGCTTTCGCACTAGGTCAAGAAAATGACTTGACGATGAGAGTCTTTGGGATGAATGAGCCGGGCAACGTGACCCGCGCTTTGACGGGTGAGACAATCGGGACATTGGTCACCACCGAACAAGGTAAGGATGAAGACATTGACGGATGAATTTTTGATTGACGCGGAAGACCGAATGGACAAAGCTGTCGAATCGACGCGCGACGATTTCCAGAACATTCGCACCGGGCGTGCGAACCCAGGCATGTTCAACCAACTGATGGTCGAATACTACGGGGCGCCCACACCGCTGCAGCAGCTGGCGTCCCTCAACATTCCGGAAGCTCGAACCGTCCTCATCACCCCGTTCGACAGGAACGCGACGAACGAAATCCTGACGGCAATTCGGGATGCGGACTTGGGCGTGAACCCTACCGATGATGGCAAGGTGATTCGCGTGCAGCTGCCGGCCCTCACCGAAGAGCGCCGTAAAGAGTACGTGAAGCAAGCCAGGGCTCGCGCTGAGGATGGTCGCATCGCGATTCGTGCTGCACGTCGTAAAGCTAAAGAAGCCATCGAAGCTGCGAAGCGGGATGGGGAAGTAGGAGAAGACGAAGCGGAACGTGCCGAAAAGGAGCTGGAGAACACCACGAAGCAGTACGTGGAACTGGTGGACCAGACCCTCGCTGCTAAAGAACAGGAACTCCTAGAGGTTTAGGAAGTTTCTCTAGGCTCCCTGGTTTTCAGAAAATGAGCGTGTTTTGCTGAAACAGTTTCTTCGTCCACCGCCAACTCAAAACAAACCGCCCCTAGCTGCTACAGGCAGGGCGGGGCGCAACATGTGGGCGGCGGTTACTTCCGCTGTGGTTCTGATCGCCCTAGCGGCTTCGGGACTGTTCTTCTCACGTCCTCTTTTTCTGGGGCTAGTTGCAGTCCTTCTAGTTGGCGCGATCTGGGAAATCGCCGGTGCACTGGCACGCATTGATATCAGGGTCGTCGTTGTGCCGCTTTACATCGGCGGCCTGGCAATGCTGGTGGCGGCCTCTCTGGGTTCGCTTTTCTGGCTGGTTGCCGCCGGCTACCTCACGTTCATTGTGATCGTTCCTTGGCGTCTGTTTGAGACCCCCGAAGAAGGCCAGCTTCGCGATGTCATGGCCAGTGCGTTCACCATCGTTTACCTGCCGTTCTTGGCGGCGTTCGTGGGGCTGATCTCGTTCCACTCCCAGAAGCCTTGGCCGCTGGTTTTCTTTGTTTTGGCGCTGGTCGGCTCAGATACGGGCGGATGGCTGGCTGGGATCACGCTTGGGAAGCACCCCATGGCACCAAAACTGTCTCCGAAGAAATCTTGGGAGGGGTTCGTTGGCAGCGTGGCGTTCGCGACGCTGTTTAGTCTGGGTGGAACGTTCGTCATGGAACTGCCCTGGTGGTGGAGCCTCATTTTCGGGTTCACCGCAGCTGCCGTGGGTACGTTGGGGGACTTAACTGAATCACTGATCAAACGCACCGTGGGTTTGAAAGACATGTCGAACATTGTGCCGGGACACGGCGGCCTCATGGACCGGCTAGATTCCCTACTTTTCACAGCGCCAGCGTTCTACATTTTGTACAGTTACGCGTTTGATTGGCCGGTTTTTTGAGTAAAGCTGGAACAATCAGTGCGGAACACGTGTATTTCACAAGGAAACCTTCAAGGAGGGGTCGATGAGTGAGCTGTTTCCCTCAGCTGGGAAGTTCGCCAGAGGCTACAGCAAGGACTCGGTAACAGAATTCTTCCAGCACGCTCGTAGCGCTTATGAAAGTGGGGGCGAATCCAACGCGGTTTCTTTCGATGAGGTCCGCAGAGCAGCCTTCCCCATGGTGAGAGACGGTTATGACACACGCAGTGTGGACAGTGCGCTCAGTCGGCTTGAGTCGGCATTCATTCAAAACGAGCGTGCCCAGTTTGTTGCGCAATATGGCGAGGAAGCGTGGTTTGCCCACATCGCCGACGACGCCACTGTCCTTTATCCGCGGCTTCTGCGCCCAGCAGGTGAACGCTTTGCACACCCCGAAGGTAGGGGAGTGGGCTACAAGGCTAGCCAGGTGGACGAACTGTTGGATCGGCTTGGCGACTTTTTTGATGACCGTGCCACCATTCAAGAAACAGACTTGAGGTTTGCCGCATTTGACCTGGCTCGCGGTGAAAAAGCCTACGTGGAAGCCCAGGTCGACGCTTTCTTAGCAAAGGCGATGTACGTCCTGTTAGCCGTGTCGTGACGGTTCCAATACCGCTTGTCATTCTTGGGTCCACGGGCTCCATTGGCACCCAGGCTCTAGAAGTTGTTCGTAGCCACGGCGACCGATTCACAGTCTTTGCGCTAGCTGCTGGAGGGACAAACCCCCACCTGCTTGCTAGTCAGGTTCTAGAGTTTCGGCCAACCCTGGTTGCGATCGCAGACGCTGATCCAGCGAAAGTGGAAGAGGTTGCGCAGGCTTGCAGCGCCGTGGGAGCGGAACTCCTTGTCGGCCCCAATGCGGCGGCAGACGTGGCTGGGTCCTGCCCCACAGGGACGGTGCTGAACGGCATCACCGGTGGGGTCGGGTTGCTGCCAACTTTGGCAGCGCTGGAATCAGGTGCGACACTAGCGCTGGCTAACAAAGAGTCTTTGGTTGTGGGTGGGCACCTGGTCAAAGCCGCACTCCAGCGGCCGGGCCAAATCGTGCCCGTTGATTCTGAACATTCCGCCATTGCCCAAGCCCTCCTCACAGGGGTTCACAACCGGGGACTGACCTGCCCAAACTTGGATGGGAAGTCGGAACTGCACTCCCTAGTTCTCACCGCTTCCGGTGGTCCGTTTCGCGGCAAAGTGGCAAGCGAACTGAAGGAAGTGACCGCGAAGCAAGCTTTAGCGCACCCCACCTGGGACATGGGACCCGTTGTCACCATTAACTCATCCACTCTCATGAACAAGGGGTTGGAGCTCATTGAAGCCGCCGTCTTGTTCGACGTGCCCGCGAAGCAAATAACCACGGTCGTTCACCCGCAGTCAATTGTTCACTCAATGGTGACGTGGAATGACGGTTCCACTATCGCGCAGGCTTCCTACCCCAACATGGCAGTCCCGATTGCTTTGGGATTGGATTGGCCAAAGCACCTGCATGACGTCGGTGCACCCCTGTCCTGGGAAGAGCCGACCGCCTGGACGTTTGAACCTGTTGATCACGAAACATTTCCAGCGCTGAAGCTAGCCGCACAGGCACTGGACGCTTCCGGGACGCACCCGGGAGTTTTGAACGCCGCTAATGAAGTGGCGGTCGCAGCATTTCTACAGGGCCGTTTCACGTGGCTGGAAATAACGAACCTAGTGCAGACCGTTTTAGGCAAGCACGACGGGGTGTCAGTCCCGTCATTGGAAGACGTTCTTGAAGCCCAACGCTGGGCCGTGGCACAAGCGGAAGCGTTGGTTTCCTAGCCGTGTGGATCATCGGCGTTGTCGTCCTGGTCGTGGGACTTATGGTTTCTGTGGCACTGCACGAATACGGACACCTCTACCCGGCAAAAAAGTTCGGTGCAGCGGTCCCTGAATACTGGGTGGGTTTTGGCCCGGAAATCTGGAAGACGAAAAAGGGCGGCACCACCTACGGTGTTAAAGCAATCCTGCTGGGCGGTTACGTAAGGATTGTGGGGATGTTTGCCCCGGGGCTTCCCGGGCGGAAAATGACTAACAAACGCGGCCAGACGACCTTGGCGGAGCAGGCGCGAATACAGTCCGCTCAAGACGTTCAAGAAGCTCAGCGCTCTGGGACGCCCGGAACTCCTTTCTATCAGTTGTCCACTCCAAAAAAGGTGGCGGTGATGGCGGGCGGGCCACTAATGAACCTAGGGATCGCGCTTGTTCTCATCGCCGTGGTCCTGGTCGGATTTGGCTGGCAGGCACCAACCACGACCCTGGAGTCCGTTTTGGATGAGGTTGAAGGGCAACCGGGGCCAGCTGCTTTGGCCGGCGTGCGTTCAGGCGACCAGATCGTCAGCTGGAACCAAGTCCCGACCCCAACGTGGGATGAGCTTCGCGAGACCATTCAAGAAACACCAGAAACTGGCAGTGAAGTGACTCTTCTTCGTGACGGGAAAGAAGTCACCGTCACGGTCGTTCCCATAGTTGATTCCGACGGAACCAGAACGGTGGGAATCGTCAGTGCACTGGGGAGGCAACGCGGCTCAGTAACAGAGGTAGGCCAGGTCGCGTGGCAACAGTTTGTGGGAACAGGAAAAGCCATCATTGGCCTGCCTGTCGGTCTCTACAAGACGACCAGGTCGCTGATCACGGGAGAGGAACGGGACCCGAACGGAGTTGTCTCCTTAGTTGGGGTGGCCCAGATAGCTGGTCAAATCACCTCAGCAGACCCGTTTGATGCTGGAGCTGGCGGGACTGCCAGCCCTGTTTCCGTGCTGGACCGCGTGGCTATGATGCTGTCGCTGCTTGCAGCGTTGAACATGGCGCTCTTTGTCTTCAATCTTATTCCGCTACCGCCGCTGGACGGAGGTCACGTGGTGGGCGCCCTGTACGGGGGAGGGAAAAACGTCGCTGCGAAAGTTCGGGGCAAACCTAAGCCACCGCCCGCTGACACCGCCCGAATGATGCCCTTGACCTACATCGTTTTTGGCACGCTGATTGCACTCACAGTGCTCTTGATGCTTGTCGACGTCGTGAACCCGATAGCCATCACTTAAAGGCAGGTGGAAGACGTGACAAAAGGCGCCCCCCACCTTCCTTGTGTCCAAGGGATAATGAACCTGTGAGCGAAGCGATTTCTTTGGGGCTACCCCAAGTGAAGGACGACCCCTTCGGTAGGCGTAAAACACGCCTTATCCAGGTGGGAGATCTTGCGGTTGGTGGGAACTCGCCCATTTCTGTGCAGTCAATGACAACCACGAAAACTCATGACATCGGCGCAACCTTGCAACAAATTGCCGAACTGACCGCAGCCGGTTGCGACATCGTTCGCGTTGCCTGCCCAACAGACAAAGACGCTGAGGCGCTACCGATCATTGCCCGCCAGTCTCGCATCCCTGTAATTGCCGACATCCACTTTCAGCCCAAGTACGTCTTTGCTGCAATTGAAGCGGGCTGTGGTGCGGTGCGGGTGAACCCGGGTAACATCCGCAAGTTTGACGACCAGGTCGCGGCAATAACACGCGCAGCAAAAGATCATGGGACGTCTTTGCGAATTGGAGTGAACGCAGGTTCGCTAGATAAGCGGATGTACGAAAAGTACGGTGGCCCGACTCCGGAGGCGCTGGCTGAGTCAGCCATGTGGGAGGCGTCCTTGTTTGAGGAACACGACTTCCACGATTTCAAGATTTCTGTGAAGCACCACGACCCGGTCACCATGATCAAGGCGTATGAGATCCTGTCCGAAAACGGTGATTGGCCGCTGCACCTTGGTGTAACTGAGGCTGGGCCCGCGTTCCAGGGGACCATTAAGTCGGCTACTGCTTTTGGGGCGCTGCTGCGCCAGGGGATCGGTGACACGATCAGGGTGTCTTTGTCCGCACCGCCCGTTGAGGAAGTGAAGGTTGGCCTGCAGATCCTGCAGTCAATGGGCTTGCGGGAACGGACGTTGGAGATCGTTTCTTGCCCCTCCTGCGGGCGCGCCCAAGTTGACGTGTTCACTTTGGCTGAGGAAGTCACGGAAGGCTTGAAGGACCTGACTGTCCCGCTTCGAGTCGCGGTAATGGGGTGCGTCGTGAACGGCCCCGGTGAGGCTCGCGAAGCTGACCTTGGGGTTGCGTCCGGTAACGGTAAAGGCCAGATCTTCATCCGTGGCAAAGTTGTGGAAACAGTTCCTGAAGACCAGATTGTGCCCAAGCTGATTCACTACGCGA
Organism: uncultured Actinomyces sp.; assembly: GCA_964344535.1. GTDB lineage: Bacteria > Actinomycetota > Actinomycetes > Actinomycetales > Actinomycetaceae > Scrofimicrobium. The sequence continues at coordinate 7,508 of CAYFNQ010000032.1, forward strand.
ACCAGGTGGCCTGGGAGATGGGGCTGGAAGAAGGCGAAGGCAAGGTAGAGGTCCTTGCGTAAATTTCTTCGGCTCACGATCGCTTCCACGTTGGCTTCTGTTGCTGCCTCACTCATCGCCTCTGGATTTCCGCGCCGCAGTGGACTAACCAAAGCGCAGGCTTTGGTTTCCATGCCCGGAGACCTAGTTCTCCCTGACGCTACCCACCAGGCTGACAGGGCTGCACATGTTCGCATCGAACCCCAGCAGGTGGCAGCGCGCCTAGATGATCTAGTCCAGGGTTACGCGGATGCCTGGAACACTCCTTTAGAGGTTGTGTACGACGAACCGGGCTCCCTCTTAGTGCTGAAGACAGCTCCTGTCGAAGACTCTGAAGGGCAGCTGAGCCAAGCCGCACCAGTTGAGGCTTCGCTGGCCGTGCGTTTGGTGCCAGAGGGCTCAGGAATGAACGTGCACGTTCGCGAACGCTATCGTCGTAGCGCAAGGTTCGGTAAGGCCCGGATTTTCGCTACCATGGCAGACAGTGTTCGCACGTGGATGCGTTGGCGCTACCGGTAACTAGAACTAAGAACTGGAACCTAGGGGTGAAGCCCCCTGGGTTGAAGCACTAGGGGACTAGGGACTGGGACGCGGTGGCCCGGACTGGAAGGAACTGTTTTGCTGCAGAAAATGTCGCAACTCTTTGTGAAGACGTTGCGTGAAGACCCTTCAGAGGCTGAGCTTGACAGTCACAAGCTCCTACTTCGGGCCGGGTTTATTCGCAGGGTTGCCCCGGGGATTTACGCCTGGCTTCCCCTAGGCCTTATGACGTTGCGCAAGGTAGAGCAGGTCATCCGTGAAGAAATGACTTTAGCTGGGGCCCAGGAAGTTCTTCTCCCGGCGCTGCTGCCAAAAGAACCGTATGAGGAAAGCGGTCGTTGGGAAGAATACGGGCCCAACCTGTTCCGCCTGGAAGACCGGCGTGGCAACGATTACCTGCTTGCCCCCACTCATGAGGAAATGTTTACGCTGCTGGTCAAGGAGACGGTGTCCTCGTACAAAGACCTGCCGCTGACCCTCTACCAGATCCAAAACAAGTACCGCGATGAGGCACGCGCAAGGGGCGGCTTGCTGCGCGGGCGCGAATTCCTGATGAAGGACGCGTATTCGTTCGACCTGGACGAAAGCCAGCTGCAAGAATCCTACGACGCTCAGCGTTTGGCCTACCAAAGAATCTTTGCCCGCCTGGGGTTGGAGTACGTTATTTGCTCCGCTATTTCTGGGGCAATGGGCGGATCAAAGTCCGAAGAGTTCCTAGCCCCCAGCGCGGTGGGTGAGGACACCTACGTTGTCTCTCCCGGAGGCTACGTGGCGAACACTGAGGCGGTGGAAACACCGGCCCCACCCGCGCAGTCAATTGAAGGGCTTGCGGCCCCTGAAGACTTGCCGACACCGGGCGCAGAGACAATCGCGCAACTGGTTGACCTAGCGAATGAGAACTTCCCTAGGGAGGACCGCCCGTGGGCTGCTAGCGACACCCTCAAAAACGTGGTCGTGGCAACCGTCGGTCCCGATGGGGAACGTCAGGTTGTCGTTGTCGGCGTTCCGGGAGACCGCGACGTTGACATGAAGCGGCTTGAAGCCTCTTTAGCCCCTCTGCAAGTTGAGGTTGCCACGGACGCGGACTTAGCTGCCAACCCTGCTTTGGTTCCCGGGTACATCGGTCCGCAAATTTTGGGTGAGGCGGAAGGGATTCCGTACCTTGTTGACCCTCGCGTCGTGGAGGGAACCGTTTGGGTTTCAGGTGCGAACAAGGCTGACACCCACACGTTTGGTCTGGTCATGGGCCGGGACTTCACCGCCGACGCGGTCGTTGAGGCGGCAGAGGTTGTGGAGGGGGACCCGGCCCCGGACGGTAGCGGGCCGCTTTCGCTACACCGGGGCATCGAGATTGGGCACATCTTCCAGCTGGGCAAGAAGTATGCCGAAGTCCTTGGTTTGGAGGTCTTGGACGAAAACGGGAAAACCAGAACCGTCACAATGGGCTCCTACGGCATTGGTGTTTCCCGGGTAATGGCAGCGCTTGCGGAAGAAAATCGGGATGAAGACGGCCTGATCTGGCCCATGGTAGTGGCGCCGTTTGCTGTCGACATTATCGTTGCCGGCAAAGGTGATGAGCTGGAAGCAGCTGCCCGGGAGCTGGCAGAAGACTTGAGTTCAGCGGGTCTGGACGTGCTCTTGGATGACCGACGCAACGTGAGCGCTGGCGTGAAGTTTACGGACTCAGAGCTGATCGGATTCCCAATCACGGTTGTTGTTGGTCGCGGACTCAAAGACGGCAAGGTTGAGGTACGCCAGCGTCTTGGCTCCAAGCGTGAAGACGTTGACGTTGAATGGGCTTTCAAGACGGTCGTGGACATTTATGAGGCTGGGCTGCTGGAGTCCACCCAGCGCGCAAACCGCCTACTTTTGAGCAAGTCGGCTGGGGAGGAAAACTAGTGGCACCACGTGAAATCAGGGTGATTGGTGACCCTGTGCTAAGAACGCCGTGCGAACCCATCACTGAGATTGACGACGGGGTGCGGGCGCTTGTTGCTGACCTTTTAGAAAACGTTGACATGGATGGTCGCGCAGGATTGGCGGCCAACCAGATTGGTGTTGGCCTTAGAGCTTTTGCGTGGAACATCGACGGAGATATCGGCTACGTTTTGAACCCGGTTTTGGTTGAGGTTTCTACGGAGGAATACCAGGACGGGGATGAGGGTTGCCTGTCGGTCCCGGGCCTGTGGTATCCAACTGAGCGCGCCTGGTACGCGAAGGTTGAGGGCATTGATCTAGACGGAAACCCGGTGGTCGTTGAAGGTGAGGGCCTGATGGCTCGAGCCTTGCAGCACGAAACCGACCACTTGGACGGGAAGCTTTACATTGACCGTCTTGACCGCGCTAACCGTAAGAAGGCGCTCAAGGCGATTCGTGAGGCCAACTGGTAGCTCGTAAGGGCCCATAAGTGCTTGGCATTGCCGCCTAGGTGAGAGATACTGGCGGTGTCACCTTGTAGGTAGTTCTAGCAGACGACCTGGTGTTCATCGGGAACGAAGGGGAAGCGGTCCCGGCGAACAAGGAGGAAACGATGTCTGCAAGCATCACCCGAGGTGTACTTTTTGTGCACTCCGCGCCCTCAGCGCTGTGCCCACATGTTGAATGGGCAGCTAGTAATGCGTTAGGTGTTGACGTGCACTTTGACTGGACCCCTCAAGAAGCCGTACCCGGAATGCTCCGGGCTGAAGTGGGGTGGATAGGTGAGGTGGGTACTGGTGCCCGACTAGCTTCCGCTTTGCGTGGCTGGGAGCATTTACGTTACGAAGTGACGCAAGATCCGGTGGGAAATCACGATGGTGGCCGTTGGGCTCACACCCCGGCACTGGGGATCTTCCACGCTCAAACGGATTCGATTGGCAACATGCAGGTCCCTGAAGAACGTATCCGCGGTGCCATGGAGCGCGCTGAAACCTACCAGGAGCTGGTAGATGGCTTGCACCTAGCTTTGGGTCAGGCTTGGGATGATGAGCTGGAACCATTGCGTTATGCGGGCGCTGGTGCGCCTGTGCGTGTTTTGCACCGGGTGGGTTGACCCGTGAGTATTGGGGACCTTTTTGGTGACCAGCTAGCGTCCTTTACAGCGCCGGAGTTGGGCGAGGGCGAGGATGAAGGTGTATCGGGGAAGCTAGAAACCCAGCTGCGGGCAGCCCTTGAACACCTTGGGGAGACTACAGAAATTGACCTGCAGTTGCCGCTTTCCCTACTGGGGGCTTACGGGTTGGGCTTGTGGGCTCTAGTGGATGACCTAGAGCGAACCGTGAAAGTGCAGATTCCCGACACTACAGCGCGCAGCTGGGAAACTGGCGCAGACGTGCTGGAGACGCTGGTGCAGCTAACCTCTAGCTAGCTTCCAGTTCCTTGCGCCATCGGAGTGCTTCCTTCGGTCGGTTTGTCGTGATCTGCGTTGCCCCGTTAGCGACAACGAAGTTGAACGATTCTTGATCATCAACCGTCCACACCCGCACCGCCATAGATTTCGCCCAGCTCCTGACCGCTTCGGTGTGGTCGTGGACGAACTGCACGGACGGCCCGGCGATCCCCGCGGCGCCAGCGTTGAGAAGCCCCAGCGCACCCTCCACTGCGGCGGTGAGCCTTGCAGCAAGCTGGGGATCTGGGCTGGTGCCTGTCCCCTTGGCCCCAGCCTCCTTCGCAACATCCTCTTGAGTCACGTCGGCTACCAGCATGCAGAACTCTTTCGGGTTCGCGGGCGGACACAGTGCTGGCAGGCTCAGGGGGTTGAAGCTCATGGGCGAGACTGTCACTTGGCCGACTTTGCCGGTCGCTGGATCCCAACCGGCTTCCTCTAGAACTTTGAGTACGGCCGTGTCCAACTGGGTGTCAAAAGCGTTCGGGTGCTTGATTTCTAACGCCAGCAGGAAGTTTTTGTCAGCTGTCTGGCACAGCTCAATGAGCTGCCCCAGCGTCAGCAGCTGCGTGCTGCCGGGATAGTCCCCCGTCTTCGCGTGGTTCAGTGCGCGCAGTTGTTCTAACGTCATTTCGTGCACACCGCCTACTCCGCTGGTGGTGCGTTCTAGCGTGGCGTCATGGAAACACACGACTTGCCCGTCAGCAGTTAGACGCACATCAGTTTCAATGCCGTCAGCACCAACATCGATTGCGCTTTGGTATGCGCTAGCAGTGTGTTCTGGGAACTGGCTGGAGTTCCCGCGGTGAGCAATGATCTTGACAGTCATGGCGCTAGTTCCTCACTAGGTCGGCGTACAAAGCTGTTTTCACGTACTGGCCTTCAAACGGGCTGCCGGTTCCGGCTAGGAGCCCCAGCGACACTTGGTGCAGCTGGTCCCTGGGTCCGTCCGGCACCACCCAGGGCGCCAACGCCAAGAACTCCTGTTTCTCTCCGCAGTAAACCTGGTAGGCCCGGGGGTCTTGCGGTCCCATTTCCAAGTTGCCAATGTAGCTGGTGGGAGCCTGCTGGGATCCTCGCCCAGTTATTGAGGACTGTCCGTCATAGGGAAGGTCGAACAGGTTGCCGGTCATCATGGGGGTGACGTTGTAGGCAAAGCTGACGGTCGGGTCGGTGACTGCGCGCCACGTGGAGGACATCCACTCAAGTGGTTGCCACGCTCCCGATTGTGCGTAGCCCGCCCAGAGACCTGCGTTTGCGTCAGCTTGAATCATGACGTCGACGCCCAGCTGATTTTGCGTAGGAACGTAGCGGGTGGCGATGTCGGCTAGGGGATCGAAATCCTCTGGTTTCTCACCGTAGGGGTAGCCGTATTGGAACGCTGGGAAGCTGGTGGCAAACCCGACGTTGAACCCTGCCACGTTGGTAGGACCAGCGCTTACCAGAGCTTCCTCCCCGGTTACAGGGCCGGGCGTGATCCCTAAAAGCTGGTCTTCCATTTCGGTAAGAGGGACCTTCTTGTTGTGAGCTAAAAGGTTCCTTTCCCAGGGTGCACCGACTCCCGTGTGGTCTTTCGGACCCCACAGGTAAGTGGAGTTGTAAACGTGCCCGTCCCTGGCCCGGTAGGTTCCGTCTTCCCAAGTCAGGTCGGGTGTGAATCCGCCCGAAACGACGTAAACACCGTACGTTCTAGCCAGGTTTGAAAACTGTTCGTGCAGATACTTGCCTAGCGTGTTGGCGGCGGCAACAAATAGGGCAGAACTAGGGTCCAGGCCGGGGAGCGCGGACACTTCTGCCAGCTGCGGCCCGTACTGTGCGCCCAGAGACTGGAGAGCTTGCATTAGGACTGGGAAGTCGGTTCCCGATGGAGCAGGCATGTGCTGGGCTAGCTTGCGGGCTCCGTCGCCCGGGCGTCCGACAAGGACAGAGAGCATGCCCATTAGTTCTGGGAAAACAACTAACGCGGGCCTGTGGTCTAGGTGGGGGACAACAAAGTCGTCCATGTAGGACGCTAGTTCCCTTTCCCAAGACAGGGAACTCTTTGTGGCGTCCAGGTTGATTCGGTACTGCAAAGCAAAGACTCGCAAACTTCCAGCGTCGTTGCTATGGCCGACGATTGGGAACGAATTGTCTTTTGTCATGGCCTGCCTTCCACGTCTTTATGTAGTCGCAGCATAGTAGGCCAGCAAGTTGCCCACGTGCCCTGGACGGGGCGCCGTGCGTGCGCACTCCCCTTGATTCATGGACAGCTGGGTTCCCCTGACGAAACGGTGGAT
>CAYFNQ010000033.1:0-10540 GCA_964344535.1 uncultured Actinomyces sp.
TAGAGCATCTGACTACGGATCAGAAGGTTGGGGGTTCGAGTCCCTTCAGGCGCGCAGCGGCCCCCCTCGGTGCGATCCACCGGCGGGGGCTTTGCGTTTAAGACCTTGTGCTGGCCCCTAAGCGCTAATGGAGGTTTGAGCGGGAGGATGGGTTAGCACCAGCTCACCCAAGTCCTCAGCAGTCCAACCGGTAGCCAAAGTAACGATCATCTCGTCAAACACTTCGTCTGTTACTTCGCCTTCAGGCAAGATGTTGGAAATTTCCAAGACAATGTAGCCGTTGAGTGCGGCCCAAAGAATCATGGCCATCCGACGAGGCTTCAACCCCGGCGTGTCCGACTGCTCAGCAATACGCTGGCACACCCTCAAAATGGGTGCAAATAAAGCCTGGTCAATCTCACTTACCGCCGGGTTCAAACGTCCCGTCAAGCTAGAGGACTCCTTGGCTTCCGCCATGGCGTCAAACGCTCCCAAGAACATGTTGGGTTGCGACAGTCCCATGGCTCGAAGCCGCCTGGACACTTCAATCAAAGCCACATTGGGGTCCGGGATTTCAGCGGCTGCATCCACGGGCTTTAGTGCGACTCGAAGGGAGCTGAGGATAGCTTCAGCCATCAGCGCTTCCCTGGAACCGAACAGCGTATACACCGCGTTCGTGGAAGTGTCTGCCAAGGAGGTGACATTTCGTAGGGAAACCGCGTCATAGCCCTTCTCCGCCAGAAGCTTTGCTGCCTCATGGAGCAAGCGGTTTCTGAGCTCCTTATCGTAGATCTTCGGTCTACCCATTTTCCAACCCCCAAAACGAACATATACCGGTCCCCCAAGTGCGCGGTGTCCCGCTTGAGTAACCGAAGCTTCGTGCGATTTGCACTTGAACAAACAGTCGGAAACTGTAGAGTTTGCCACCAGTTCGACCGTTCCAACAGCCATGGAAGTCTACGCTGGCAGTCGCCTGAGTCAACCTAGTTCGTGCTGAGCCCTAACTCAGGGAAGTAGGTGGTTGGCGCCGTCTGCAATGTCTGCGTCTGGAAGCACTCTAGCAGGTCCGAAGCGGTTTGCCCGTCACCAAGGCCGGATGAGGCCGCAAGCGCCTCAACTATTTGCGCCACCGTGTAGCCCTTGCTTGACAGTTGCGAAACGGTCACGGAACCGTCCCGTTTGGCCAACCGTTTTCCGCTTTGCCCATAGATAAGGGGGACGTGTGCGTAGGTCGGAACTTCGCCTCCCAAAACGTGAGTGAGGTACGCCTGGGTGGGAGCAGAGGACAAGAGGTCGTCGCCGCGCACCACTTGGTCGACGCCCATGGCAATGTCGTCAACCACGACGGCTAGGTTGTACGCGAACTGTCCGTCGCCGCGACGCAGCACCACTGCCTCTACGGGCCCGGTGTAGCGCCCGTGCAGTTCATCAGTGATGGTGTACCAAGACATTTGCGGTTTCAGTCGCATCGCCGGCCTACGCCCGTTTTTTGCCAGCTCGGTTCTTTTGGCGTCGCGTTCCTGCTCTGTGAGGTTCAGGCACGTTCCGGGGTAGGACCCAAGCGTCCCGTGGACTGCATTGACCGCCTCTTGGATGTCTTTGCGTGAACAAAAACACTCAAAGACCAAGTCCTGATCTCTGAGGGTCTCCAGTGCCTCCTCATATAGGGAGGTCCGTTCGCTTTGGATGATGACTGGTCCGTCCCAGTCAATACCCATTGCCTGGAGGTCTTGGAGTTGTTGTGAGGGGTCGCGGGAGCGGTCGCGGTCTAGGTCCTCGACCCGTAAAAAGAAGGCGCGCCCAGTGGAACGGGCCCAAAGCCAGGCTAGAAGGGCGGTGCGCAAATTCCCCAGGTGCAAATCCCCGCTGGGGGAAGGCGCGTACCGTCCAGCACCCACCAAGCTTTGCTTCTGCGTCACGCGCCGCTTCCTTTCCAAGTTCGCGAACAGTTCCAGTATTGCGGTTGGAAAAGGCTAGCGCGAGTGTCCACAAAACGGACCCAGTCCTCCGACTTGGTTACACTGACTCCAATTGACTACTAGCGAGCCATGTTGGTAGCGCCTCACAGATTGGAGTTGCCGTGATCGACTTAGTCGACGTGCGCAAGGTTTACTCCATTGCGGGGGCGGACCCAGTTGTGGCGTTGGATGACGTGACGCTGCATGTGAAGGCCGGCTCAATCCACGGGATTGTTGGACAAAGTGGGGCGGGTAAGTCCACTTTGGTGCGCTGCTTGACCGCGTTGGAACGCCCCACGTCGGGCACGATCACCGTTGACGGTATCGACATCACCGCTTTGCATGGGACCGCGCTTCGGGATGCGCGACGAAACATTGGGATGGTGTTCCAAAAACCCAACCTCTTGGACTCTAGGACTGCGGCAGGCAACATTGCCTACCCAATGGAGTTGGCTGGCCGCAAAGCGGAAGCTCCCGCCAGGGTTGAAGAGCTCCTTGCGCTAGTTGGACTTGCGGGTCGGGGTAAGTCGTACCCAGCACAACTTTCGGGTGGTCAGCAGCAGCGAATTGGTATTGCTAGAGGTATGGCTACCAGCCCGCCTGTCCTGCTTTGCGACGAACCGACGTCTGCCCTAGATGCGGGTTCGACCCGACAGGTCATTAGCCTTTTGAAAGAATTGCGCGACAAGTGGGGTGTCACCATTGTGATCATCACCCACGAAATGGGTGTTGTCCGCGACCTTTGTGACTCCGTGACCCTGTTGGAGCACGGCCGCGTCGTGCAGTCTGGAACGCTCCAAGAGGTCTTAGGCAAAGTGGATTCTCCGCTGGCTGAAGAGCTTGTTCCCAGACCCAACGTCGACGGAGTCAGCCTGGGTGAAAAGCAGGTCCTGCTGGACGTAAGCTTCTCATCCACGCCGGGGACACCGACGGGAGCCACGGTTTTGAACCTGGTCGCTTCGGTAGGTGCTGACGTTGCTGCCGGAACCTTTGAATCCATTGGGAAGCAGCAGGTGGGCCGGTTGGCCCTGGCTGTCCCGGAGTATCATTGGCGCGCCATTGCATCCCAGCTCACCAGGTCTGGTCTGGAGGTGCGCACATGGGATTCGTGAGTACTTCGAGTACTTCGCTAAGTGCTGTGGTTACTGCCGCCACCTCAGAAAGCCAGACGTGGTTCAACAACCCGGTCTTGCTAAGAAAATTCTGGCCTGCGGTGTGGGAGACACTGGGAATGGTCGGTGTCTCCACAGTAATCACCGTTTTACTGGGACTACCGCTGGGTCTACTGTTGGCTTCCAGCTCCTCCGGGGGCCTCAAGCCGCGTCGCACCCTGAACCAGATTGTTGGCGCCGCAGTGAACGTTGTGCGGTCGTTTCCTTTTATGATCTTGATCATTGCCCTGATCCCGCTGACAAGACTAATTGCGGGAAAAGCTATCGGGTGGCAGGCTATGGTTGTGCCTCTTGTAGTCGGAGCAGTACCTTTCTTTGCCCGCCTGGTCGAAACGAACGTGACGTCAATCGAACCGGGCAAAATTGAGGCCGCCCAAATGATGGGTGCCAGCACCGCCCAAATTGAATGGGGAGTCCAGGTTCGGGAGGCTCTGCCCGGCTTGGTCCAGTCCGCAACACTTCTTTTCATTACCTTGATCGGCTACTCCGCGATGGCGGGCGCGGTCGGTGGTGGCGGCCTTGGAGCACTGGCCCTGAACTACGGATACCAGCAGTGGATGGACGACGTCATGATCGTCACGGTCTTCGCCATCATTGTCATTGTCCAAATGGCACAGATGATGGGCGACATGATTAGCCGACTGGTGAACCACCGCTGAGGCAACACCAGTCGGCCACAAACAGGCCTTAGCCTTGCCCGCTTCCTGGGCAACAAAATCCACTGGATCAAAGACTTGAAGAAAACGCGCGAACTGGCGCAAAAAACAGGAGTAAGACAAATGCGTAAAGTATCGAAAATTGCCGTAGCAACAGCAGTGGCAGCCCTAGCACTAGCAGGCTGCTCTTCCGGAAAGAGCAGTGCGGACGGAGACCTAACCAAGATCACGGTTGGAGCTTCACCCAGCCCCCACGGAAAAGTACTTGCCTACGTGCAAGAGAACCTGGCAGCGGATGCTGGCTTGGACATTGAGATCATTGAATTCACCGACTACGTGAAACCCAATGAGGCCCTAGCTGCCGGCGACATTGACGCCAACTGGTTCCAGCACATCCCCTACCTTGAAGAGTCAGCTGAAGCCAACAACTGGGACTTCGCACACGGGGCCGGCACCCACTTGGAACCCTTGGGACTGTTCTCTGACAAGTACACCGAAGCTGATGAGAAGCTGGACAACGCTTCAATTGGCATCATCAACGACCCGACCAACCAGGAGCGAGCCCTCACTTTGCTCTCAGACCTTGGATTCGTTGAACTGCCCAGCTCCGGTGAAGTGAACGCTGCAACCGTAACCTTGCTGAACGGAACGAAGCTTGTTGAGGTGGAAGGCCCAGCCTTGGTCCGCAACCTACAAGATCTAGACTACGCGGTCATCAACGGTAACTTCGCTCAAGAAGGTGGCCTGACTCCAGCCGACGCATTGGCACTGGAGACCACTACCGACAACCCATACGCAAACGTTTTGGTGTGGAAGGTTGACCCCGAAAACAAGGAAGCAATCGACCGCTTGGAAGAACTGCTGCACTCTGATGAAGTACGCGAGTACATCGAAACCACCTGGGCCGATAAGTCGGTGATCCCAGCTTTCTAAAGCCTAGGTAGACACCTACAAACTAAAAGGGCCCGGCCTTCCGTTCATGTGGAAGTCCGGGCCCTTCAAGTTGTTTGGGTTTAGTCAACGACCCCGTATAGTCTGTCGCCCGCATCCCCAAGACCCGGAACAATGTAGGACTTTTCGTTCAACCGCTCATCAACAGCCGCAACAACAACAGTCACGTTGGCACGGTCGCCGATTTGTCGTTCCAGTTCCGCTAAACCTTCAGGGGCGGCAAGGATGCACACGACAGTGACGTCTTTTGCACCGTGTTCTAGCAGGTAGTTGACGGCCGCCACCAAAGTATTTCCTGTCGCCAACATCGGGTCGACAATGAAGCACTGACGCCCCGACAGGTCATCCGGCAACCTCTGCGCGTAAGTTTCCACTTCCAGCGAATCATCGTCACGAACCATGCCTAGGAAGCCCACCTCAGCTGTGGGGAGCAGCCGAGTCATCCCATCCAGCATTCCCAGGCCTGCCCGCAGAACCGGAACCACCATTGGTCGTGGCTCTGACAGCTTCACCCCCGTCGTCTTCGCGACGGGAGTTTCTATCTCCACTTCCTCTACCGCAACATTACGTGTGGCTTCATACGCCAAAAGGGTGACCAGCTCATCCACCAGACCGCGGAAGATGGGTGAGGGGGTGTCCTTGTCCCGAAGCACCGACAGCTTGTGGTTAATCAAAGGATGATCTGCGACATGTACCTGCATGCTCACAGAGTACAGGGCAAAGCTAGGCTAGAAGGTGTCCCTAGAAGGCAAATATGACCAGGCCATGCACATTGCGTTAGAGCTTGCTGAAGAAGCCGGCAGGCAAGGTGACGTCCCGATTGGCGCCGTCGTCGTGGGCCCCAGCGGAAAAGTAATTGGCAGCGGTTACAACCGGCGAGAACAAGACCAGGACCCCACCGCACACGCCGAAATCTTGGCCCTGCGTGCAGCGGGGCAGGCCCTGGGAAACTGGAACCTGTCGGACTGCACGCTGGTAGTTACGGTCGAACCGTGCACAATGTGTGCAGGTGCAGCCGTGAATGCCAGAATCAAAAAGCTAGTGTTTGGCGCATGGGAACCCAAAACTGGGGCTGCGGGGAGCCTGCGTGACGTCGTGCGGGACAGTCGACTAAACCACCAGGTTGAAGTCACTGCCGGGGTTTGCGAAAAAGAAGTGCAGGAACAGCTGCGAAACTACTTCCAAGAACTCCGCAGCTAAAACAATAAGCCAGACAAAGGACAGCTATGAATCTGGAAGTCAGCGGCCTCACCCGCCACTACGGTGACCTCACCGCGGTGGACGACGCCACCTTCACCGTGGAAGGTGGCAGGCTCACCGGGTTCGTCGGTGCCAACGGTGCCGGCAAAACCACGGCGATGCGAATGATCATGGGCCTTTTGGAACCATCTTCCGGGGAGGTAAAAGCGGCAAACCAGCCGCTAAACCAGGAGGTGCGAAGACGCTTTGGGTACATGCCAGAAGAACGCGGCCTGTATCCGAAAATGCCGCTGCGTGACCAGGTCGCGTACTTCGGAACCCTGCACGGCCTGTCGAAGCAGCGGGCTTTAGAGAACACGGACCGGCTGCTGACAACACTAAACCTGTCTGATCGGGCAAAAGACCCGATAGAGAAACTGTCGTTGGGAAACCAGCAACGCGCTCAAATTGCAGTAGCCCTGGTCCACCAACCTGACGCCCTGATTCTTGACGAACCCTTCAGTGGCCTAGACCCACTAGCCGTGGACACGATTGTCGACGTTTTAAAGGGACACGCGAAGAGGGGAATCCCCATACTTTTGTCGTCACACCAGCTGGATGTGGTGGAGCGCCTTTGCGACGACATAGTCATCATTTCCGACGGGAAAATTGTTGCCAGCGGAGGCATCGAGGAACTGCGGGCAAAGCACAGCCAGAACCTATTCCACATCTCTTCGACAAGCGACCTGGCCTGGCTGGAGAGCCACCCCGGTGTGGAGACGGTGACGATCACGCCCCTTCCAGGTGGCAGGGGTGACAGGGCGACCATGCGCATCCAGGAACAGGATCAAGAAGCCATGGTGCAAGGCGTTCTGCAGGTAGCCGCCCGGCGGGGCCCCGTGTTGGAATTTGGCCCCGTCACCACACCCCTGACGGAGGTCTTCAGGGAATACACAGCCCCGAATCTTAAACACGCCGCCTCTGAGCAGGAGGTGCACTAATGCGAACAACCCTGAGCTCAGCAAATGCGATCTGGCTGGTGGTGCAACGTGAGGTGAAAGCTCAGGTGCAGTCCAAGGCCTTCATCATCTCCTTTATCGTCCTACTGGTCTTCGCGTTTGGTGGAGCGTACCTGGGCGGCACGTTTGCAACCTCTGAGACAAGCCAGGTGACCGTTGCGGTCACCCCAGAAACCAAACTCGTAATTGCAGCGGACCCCCAGTTAGCTCCCTTGGTAGTTGAAGACCCGGATGCTGCAGTTGTGGCCGTGAAGGACGGCACTGCCGACGCCGCCCTACTGGTTGACGAAAGCTCTCCAGTTGGCACCCGCATCGTGGCTCTTTCTGAGGTGCCGTGGCAACTCCTAGCCGCAACCGAAATTGGACCACCGGTGGAACTCTTATCCCCGGAACAAGACTTGGAGGCCCAGTTTGACTTCATGGAGTACCTGGTGGCCATGGTGTTTGGCCTGGTCTTCATGCTTTCAGTAACGATTTTTGGACAGGTAATTGCCCAAAACACGGTGGTAGAAAAACAGACAAGGACAGTGGAGCTGCTCCTTTCTACCGTGTCATCACAAGTGCTGTTAGCTGGAAAAATCTTGGCAGGCAGCCTGGTGGCGATTGGTCAAACGGCCGGCGTCCTCTTGGCAGCGGCACTGGGGTTGGCCGCAAGCGGCCAGAACCAGCTCTTGGCCACACTGAGTTTGCCGATGATCTGGTTCGTCGTCTTCTTCGTTTTCGGGTTTGTCTTATTTGCCGCACTGTTCGCGGCCGCGGCCTCACTAGTTTCCCGAACCGAGGACGTTGGAGCCGTGCTGACACCGGTACTGGCGCTGGTCATGACGCCCTATTTTTTGGTCCTTATCTTCGGACAAAACCTCACGGTGATGAAGGTTGCGTCACTGGTCCCCTTCACCTCGCCCGTCGCGATGCCTACCAGGATGTTCCAAGAGCACGTCGGGATAGGGGAGACCCTCCTGTCTCTTTTGATCCTGCTGGTCACTGACGCCTTAGTGATCTTGGCCGCCGCCCGCATCTACAGGGCTACGGTCCTAAGAACCGGGAGCAAAATCAAGCTGCGTGACGCTTGGCGCCCCGAAACTGCTGGGCGTGAGCGGGCGTAACCCGTGTGTAACCAAAACGGCTCCGATCGTAGTTCAATAGGGACATGAGCAAGTCAAGGCGTAGAGACAAGCAAGATGAGTCAACGGTCGTTGACATAGCCGGCGCTTTCAGTGCCAATGCCGGTGGCGCACAAATTTCGCGGTGGGACTCAAAACGGTTCGGCCCGCTGCTCTTCAGTCCGAAGAACGCAGAGTACGGGGTTGGGAACAGTCCCCACGGGGGGATTCCTATTTGTTTCCCCTGGTTTGGCCAGCCCCCGCACCAGCGCGAAACGGACAGCGGCGAAGTTGCGTGGCTGGGTGCGAATTCTGGCGACTACCTGCACGGTTGGGCGCGCCTTGCAAAGTGGAAGAAAATCCACGACAAAGCCGAAGAAAAAAGCTGGTCTGTCGCCTACCGTCTAACCGAACGTGACGTGACAAAACTAGTCGGACGGGTCGCGCCTTTCCAAGCCACCTTTTACGCGAACTTCACCTCAACAGCACTGGAGCTGTCACTGCGCGTCAAGAACACCGGGGGCCGACCTTTCCGTTTCGAATCGCTGCTTCACACCTACCTGCGTGTAAACAACGTGAAGAACGTAGAAGTACTGGGGTTGGACGGCGTTCACTACACCGATAAGAATGAGGGGTTTAAGAGCTTCACCCAAAAGGGCCCAATCACGTTTGAAGACCCGGTTGACAGGGTTTACCCGACCCGACTGAACCCTTCGGTCAAAGATCCTTCCAGCGATCGGATCATCAAAGTGATCACGCACGGCAGTGCCACAACCGTCGTCTGGAATCCCGGGAAAGAAGGAGCACAAGCACTTTCTGACCTAAGTAAGGGTGAGTGGAAACGTTTCGTTTGCGTGGAGTCCGGCAACGCCTGGGATGAGGCCATCACGCTGATGCCCGGCGAAACGTCGGTCATGGACGTCACCTACGAAGTGAAACGACTCTAAAGCGTGCCTGCCAAGACGCCTCCCATCAAGCCGAAGGAAGAGCATCGGGTTCGGCAAGGGGAGGGATCGTTTTATTTCCGCAACGCCGACCAGCGTTGGATTGGCGTAGTGGATTTGGGGCGAACCGAAAATGGTCGGCGCAAGCGGATCACCGTTTCGGATAGGGACGAGGACACCGCGTGGGAGAAACTCCAAGCCCGCCGCGCCCAAGTTTTTGCACAGCTAGCGAGCGACGGGCAGCAGTCGGCCGAAGAGATTATTGCTACGGCAAGATCCTTGAAGCAAAACCCGGTGCAGGCTCTGGTTGATGCGGGACTGCTGCTGGCCTCAGAGGTGGCGGACGCCCGCTAGCTGTGGAGGAACTCCTGGTACCAAAGGCCGCTGCGCTTTGGGATCCTAGCCAGCGTGTCGTAATCGACTGCAACAATGCCGAACCGGCGGGAGTACCCAAATGACCACTCAAAGTTGTCGATCAGCGACCACGTGAAGTAGCCCTTCAGCGGCAATCCCATTTCGACTGCGTCTAGGCAGGCCTTGATGTGGTCTTGGAGGTATTTGGTTCGCTCAGGGTCCTCGACCACCTCCCCCTCAACCACATCATCCCAGGCGGACCCGTTTTCCGTGATGTAAAGCGGAAGGTTCGGCGCCCGATGATTGGCCATCTCCAAAACGTCCAGCAGGCCATCCGGGTGGATCTCCCAACCCATGAACGTCTTGTCGGCGCCGGTGTCAACAAACGTGACGTCCTGGGCCCCCGGATTCGCGGTCGCAACAGGGAAGTCGGGAGCGACGCCTGCCGCAATTGTGTGGCGGCTGTAGTAGTTGATGCCTAGGAAATCCAGGGGCACAGAAATAAGTTCCAAATCGGCCTTGACCTGGTCTTGTGCAAACCACTCCTCGTGGTCCAGTGTCTTGATCACGTCCCGGGGGTATTCGCCCAGCAAGATGGGGTCAAGGAAAAGCCGGTTACTAAGCCCATCAATTCGTCTTGCAGCTTCACGATCTGCAGCGCTCTTGCTGGCGGGAACCACCGAATAAAGGTTCAAGGAAATGCCGACGTTGGCGTCTGGTTGCAGCTTTCGGAACTGTTCCATGGCTAGGCCGTGGCCCAGCAGTAGGTTGTGGGCGGCTTGAGCGGCAAGGTTGCCTTCTTTTCGTCCCGGGGCGTGGTCGCCGGAGGCGTAGCCAAGGAACGCGGAACACCAAGGCTCGTTGAGGGTAATCCAATTTGTTACAAGATCGCCCAGCTCCTTAGCCATTATTCGCGCGTAGTCCGCGAACTTGTACGCGGTGTCGCGGTTTAGCCAACCGCCTTCATCTTCAAGGGCTTGGGGTAAGTCCCAGTGGTAGAGGGTTGCCCAAGGTTGGATTCCCGCGTCCAGCAGCTCTTGGGCAAGGCGGCGGTAGTAGTCGATTCCGGCCTGCAAAGGCTCCCCTGAACCATCCGGTTGGATCCTGGGCCAGGCGATGGAGAAGCGGTAGGCGTTCACCCCAATTTCCTTCATTAGGGCAACGTCTTCGGGAAACCGGTTGTACTGATCTGCAGCAACATCGCCGTTGGAGCCATCCGAAATGG
>CAYFNQ010000033.1:10640-13613 GCA_964344535.1 uncultured Actinomyces sp.
GGTGTGGCGGCAGCTGTTTGCACCGTTGGCTAAGACCAGCAAAGAGGTGTTCTTATTCGACAAATACCTGTTTTCTCGCTTATTTGAGGTTGCGGATGAACACCTGACGTGGATGTTGGGGAAATTAGATGAAACGATGCCGCGTGGGTCTAAGGTGCACTTGGTTGCGGCGAGGGGAACACCGGGGGAGTACGGCGCCGATCGGGTGCCCAGGGACGCTAGGGAAGCCGAATCGAAGCTGCGTGAGTACCTCC
The DNA here is from genome assembly GCA_964344535.1 of uncultured Actinomyces sp. Lineage (GTDB taxonomy): Bacteria > Actinomycetota > Actinomycetes > Actinomycetales > Actinomycetaceae > Scrofimicrobium. The sequence goes on from CAYFNQ010000033.1 coordinate 10,895, forward strand.
CGCAAGCGCTGAAGAACATTGGAGAGATTGAGGTGGTGCTGGCACCATCCGTGCGGGCTCGGGACATGCACCATGACAGGCACATTCGCTTTTCTAGCGGTGCCGGGGTGGAGCTGCCCGCAGGATTTGACCGGCTGCAAGACAGGACGCTGGGGGAGAATTTTGGGTTTTCTTACAGGTCCTCGCTTGAAACGCTACGCGAACTGCTGGGGCGTGAGCAGGCCGTGCGGGGCGTGAAAGGTGCGCACGTGTTTACGGTGAGGTACTCGGGTGCCTGATTAGCCGGGAATATCCGACTAGGCGAAGACTTGTCCTATGCGAAGACTCCGGCGATTGGGGCGTCGCAGTAGACGCAGGTTGCCGACCCTTCGGGAGTGATGTGGAGGCTCACTTCGCCCACCTGGTAGCGATCGCGTGCAATAACACGGCTCTTGCAGCTGGGGCAGTAGGTTGATTGGCCACTTGGATCGTAGATGTTTCCCGTGTACACGTAGTTTTCGCCGGCTGCTGAGGCTATCTGGTACGCGCGCTGCAGTGTTTGCGGTGGGGTCGGCGGGACGTCTCTCATCCTGTGGGTAGGGTGGAAAGCCGTGAAATGGTGGGGAACGTCCGGGCCCAGGTTGTCCAGGATCCAACCAGACATGGCCTCGATCTCCTGATCTGAATCGTTTTTGCCTGGGATCAGCAGCGTGGTCAGCTCCAGCCAGCACTGCGTTTCGTCGTGGACGTATTTGATGGTGTCTAAGACGGTTTGTAGATGGGCGCCGGTTACCTTGCGGTAGAAGTCTTCGTCGAACCCTTTGAGGTCAATGTTCGCAGCGGCCATGGCTGGGTAGAAATCCCGCGCAGGCTCCTCGCAAATATAGGCGGCAGTCACAGCGATGGGACGGATCCCTGCTGCACTGCAGGCGTGGGCTGTGTCAATGGCGTACTCGGCGAAGATTGTTGGGTCGTTGTAGGTGAAGGCGACGGATTCGCAGCCTGAAAGTTGCGCCCAATTGGCAACCTGGGCCGGGGAGGCTTCTTGGGCCAGGGAATCGAAGTCGCGGGATGTGGACATGGTCCAGTTCTGGCAAAACTTGCAACCCAGGTTGCAGCCGGCGGTTCCGAAGGAAAGCACGTCGGAGCCGGGAAGGAAGTGGTTTAAAGGCTTCTTTTCAACTGGGTCAATGGCGAAGCCAGAGGAGCGGCCATAGGTCGTCAGGACCAGTTCGCCTCCGACGTTTTGTCGGACGAAGCAAAAGCCGCGCTGTCCGGGGCGTAGTTTGCAAAGGCGAGGGCAAAGTTGACACTCAACCCGCCCGTCCCCCAGTGGGATCCACCAGCGCGCGGTATCTAGAGACAATATTCGGTCACCGTGTAAGTGAAAATTTGGATGTCTTTACTCCAAAAGTCGGGGGGAAGGCCGGCTTTCATTTTGAGTTGGGTAAGGAACTGTTCGGGATCCGGTAGTGATTTCCACACTTGGGGGAGGAAGGTGCCTCTGGCTGGGCCGTACTGGAGGATGACGCCGTCTACTCCTGGGCGCAATGCTTCTAGCACTTCGGCCTGGGAAAACCCGCTGGCTTTTCCCAACAGGGGCTGGGGTTTTTCAAGTACCGACACTTCAACTTCAACCTGCGCTAGCTCCTTGGCCGTGAGCGGAGGAAAGCGCGGGTCTGAGAATGCGGCGGCGCGTGCGTTTGCGACTATGTCTTCTCCAAGTGGCCGGTGAGCTTGGAGGGAGCCGATGCAGCCGCGCAGGTTGCCGTCAATGGACAACGTGACAAATGAGGCGCCGGGTTCTTGCAGTAAGGCCAGGTGGGCCGGGTCGGGGTCAAGGGGCAACTCTTGGGTGCCCAGCTGCTGAGCAATAGTGTTGCGGGCAAGGGTGGGAAGAAAATCCTCGTTCACAGGCCCCTACCTTGGATTCCAAAGGCCGGCCGCATAGCCAACAACGCGGTTTCTGTCGCCGGCTGTGTCGCCTGAGTTTCTGGCGTCAAGGAGTTGGAATTGGTAGCCGTGGTCGCGCGCGAACGCCATGGCGCCGCTCAGGGGGAAGGCGCCGCATGCTTGATCGGCGCCCAGTGGCGGCGGCCCGGATTGGACTTGCGCCAAGGTGGCGCGGTCTAAGATCTGGGCTTGGGCGTACGGCTGGTAGTGGGACAGGTCGGAGCTGATGATGACAGCGGTGTCGGGTTCTGCCAGGGTTGTTTCGATGACCAAGGCGACGTCCTCTGGTTGCGCCCAGCCGACCGCCACGGGGACGACGGTGAGGTCTTCGCCAACCAACTTTTGCAAGAAGGGCAGGTGGACTTCGATGGAGTGTTCCTGGGCGTGAACTGCGGGGGCGGTGACGACGGCTGGGAGAGCGGAAAGTTTTTCTGTCAGCTCGTGGTCGGTGGGGATGAGGCCTAGTGGGGTTTCGTGAAAGTCGGCGCCGCTGGTGGCCATGCCGCGGATGCCCACGTGGTGGGTGGGGCCTAGGATGACGACGCGTTTGGTGTCGGGGTGAAGGGCTTTGTAGGCGTGGGCGGCGGTGGGCCCGGAGTAGATGTAGCCGGCGTGCGGTGCTAGCAGGAGGCGACTTTTGGTTGGCTGTTCCGGGGCGTCGTCCAAGAGTGCTTGGACGGCTGCGTCTAGCTGGGGGGCGGAGCCGGGGTAGAAAGTTCCGGCTACGGCTGGTGGCCTAGTGGAGCTGGGGGGCAAGGTCACGGCGAAATCCTTAGGTGGGGTGGTT
>CAYFNQ010000034.1:0-6900 GCA_964344535.1 uncultured Actinomyces sp.
CGGTTTCAATGCCCGTCATTTCGATGTGGGCGTGCGCGCCACCGGTTTCAGCTTGGGTTTTGGTCACCTCAGCGCTCCTGGGTGTTCCTCACTGTGATTCTTGGTGCGGTTGATTCTTATCGCTGTTGATGATAGGCGTGCCATCCGTCACGAACTTAGAATGAGACTGGCTTGAACAGTGCTTGTGTTCCGCCATGTCCGACGCGTTTTGCTACCAGAGGTTTCCCATGCAGCCACAGGCTTTCACTGACTATCTTCTTACCGACTTGAACCGCGAAGCAGGTCGGTACTTGCGTGACCTTAGCGGCAGTAGCGTTGATGTCTTGATTGTTTTGGGCTCCGGGATGGCTGAAACGCTAGATGCCTACGACGGTTGGGGAGTGCCGATTGCCACGGTTCCACTCTCTGCTGTTCCGGGTGTTTTGGCGCCGGTCGCAGATGGACACCGTGACCAGTTGCGCATCTACCGCTACCGGGGTTTGACGTTGGCGGTCGCCTTGGGAAGGACGCATTTGTACGAGGGGATGGGCCCCAGTCCCGTCACCGCCATGGCCCGGGCAGCCAAGGCTGCGGGGGCTCACAGCGCCATCTTGTGCAACGCTAACGGCTGTTTGCGTGACTGGGAGTTGGGCGATGTTATGGCTATTTCGGACCACGCGAACCTGTCTGCCACCTCTCCCTTTGACGGCACCATTTTCCTGGATACTTCCAACCTGTGGGACACGGAGCTAACCGCAGTCTTGGAGACGGTGGTTCAGCGCAGTGGGAATTATGCGCTGCTTCGCGGCCCCGAATACCAAACTCCGCTGGAGACTTCGATGCTGGCACAAAGCGGTGTCGACACAGTGGGGATGTCGACGATCATGGAGGCTCTCATGCTGCACGCGCTGCAGGTGAGGGTCTGTGGGATGTCAGTGGTCTCAGACCTTTCTTTCGCAGATGCCCCCACAGATCCAACGGCGGTGGTAGAAGTTGCCGCAAAAGCGGAGGCGACACTGCTGGCGGGCCTCAATGCGGCCTTGGAGGTTATCAGCCAATAGTGATGTGCCCCTGTGGCGCTTGGACGCGTCTGGCACAATAGGACGACTTGGACCATGTGGAGGAACCATGAGCAACCCAGTATTTAACAGACTCGAAAAACAGTGGGACGGCCAAGCGGAGCACGATGCCGCATCCGGTCGCCCAACCTATGATCAGCGTGCCTTCGAAATGGCGCAAGAGTCATATGCAAGGCCTGCTGCAAACGCCGTCGACACGGGGCGGATGACGTATGACGACGTCATTGTGAAAACAGCTGTCGCCCTGTTCACCGCGCTAGCCTCTGCGGCCTTTGCCTGGTGGTTTACGGAACGCAACCCCGGGCTTGCCCTTGGCCTCATGACCGTTGCTCTGATCGCCGGCCTAGTGGTTGCCATGGTCAACATCTTCTCTAAGAAGATCCGCCCGGCAATGGTGCTCTTGTACTCAGCCCTAGAAGGCTTTGCGCTGGGAGCCCTGTCCTACGTCGTGAATGCTGAACTTCCAGGGGTCGTGTTGCAGGCGGTCGTTGCAACGTTCGCGGTCTTCGGTGTGACGCTGGCTCTCTTTACTTCCGGCTATGTCCGCAACTCGCCAAAACTGCAGAAGTTTGCACTGATTTCTTTGTTTGGTCTAATCGGCTCCCGGCTACTCATCTGGCTGCTGTCCCTCACAGGCTTGCCCATTGCGGGTGTTGGCGACATCCAGATTCTGGGCGTCCCGGCCGCTGTGTTCGTCTCCGTCTTCGCAGTAGTTATTGGAGCCATCTGCTTAATTTCAGACTTTGACCAGGTAAAGATCGGTGTCCAAATGGGAGTGCCGAAGAAGTACGCATGGGCTAGCGCCTTTGGCATCATGGTCACCTTGATTTGGCTCTACGTTGAGATCCTCAACATCCTCTCCAGGATGAACTCACGCTAACCCCGTGTGCCTCCAGTGCACGCAGAGCATTGACAAAGAGAACTCTCCTCAACCGAAAGGGAAACGGAATGGAAAATATTGAAGTAACTGGAGAAATCGGCGAAAAGCCATCGTTGGCTTTCAAATCCGCTGTGGCCTCACCTGAACTTGAGGTAGAAGTCCTAGTTGAGGGTGACGGACCGGTCGTTGAAGCCGGTAACACCATCATCTGCAACTACCTGGGACAGGTGTGGAACGGCAACGTCTTCGACAACTCCTACGACCGGGGTGCACCCCTAGACTTCCAAATCGGCGTCGGTATGGTCATCAAAGGTTGGGACGACGGTCTAGTTGGACAGCGTGTTGGTTCGCGTGTCTTGCTGTCCATCCCCTCAGACCTTGGCTACGGAGACTTGGGTGTACCTCAAGCTGGCATCAAAGGCGGCGACACCTTGGTGTTCGTTACCGACATCCTGGGGATCGCCTAGGCGTTTCACGTTGGTCGAGGGCAGGCCACGCCATTGAAGCCGTGGTTGCAGTAGCCGTTTGGGTTCTTGTGTAGGTAGGCCTGGTGGTAGTCCTCGGCATAGTAAAAAGTTGGCGGTGGGGGCGCATTCACCCGTGTAACGGTGGGTGCGAACCCACCCCTGGCCAGCTCAGCGTCATACAGGTGGGCAACCTTTGTTGCAGCCTCAAACTGGGCGGTCGTGGTCGTCCAGATTTCTGAACGGTACTGTGTGCCACGGTCATTTCCCTGACGATCCTTTGTGGTCGGGTCGTGGTTTTCAAAGAACACCGCTAAAATCTCCTCCACAGAGGTCTTCGCAGTGTCATAGACGACCCGCACAGCCTCCGCATGCCCCGTCACTCCTGTACACACTTCAACGTACGACGGGGCGGGGGTCGTCCCACCCATGTAGCCAACTGCAGTCGCAATTACTCCGGGCTGTTCCCAGAAAATTCTCTCCACGCCCCAAAAGCAGCCAGCTGCCAAATAGATAACCCGCTCATCCGGGCTTGGCTGCAGGTTCAGCGCGGTCCCCAAGACGGGGTGGGTTTGGTCTTGTTGCGTTGCCATCATTCCTCCTGTGCTGCGCAGTTTAGATGGCGGTGGGCAACCCGGCACCGACCCAAGCTCAGATGTGGGACGATTTAGCTGGCAGCACAGCCGGCGAATGGTCGGAGGCGACGAAATGGCTCAAAAGACAGATTCTGAGGAGAAAGCCGCATCATTTGTGACGATGCCGGTTCGGATCGCAGCCGCCTGGTCGTGGCGGGTCTTGGCAATAGCGGCGGTCGTCCTAGCTGCCGCGTATGCCCTGTCCTACGTTTCGCTGCTGGTCGTGGCGTTCCTTATCGCCTTACTGTTCGCAGCCTTACTGTCACCCCTGGTGTCGTTTCTAGATGAGCGGTTGCGGATTGGACGCACCGCAGCTGCCAGCGTTGGCCTGCTCTTAGGGTTGGTCCTGCTAGCTGCTTTGATCACGGCAGCCATCACCCAGGTGGTGCGTCAGTTCCCCCTGCTGCTCACTGAGGCTGCAGCCGGGCTAGACGCTTTATTGGAATGGGTTGCAGAAGGCCCCTGGGGCACTGACTCAGAAATCCTCCAGGCTTGGACCTTAGACCTGCAGGGCAGCATCAACACGCTCCTGTACCAGTACGGTTCCACAATCGCACTGGGAGCCCTGAGGTTTGCTACGGGAACTTTCCAGGCGGTCACCGGCTCCCTGCTCATGTTGTTCACCCTGTTCTTCATGCTCAGGGACGGGCGGACCATGTGGATCGTGACAGTTCGCAGCATGCCGAAACGCTGGAGAGAGAAGGCTTACGAAGCTGGGATCAGAGCCTGGGTGACCTTGGGGGAGTACGTGCGAACCCAGTCCAAGGTTGCTGCAATTGACGCCTTAGGGATTGGGCTTGGCGCAATGGCGCTGGGGGTGCCGCTGGCCGTGCCAATCATGGTTTTGGTGTTCCTGCTGGCCTTCATACCTGTTTTGGGGGCGTTTATCTCTGGCGGAGTAGCCATCTTGATTGCCCTGGTTAACAACGGCGTCAAAGTTGCTGTTCTTATGTTCCTGATTGTCTTGGCGGTACAGCAGTTGGAAAGCAACCTCTTGCACCCGTGGATGATGGCGCATGCTGTTGCCTTGCATCCGGTAGTCGTGGTTTTTGGGGTCACTGCAGGGTTCCTGGTTGGAGGAGTCGCAGGCGCAATATTCTCAGTACCGCTACTTGCGGTGTTGAACGTGGTTTTCCTTTACTTGCATGGACACGATCCCTATCCTGCGCTGGCACAAAAGGAGGACAGACCGGGTGGTGCTCCGGGTTCTTTGGAACAGCAGATCTGGAACTCCTACCCGGAACACATCCGCAGGCCGTCGGGTGGCACCCGGGTTGCACGAAAGGTGCGGGCCAAGGCGCAGGCTAGAGCGCAGCTGAAAGGCCACGTTCTGGCACCTCTAGATGAGTCGGCGCTACCGTCAACGTTCCCGGGGAACACCCAACCTGAAGGGAATCTTCAGGCTCAAGATGGTGAGGATCCCCGGGGTGATGCTGAAGAGGGCTGAGGAACTTTCGGTTCAGCCGCTAAACGGTTTGGCAGAGATGATCTTTACTTCCAAGACTTTGCCATTCGGTGTCTTGTAGGAAACGGTCTCCCCTTCGCGAGCACCTAGGATTGCCTTCCCTAGAGGTGCCCCAGGAGAGTAGACGTGTAAGCCTAAGCCCTCACCAGCCTCCCGTATCCCCAGTAGGAACTCTTCCCGGTCCCCGTCAATTTCAGCGGTGATGACCATTCCTTGTTCAACAATGCCATCATCTTTGGGTGTTTCGCCTACCTCCGCGCGTCGCAGGAGGTCTTCCAACTGTAGGATCCGGGTTTCGTTCATTGACTGCTCTTCACGAGCCGCTTGGTAACCCCCATTTTCGCTGAGGTCACCTTCTTGTCGCGCCGCTTCAATGAGGCGCGCAATTTCTGGGCGACGAACGTTTGTGCGGTCATCTAGTTCTTTCGCCAACGCATCGTATTGCCCTTGGGTGAGCCACGTTTTTTCTGTCATGACTGTGATTCTAACGGTCTACTGCGACAAGACGGCGACGTAAGCAGCAACACATTGTGCGGCCCACGCCAAAACAGTAAATGCGTGGAAAACCTCATGGAACCCGAACCAGCCAGGAACAGGATTGGGTTTCTTCAGCGCGTAAGCTACGGCGCCAACGGTGTAGAGGATGCCTCCCAGAAGCATCAGAAGGACAACCCAGGGGCCTCCTGAGATCCAGAGGCTTGGGAGATACCAAATCGCGGTCCAGCCCAAAATCACATAGATCAGGGTTGTGAGCCACCTTGGTGCGGAAGGCCAAAACAGGGAGATAAGGATGCCTATGAGCGCTCCGCCCCAAACAACAGAAAGCAAAGTAACGCGGTTTGATCCGTCTAGGAGGGCAACGGTAATTGGCGTGTATGTGCCCGCGATGAGCAGGAAGATGTTGGCGTGGTCCATCCTCCGCAAAACGGTTTCTATGGAGGGACGCCAGTAGAACAAGTGGTAGGTGGCTGAAACTGCGAAGAGAATGAAGGAAGCGCCCAGGTAGACCGCGCTGGCTGACTTCAGTGCGGGGGTCGGAGCCAAAACCACTAGGACGATTGACGCCGCCAGGGACAGGGGGGCGGCTCCAAAATGGATCCATCCTCGCAGGCGCGGTTTACGGCTCACCGGATGACCGGGTATCCAAGCAATTGGCTTGGTCGAAGCTATTTTCACGATTCCTCCCAGGCCAACGGTACACGCGGGGGAGTTTGGTTTGAGTTGACCGCGCAAAGTGGACCGCGCACCTCGTTTCGGCAGTAGTGTTTCTGTTGTAGTGAGGAGCCTCGGTGAGCGCGAATTTGCTGTACGAAATGTATGAGTACCGTTTGGCGCGTTCTTTGCCTCGTCATAAACTCCCCCGCCACATTGGGGTCATCTTGGATGGCAACCGGCGTTGGGCGCGCATGGGCGGATCGTCTGAACGTGAAGGGCACCGTGTTGGTGCCTCCAAGGTTGGCGAATTCTTGCAGTGGGCCAGTGAGATGGAAGTGGAAATCGCCACCTTGTGGATGCTGTCCACGGACAACATGGACCGGGACCCGCAAGAGGTGGCAGACCTCTTGACGATCATCGCTCAGACGGTGGAGGAACTGGCGCAGCAGCAGCGCTACCGGATCAACATGGTCGGGGATAAGACACTTTTTCCTCAGTGGTTCACAAACCGGATTGAGGCGGCAGTTGAAGAAACTAAGCAGCTTTCGGAAGCGATGGCCGTGAACGTTGCGGTCGGCTACGGGGGTCGCCGTGAGCTAGTGGATGCCGTACGTTCGCTTCTTCTTTCAAAGGAAGCCCAGGGCGGCACTTTGGGGGAGCTGGCGGAAACACTAAGCGACACAGACATCACGGACCACCTCTACACCGCTGGGCAGCCAGACCCCGACTTGATCATCCGCACGTCCGGGGAACAGCGCCTGTCGGGTTTCATGCTGTGGCAGTCAGCTCATTCTGAGTACTACTTCAGTGACGTGTACTGGCCGGACTTTCGCCGGGTGGACTTCTTGCGCGCCCTGCGTTCCTATGTGCAGCGGGAGAGACGGTTAGGTCGCTAGCCGACCAAAGATACCCTGCGTTGTTATGTAACATGGTATCGCTTAGTACCATCATGGTGTTTTCTGGGCTGGTCTTAGACGCTCCGTATGTCCGGGCCGCTGGGGTGGAGTAGGTTGGATTGGACTTCTACGCACGTAGGGGCCAGACGGTGGCTAGGGTTGGTGATCTGCGGGTGAGAAAAAGCAATGAGCGGGAAGTACGACCAACAGCGATAGGTCCTAGGTTCAAGCGGGCATTGCCACTGGATGCCTTAATGTGGATTTTTGCTTTCACCTTGGCAGCCCTGTTCCGCTACGACTTTTCTACTTCCTCCGTCAACTGGCGCGGGCTGGCCTATCTCATGTTG
>CAYFNQ010000034.1:7000-13070 GCA_964344535.1 uncultured Actinomyces sp.
TGCGCCGCCATGGCCTTCCTGTTCTAGGGACAATTACCGACCTAGAAAAAGTCGCTTTGGACACTGGTGCCAAGACACTGGTAGTTGCGATGGGGGATCCCGACCGAAAATTGCTGCGAGAAGTGGAGGAAGCAGCAACGCCTCTGAATTTGCGTGTTCAAGTGATGCCGCCAACCGAAGAGATGCTTCGTTCCGGTGTAAAGCCCTCTGGGCTGCGGGATCTCAAGGTTGAAGACTTGCTGGGGCGCGACACCGTTGACACAAACGTGTCGCAAATCGCTGAGTACCTGAATGGCAAAACAGTCTTGGTAACCGGGGCAGGGGGATCCATAGGTTCTCAATTGGCAGTTGAGATTGCCAGACACGGGCCAAAAAAGCTCATCATGTTGGACCGGGATGAGACAGGGCTGCAGCAGGCAGAAATTCAGGTATTCGGTCAAGGACTGCTCAACACTGAGGCAACGGTCCTAGCAGACATTAGAGATCGGGACGCACTAGAGAAGATCTTCCTAGAAACCCAGCCGGACGTTGTTTTCCATGCTGCGGCACTAAAGCACCTTCCGGCCCTTGAACGCTTCCCAGCAGAGGCGTGGAAGACCAACGTTCTAGGGACACAAAACGTTGTTGACGCCTGCATTGCCGCTGACGTACCTGTCTTGGTCAATATTTCCACGGACAAAGCTGCTAACCCAACCTCTATTTTGGGTTTATCGAAGAGGGTCGCGGAACGCATCGTTGCCAGCATGAATGGCCAGCCAGGCAAGCGATACCTTTCGGTCCGGTTCGGTAACGTGATTGGGTCTAGGGGATCAATGCTCCCGACCTTCTACCGCCTGATCGAAGAAGGTAAAGAGCTTACAATTACCCACCCGGACGTCACCCGGTATTTCATGACTATTCCTGAAGCCTGCCAGCTAGTTTTGCAGGCGGGGGCCATTGGGCGTCCCAGTGAAGTGTTGATCTTGGACATGGGAGAACCAGTCCGAATTGAGCACATCGCTCGCAAGATGATTGCCCTGTCGAACAAGGACATCAAGATCCGCTACACGGGGTTGCGTGAAGGGGAGAAACTTCATGAGGACCTGCATTCTGACTGGGAGTCCCACGACACCCCGTTCCACCCGAAGATTTCCCATTCCCCCGTTCAGGGGTTAGGTGACGCCGGTCTTGACGAGTCTGTTTGGCAGACGCTAGTTGATGCCGCACCAGAAGACAGAGCCGATCTGACGCAGTAGGTCACCCGGTATGGTCTATCTATCGTCCTAGCTCACTGGCCCAAGGTGGGTTGGCGCCTTGGCGTTGAACAACAATGTCGGCCAGTTGTGCCGCTTCTTCTAGGATCGCTTCCACTTCCCCAGAGCTCAACTGTGAAAGCAGCCCACGCCCCTTGCGCCCCTTGATGTTCCTGCGCCACAGTGCGTCGATCAAGCCGCCCATAAAAGTGTCGCCAGCACCAACAGTGTCAACGACCTTCACGGGCGCTGGAGCTACTTCGACTACCCCGTTCGCAGACCATCCCATTGCTCCCTTGGAACCGCGAGTAAGAACAAACAGTGGAATTTGAAACTGGTCTGCTAGAGCGACCGCGGAGGCTTCTGCTGACCGGCCGGGGTAGAGCCACTCCAGGTCTTCATCCGAAGCCTTCACGACGTCGGCAAGTGTGAAGATCTGTTCGATCGCTTCGCGTGCAGTTGCCGGGTCGCCCATAAGTTGTGGTCTTGCGTTCGGGTCGTACGTGATGAGCGCTTGTTCCTTCGCCGCGGCCAACGCCTGCAAAACGGTCTCACCGCCGGGAGCAATAACGGCAGCTATCGAACCCGTGTGCACGATTTCTGCGCTCTGGGGGATTGGCAGTGGCGCTTGAGGATCCCACACCAGGTCAAACGTGTAGGTTGCCGCCCCCGATTCATCCAGGTGAGCGGTTGCCTTAGGTGTGGCATCGGCGCCTAGGGAGTGGTCCGAAACCGACACCTTAGAGTCTTTTAGGTGCGAAGTGATCTGGACGCCAAAGTCGTCTGTGCCAAGCCACGTCTCCAGTTCAACCGGGATTCCCAACCGGCCTAGAGCTACGGCAACATTTGCTGGGGAGCCGCCCGGAACAGCTTCGGCCTCAAGTTCGGTGGACCCGTGTCGGATCACCAGGTCCATGAGTGCTTCGCCGATTACCAGTACTGACGATTCTCCGTTGGGTGGTGGCAAGCTCACTGGTTCGTTCCCTCCGGTTGTTCCCGATCCACACTCTGCGCTTCTTCAAGTTTAGCGGCCGCTTCTTCCAGAATGTGTCGGCAACGAGCCGCTAATGCCTGGCCGCGCGTCCAGATGGCCAATGTGTCTTCAAGAGGGATAGACCCGGACTCCAGTTGCGCAACGGTGAGGCGCAACTGCTCCTTCGCCTCTTCGTAACTCAACGTGGCCGGGTCCGCTAGAGGTTGCTTCTGGCTGTCACTCACGGTTGCTCCTTTGGTGCGGGGTCTATAAATGATCCCGCTGGATTCGTTCCCACTACTTGGCTGACGAAAGTGCCGCGTGCCAACATGGTTTCCACCAAGTCTTTTTGTTTCAGTTCGGTCGTAGAGTCCAACACCTGGCCGCCGGGAAGACGCACAATGGCGTAGCCGCGCTCCAAGGTTGCCGCTGGCGAAAGTGCATCCAGGACGTTGGACAACGCCTCTATCTCTCCGGCCTGGTTGCGCAGGCTCTGGCGCACGGCGGTTAGCCCCCTTAGCTGTGCCTGTTCGACCCCCAGTAGTTCCTGGTCAATCACGGCTGTTGGGGCTTGCAGGACAGGTCGACTAAGGAGCAGGTGCATTAGCTGCATTTCATTGCTCAGGGTCCTTTGCAGAGCAGCGTGCATGGCAGCTTCAGTGGAGCTCACCCAAGCTTTTTCGTCTGCAAGGTCAGGAACAATTCTTCGGGCCGCGTCCGTTGGCGTTGAGGCGCGAAAGTCTGCAACAAAGTCTAAAAGTGGTGCGTCAGCCTCATGGCCAATGGCTGAAACTATGGGAGTTGTGGCGCTAGCTGCAGCCCTAATCAACACCTCTTCAGAGAAGGGCAACAGATCTTCGGTCGACCCTCCACCGCGGGCCACGACGATCACATCAACGTCGGGGATCTGGTCAAGTTCTCCAATTGCTTGGCTCACTTGGCCAGCTGCCTGCGGTCCTTGCACCAGCACTTCGCGGATCTCAAAAGTAGCCGCGGGCCAACGCAACCGCGCGTTGATTAGGACGTCGTCTTTAGCCTTCGCATCTTTACCGCACACCAGCCCAATAACTTTAGGTAGCAGCGGAAGCGGCTTCTTTCTAGCTTCGTCAAATAGTCCTTCAGCAGTGAGTCTTCGTCGCAGCTGCTCGATCTGAGCCAGCAAAGAACCAAGGCCCTGCAACTGAATCTCATTGGCCCGTAGAGTCAGGCGACCACTACGTTCAAAATAGGTTGGCTTCACCCGCGCTACGACTTTGGAGCCAACTTCCAAACTGGGACCCGCTTGGCTGATCACACCGGCAAACGCGGTTGCCTCCATAGAGACATCGACGTCACTGTCGCGCAGCGTGAAGAAAGAAAGTTGGGTCGCCCCGCGCCGGTTTAGCTGGACGATTTGCCCCGTAACCCAAGTTTCGGGAGCGCGCTCAACATGGACTTTCATCTTGGAGGCCAGCAGCCGCAGCGGCCACGGGCGATCTGGAGAGGTCTGCGCCGCCAATTCGGGAAGCTCCGACTTAGCTTGTTCAGACCGGGGCGCTGCCGATGATGAGCCGTGCCCGGCTTGCGGTCCCGGGGGCGCCTGCGAATCGAGCGCTGGATACTGGTTCGAACTCACCCTCCCAGTCTCCCACCTGCCCACGACAAATTCACCGTGGCCGAATTCTCTTGGGACCCCTGTCCTAACGCGATACCGTGGAGGCATGACTGCTCTTACTGCTTTGACTGCTCCCGTGGAAGCCAGTCCCGCCGCCACCAAAAAGATTCTCTTGGCCGCCCCACGCGGCTACTGCGCCGGCGTCGACAGGGCTGTAGAAGTTGTTGAAAGAGCCCTGGAGCTAGAAGACGGTCCCGTCTACGTTCGTAAAGAGATCGTCCATAACAAGTACGTCGTGGACACGCTGACTAAACGTGGGGCCATCTTCGTTGACGAAGTCGACCAGATCCCTGAGGGACAGACGGTTGTCTTTTCGGCTCACGGTGTTTCGCCCCAGGTTCGCGCCGATTCGGATGACCGCCAACTGAGGGCAATCGACGCAACCTGCCCGCTGGTGACAAAAGTTCACAGGGAGGCAATCCGGTTTGCTGAAGGTGACTACGACATCATCCTGGTCGGTCACGTGGGTCACGAAGAAGTTGAAGGCACATACGGAGAAGCCCCCGACCACATCCAAATCGTAGGAACGCCCGACGAAGTCGACAATGTTGAGGTGCGCGACCCCAACAAAGTTGTCTGGATCTCCCAGACAACCCTTAGTGTTGACGAAACCATGGAGACCGTCCGGCGCTTGCGCGAAAAGTTCCCAAACCTTGAAGACCCACCCTCTGACGACATTTGCTACGCAACGCAAAACCGTCAAGAAGCCGTCAAAGCCATTGCTCCCCAAGCTGACCTGGTGGTCGTTGTTGGGTCAGCAAACTCCTCCAACTCCGTTCGTCTTGTGGAAGTAGCGGAGGAAGCCGGCGCGAAAAAAGCCAAGCGCGTTGACTTTGCTGAGGAACTAGACCCGGCTTGGCTAGAAGGCGTCAACACGGTTGGTGTCACCTCGGGCGCATCCGTACCAGAGATCTTGGTGCGTGACCTGATTGAGCGCTTGCAGGAACTGGGGATGGGTGACGTCGAGGAGGTTCGCACCCAAACTGAGAGCACCACGTTCGCCCTGCCCCACAACCTAAAGACCCAACTGGTGAATGCGGGCCTGCTTCCCGGCAACATTCGCGGCCGTCGCCGCCCGAAGGGACACACGCGCTAGACGTGAAAGGCCCCACGCCGCTGCCCCCACCCACATGGGGACACCTAGACTTGGCGCGTGTCTTTAACAATTGGTATCGCAGGACTGCCGAACGTTGGCAAGTCGACCCTGTTCAACGCTCTGACCCGCGCCACGGTGCTGGCCGCTAACTACCCGTTTGCCACGATCGAACCAAACGTTGGTGTAGTGCCGCTGCCTGACCCGCGCTTGGACCAACTAGCAGAAGTGTTCGGTTCTGCCCGCACCCTTCCCGCTGTCGTTTCGTTTGTAGACATTGCGGGGATCGTCCGAGGGGCGTCGGAGGGGGAGGGCCTGGGTAACCAGTTCCTAGCAAACATCCGTGAAGCTGACGCCATTTGCATGGTGACGCGCGCTTTTGGGGACGAGGACGTGGTGCACGTCGACGGTGCTGTCGACCCGAAAGCCGACATCGAAACCATCACCACTGAGCTGATGCTGGCGGACCTGCAGACCATGGAGAAACATGTCCCGCGCCTTGAAAAAGAGGTCAAGGGCAAAAAGACTCCGAAAGAAGTCTTGGACACCGCGCTTGCGGTCCAGGCGCTGCTTGAGGAAGGTCAGTTGCTCACCGCAGAAGCGACTGCGGGCTTGGACCCGGAAATTGTGCGTTCGTTTCAGCTGATGACCAGCAAGCCTTTCATTTACGTCTTCAACATGGACTCCGAAGGAATGGCAGACCAGGAGTTGAAGGATCGGCTGACTGAGCTGGCTGCACCCGCGGAAGCCATCTTCTTGGATGCACAGTTTGAAGCGGAATTGGTGGAGCTAGAAGAAGATGAGGCCCGCGAGCTCCTTGCGGAAACTGGGCAGGAGGAATCCGGCCTAGACCAGTTGGCTCGGGTCGGCTTTGACACCCTAGGCCTGCAGACTTACCTCACCGCTGGCCCCAAAGAAGCACGGGCCTGGACGATCCGCAAGGGGGCGACGGCTCCAGAGGCTGCTGGCGTAATCCACACGGACTTCCAAAAAGGGTTCATCAAGGCAGAAGTTGTCTCATTTGATGAGCTGGTAGAGCTGGGATCCATGGCGGCCGCCAAGGCCAATGGCCGTGTCCGCATGGAGGGTAAGGATTACGTCATGGCTGACGGGGACGT
>CAYFNQ010000035.1:0-6483 GCA_964344535.1 uncultured Actinomyces sp.
ACGTGAGCGTAGTGACGGTCATCCGTCTGGTACTCAACGTGGGAAACGTTAATGGTAATGCCGCGTTCGCGTTCCTCAGGTGCGTTGTCAACCTTGTCGAACGGGCTGAAAGTGTTCAGGTCAGGGTACTTATCTGCCAGAACCTTAGTAATTGCTGCGGTCAGAGTCGTCTTACCGTGGTCAACGTGACCAATGGTGCCGACGTTCACGTGAGGCTTTACGCGCTCAAACTTGGCCTTCGCCACTATTTGTCCTCCTGGACTCGGGTAGTTGTTCTTCGCCTGTGGGCCAATGTAACCCTACATTGGGGCAAAGCAGCTACGGGGTTTTCCTTTTATTTTGTGAGGGGCTCCGCGTTAATCGCGCCTTTTGGGTTTGGTTGGCGCGGAGCCACCCCGGGGCTACTCGCCCCGAGACTTGCTAACGATTTCTTCGGAGACAGCCTTTGGTACTTCAGCGTAGCTATCAAACTGCATGCTGTAGACCGCACGGCCCTGCGTCTTAGAACGCAAGTCTCCGACGTAACCGAACATTTCTGAAAGTGGGACAAGCGCACGAACTACACGAACACCGTGCTGCTCATCCATTGACTGAATCTGACCGCGACGGCTGTTCAAGTCACCAATCACGTCCCCCATGTATTCCTCAGGGGTGCGGACCTCAACATCCATGACGGGTTCAAGCAAAACGGAGCCAGCCTTGCGCAGAGCTTCACGCATAGCCATGGTGCCGGCAATCTTGAACGCCATTTCTGAAGAGTCAACATCGTGGTAAGCGCCGTCAAGCAGAGTCGACTTCACGCCAACAACCGGGTAGCCGGCCAACACGCCGGTATCCAGGGCTGCCTTGAAGCCTTGATCCACCGAAGGAATGTATTCGCGGGGGATGCGGCCGCCAGTGACCTTATCCTCGAACGAATAATCAACGTCTGCATCCGCTTCCATGGGCTCCAACGCCATGATGACGCGCGCGAACTGACCGGAACCACCCGTTTGCTTCTTGTGGGTGTACTCCAGCTTGTCAACAGGGCGGGTAATGGTTTCGCGGTAAGCAACCATGGGCTTACCAACGTTCGCCTCTACCTTGTACTCACGGCGCATACGGTCAACGATGATGTCCAAGTGAAGCTCACCCATACCACCGATGATGGTTTGGCCAGTTTCAGGATCCAACTCCACGGAGAAAGTGGGGTCTTCTTCCGCCAGCTTCTGGATGGCGGTACCCATCTTTTCCTGGTCAGCCTTCGACTTGGGCTCCACAGCCACGTGAATAACGGGCTTGGGGAAGCTCATTGTTTCCAGAACAACCGGGTCGTTCATGGCGGACAAGGAGTCACCAGTCGTCGTGTCCTTCAGGCCCACGACAGCGTAAATGTGGCCGGCGTGAGCTGAGTCAACAGGGTTTTCCTTGTTGGAGTGCATCTGGAAAATCTTGCCGATGCGCTCACGCTTGCCCTTGGTGGAGTTCATAACCTGGGAGCCAGAATCAACCTTGCCGGAGTAGACACGAATGAACGTGAGCTTTCCGAAGAAGGGGTGAACGGCGACCTTGAAAGCCAAGGCTGAGAACGGTTCGTCCTCATCAGGCTTACGCAGGACCTTGTGGTCTTCATCCTCATACCCCGGGCGGAAGCCTTCAACAGCTTCAACGTCTAGGGGGCTAGGGAGGAAATCAATGACAGCGTCAAGGACTGGCTGCACGCCCTGGTTACGCAGAGCAGTACCGCAGTAGGTGGGGAACGCCTGGCCGGAAACAGTGAGGGCGCGAACGCCTTCCTTAATCTGCTCCTTAGAAAGCTCCAGGTTCTCAAGGTAAGCATCCATGAGTTCCTCAGTGCCTTCAGCGGCATCCTCAACCAGCTTTTCGCGCCACTCTTCGGCTAGCTCAACCAGATCCTCCGGCACCTCACCCTCAACGATCAGGGCACCCATAGTGGGGTTGCCCTTGTCGTCCTTTGCAGGGAAGCGCAGCGACTTCATTTCGATCAGGTCGATGACGCCTTCAAAGCTGTCCTCAGCACCAATCGGGATCTCCATAACGATTGGCCTAGCGCCAAGACGATCCTTAATGGTTTGGACAGAGTAGAAGAAGTCAGCACCCAGTTTGTCCATCTTGTTGATGAAGCAAATCCGGGGAACCTCATACTTATCAGCCTGGCGCCAAACGGTTTCAGACTGGGGCTCAACACCTTCCTTACCGTCGAACACTGCAACCGCGCCGTCAAGCACGCGCAGCGAACGCTCCACCTCAACGGTGAAGTCAACGTGACCGGGGGTGTCAATGACGTTGATCTGGTAACCCTTCCAGAACGTCGTCACAGCCGCGGAAGTAATGGTGATGCCGCGTTCCTTTTCCTGGTCCATCCAGTCAGTTGTCGAAGCACCATCGTGGGTTTCGCCCAACTTGTAGTTGATGCCCGTGTAAAACAGGATGCGCTCGGTAACAGTCGTCTTGCCAGCATCAATGTGTGCCATGATGCCGATGTTGCGGACCTTGTTGAGGTCGGTCAACACTTCAAGTGCCACTTGGTCGTCCTAACTTCTAAGGCTGGGTTACCAGCGGTAGTGGGCGAACGCGCGGTTCGCTTCGGCCATCTTGTGGACGTCTTCGCGACGCTTCACAGCGCCACCAAGACCATTAGCTGCGTCCATGATTTCGTAGGCAAGACGCTCAGTCATCGACTTTTCGCGGCGCTTACGGGAGAAATCAACCAGCCAGCGCAAAGCCAGCGTGGTGGCGCGGGAAGGGCGAACCTCAACCGGTACCTGGTAGGTGGAACCACCGACGCGGCGTGAACGCACCTCAAGGGTCGGACGAATGTTGTCCAGGGCCCTCTTCAAAACGGTGACGGGCGGCTGGTCGGTCTTCTCACCGACAATTTCCAGGGCGCCGTACACGATGGACTGGGCCGTGGACTTCTTGCCGTCCAACAGGACACGGTTCACCAGCTGAGAAACCAGCTTGGAGCCGTAAACCGGGTCGTCAATCAGTGGGCGCTTAGGGACTGGGCCTTTACGAGGCATTAGTTCTTCTCCTTCTTCGCGCCGTAGCGGGAACGAGCCTGCTTGCGGTCACGGACACCCTGAGTATCCAAAGCACCGCGAACAATGCGGTAGCGGACACCGGGAAGGTCCTTCACACGGCCGCCGCGAACCAAAACCATGGAGTGTTCTTGGAGGTTGTGACCCTCTCCCGGAATGTAAGCAGAAACTTCAATGCCGCTAGACAGGCGCACACGGGCGACCTTACGCAAAGCAGAGTTCGGCTTCTTCGGTGTGGTGGTGTAAACGCGCGTGCAAACACCGCGGCGCTGAGGGGAACCCTTAAGCGCAGGTGTCTTCGCCTTCTTAGGCTTCGGCGTGCGGCCCTTGCGGACCAACTGCTGAATTGTGGGCACTACTGCTCCGTCTCTTCTTGAAATCAGTGGCTGCTGATCAACTGATCAGATCCCCTGCGGACAGCAAACACCGTCAGGGGCCGGCCCGCCATGACTGAACCTGGCAAAACGCTAGGCAGGAGGATGACGTCCGGAGCTCAAACGGAAATTAGAGCCCGCTGTCGCACCGGGTGGAACCTGGGGCGAACTGGGAACCCGACTAGTCGAGTACCGCGGTCCAGCCTAATGGCCGCGCGGGAGCTGCGGCAACGTAGTGCGGTGTGTGATGCGACGCAGACACTGGCGGGCAAGACGGGCGGGTGTGGTCAGCAGCACCCGGTTTGCACGTTGTCTTCATTAAAGTCGTCACGTGAGCGCCAAAACTCTTTTTCAGTCATGGGTTCGTGGTCTGGGTGGATGCGCTTATGACGTTCCAAATAGTTGTCGTAAGCGGCGTCACCCATTATCTGCTTCACGTACCAGGTTGCCTGCTTGACGGGGGCGAAGAGGCGCGCCAAGCCGGAGGGCTTGGCGGCTTGCTCTTCGAGGCCCGCGTCAGCGTCGACGTCAGCGTCGAGGCCCACGTCAGCTTCGAGGTCGGTGTCAGTGTCCGCCATGGCCCCCCGCACGTCCTGGGATCAGCGCAGGATCGCCAACCCGGTTGTACTGCTGTTCAAGCTTGCGCTCCAGCTTAGTGGCCATCAAGGTTGTGGGGGCGTAGAAGTTGGATTCTTTGAAAGGATCCTCGGACGTCGTCGTATCTCCCGTGCGCAGGGCGTACACAACCCGGTAAACGGCAGCCAGGATGATCGCAGCTACCAAGAGCACGAACAAGATGGACATGGAACCCTGGATGAACGTGTTGCGGATGACGGCGCTTTGGATCGCGATCGCCTCAGCATCGCCGCCAGTAGCCAGGAGCTCAGCCTTCGCTGCGCGGGCAATACGCCACTGGGTCCAGTAGCCAAGTGCGGGGTCGGGGGAGAAAATCTTCTCAAACGACGCCGTGAACGTGGTCGCGAAATCCCACAGGAACGGGACCAGAGGTATCCACGCGTACTTCGCATAGCCCTTACGGACGACGATCACCGTACAAAGTAGGAGCGCTATCGCCGCTATCAACTGGTTGGCGATACCAAACAGTGGGTAGAGCGTTTGGATCCCGCCGCGAGGGTCCGTCACCCCCATCAGCAGCAGCGAACCCCAAGCGCCAACGACGATGCCGGTGGTCAGCCAGGAACCGACCTTCCAGCCCGGATCACGGAACTTCGGCAGGACGTTGCCCAAGGCATCTCCCAGTTGGAAGCGTGACACGCGGGTCACGGCGTCGACGGCGGAGAGGATGAACAGAGCCTCAAACATGATCGCGAAGTGGTACCAGAAACCCATCATGGCGCGACCGCCAGCGAACTGGTGCATGATGTTCGCGATTCCCACGGCAAGAGTTGGGGCGCCGCCGGTTCTTGAAACAACGGAGGGTTCACCAACGTCCTGCGCGACGGCGCGGATGGCGTCGGGTCCGACAAGCAGGACCTCATTGCCGTCCGCGTCCCACGTCTCCCACTCGATGACGGGGTGGCCGCCTTCCATGTTGGAAACGTTGAGGTTTTCAACGGCTTCAGAGGCGACTTGAGCTTGGGAAGCGTAGAACTCCTCAGAGCCGGGCGTTCCGGAAATGGTCGTCCCAGCGGTGTTCTCCAGTGCTGCCTGCGACATGTTCATGGAGAAGTAGACGCCCTGGTTCAAGGAAACTGCTGCAGCCAAGGCCATGATCGCAACGAAGGATTCCATGAGCATGCCGCCGTAGCCAATTAGGCGGGCCTGGGATTCCTTTTGGATCATCTTCGGGGTGGTACCGGAAGAAACTGTGGCGTGCATTCCTGAAAGGGCACCACAGGCAATGGTGATGAATAGGAAGGGGAACAGGGTTCCGGCGAACACCGGGCCCTCAGTGTTTGAAGCAAACTCCGTGACAGCCGGCATCTGGACCCAGGGGCGGACGATGACAATGCCCAGAGCCAGGATGACGATGGTGCCGACCTTCATGAAGGTGGACAGGTAGTCACGCGGTGTCAGCAGCAGCCAGACCGGTAGGACGGCGGCGAAGAAACCGTAGATCACCATGGCGACAACTAGCGTGGTGTGTGACAGGTGGAAGAACTCCGACAGTACGGGGTGCTCGGCAACCCAGCGGCCGCCGACGATGGCGGCGATCAGCAGGACGAAGCCGATGATGGAAACCATGGTGATATTGCCCGGTTGCACGTAGCGAAGCCACAGTCCCATGCCAATCGCAATGGGGATGGTGCAGGCGACAGCGAAGACACCCCAGGGGGATTCGGCTAGTGCGTTGACGCAGATCATGGCTAGAACTGCTAGGACAATCATGAGCATGATGAACACGGCGAACGTGGCGATGGTGCCGCCGATCTTGCCGATCTCGTCAATAGCCATTTGGCCCAGGGAGCGGCCGCCGCGACGCATGGAGAAGAACAGGACAAGCATGTCCTGGACGGCGCCGGCAAAAATGACGCCCACGATGATCCAGATGGTGCCGGGGAGGTAGCCCATTTGGGCGGCCAATACCGGTCCGACCAGTGGGCCGGCGCCGGCGATTGCGGCGAAGTGGTGGCCGTAAAGAACAACGCGGTTTGTGGGGTCGAAGTCCTTGCCGTTGTTAATGCGCTCAGCGGGAGTGGCGTTCTTATCCATGGGGCGCATGATCTTGCGTTGGATGTACAGCGCGTAGAACCGGTAGCCGATGGCATAGGAACAGATGGAGGTGATCACGAACCAGATCGTGTTCACGTGTTCACCGCGGATGATGGCTAGAACAGTCCAGCCAAGGCCACCCAGCAGTGCGATGCCCACCCAAAGGAGGACCTTCCAGACGGTCCAATCGGTGTGCGGCTTTACGCCAACGGGGACACCGTCCTTATTGCGGATCACATACTTTTCTTCTTCGGGTGTGATCCCGTCTTTCTTGTCCTCAGCCTTTACATCAAGTGCCACGATCGTCCCTCTCCTGATCCTCGAACACGGCCCTGTGTCGGGTTCGGCGGCACCAGCAAATGTGGCGTGCGCCTCATATTTAGAGATGGTACGCC
>CAYFNQ010000035.1:6583-12638 GCA_964344535.1 uncultured Actinomyces sp.
CGGCAATTGAGATTGCGGGGCTGCCGGGAGTGGGGCGGGTGCGCCGAAAGGCCCACGGGGGTTGGGTTTTGACCGGTTTTTGGGTGGGTCGCGGTTCCACCACGGCCTGCTAACTGGCACATTAATGTGTCATTTGTTTGTCGGGGTCGTTGTGGTGGCGGGGTTTCCAAAGATTCACGTAGGGAGGCCCTCCACAGGAGGCAGTGGTTGGCGACTGTGGGACGCGCAAACTCCGGCAGAGTTCTTAGTGCCCGGGGTCATACCGGACAGACACTGTGGGGCGGCCGACGAGGCCCCGGGCCAACCCAACCTTTTTGCAGGGACTTACTAGACGCGACCCTGAGATGGGGAGATGGGCAGGAAGGCGGCGCGAGTGATGAGGATGCTGCCGCAGGGCGCAGTGGTTACGTCAACTAAGAATGACCGGGTGCGCCTAGACCGCAACCCAAGCCTGGTGCCGCTGCGTAGGGGCTTCCAGCTTGACGTCAGTCGGATACCCCCGGGTCTGGAAAGTTGGAAGGTGGCGCGGCTGGTGACTGAGGCTCGCGCTGAAGCCGCTCTTGTGGCGCACCCGAAGAGTCACGGCCTCACAGGTGAAGCAGCCCTGGTGAACCTACGGCAGGCCACGTGGTCCAGTGCACCCGACATTGAATTGTTGGTAGGTGGCCACAAGCAGAAGACCGTGAAGCTACCGGCGGTAAAGATTGGCAAGATCCTGGTCCCCCCAGTCCTTGAAAAGCGACTGACGCAACGCATTGCTGTTTGCGAGTCGTTGCCCAGGGAAGGAGCCGGGACGGCGGCAAGGGGTGGGAATCTGACGAAGCTTGGGCGCGCCGCGGTGCAGATAGCTCACCACGCGCACCCTCTGGTGGGGTTGATGGCGGTGGGTGCGGCGTTTGATGAGCCGTGTCGCGAGTTCGAACCCCTGCGCCACGTGCCCGCACCCCTCTTGAAGCTGCCTAGGGAAGAAGCCAGTGCAGTCGCCGCGATTGAGGCACGGGTGCGTGGTGAGCTTCGCGAAGTAGTTAGTGGGGAAACGCGGGTCCGTGGGGCTCGGCGGGCGCGGTGGATTATCGACGCAGCGCGGGCGGGGTGCGACACGGTCGGAGAGACTTTCCTGTTGTGGCTACTGCACTGCGCTTTGCCCGAACCTGTCTATGGGACTCTATGGACGCAGTTTCCAGTTGCCGCTGGTCGCTCTTTCTATCGGCTGGACCTGGCGCTGCCAAATGAGCGGGTTGGGTTTGAGTTCGATGGAGGCCAGAAGCTAACCACCGACGCGGAGGCCGGGCGGCGGTTTCTGAACAGACACAGGTTCTTGGAAAAGTCGGGGTGGAGCCTGGTGCGCCTGAGTTCTGCACTGATGGGACGCCCCCAGCAGGCTTTAGCCCAGCTTGTCGCGGACTTGCGGGAATTGGACGTGCCCCTGCGCCGGGGGCCCGGTCCCCTATGGGTCCCGTTCCCACCCGAGATGCTGGATCCTGCCCGAAGATTTGGTCACTTGAGGGGTGGGTGAGGGTCCTCGTTCGCTAGGGAGGGGTCGAGCGCGGGTCCTCGTTCGCAAATGGGTGGGTTGTGGTCAAGAAAAGGGTCGATAACAGTGTTTTCGTGGCCACAAACGTCGTTATTGAATTCGGGGACAAAATGCGGGTCAAAAATAGGGGCCCAGATGAGGGAATCTGGGTGCGAAAGGCCCCCGGCGCAACCTGCACACCGGGGGCCAATCACAATACGACGGGCGGACACTCTAGTTAGTGCGCCAGATGGCATGCAACCAAATGGCGGGCAACCTAGATGCTGTGTCCGCGGGGGTCTGGGCTAGCCGTTAGAGAAGCCCAAACCGAAGTCGATGTCGTTGAGGGAGTCGACGAAGCCCTGGAGGTCCTCAGGGTTCTGCGGCAACACGAAGTCAAGGGGGCTGTAGTTCATTTCCGCCATGGCCTCAGCCGTTGGCTCCACCTCAACATCGTTGTACACCGGCAAGCCCGTGCCCGCAGGGATCAACTTACCTAGGATCACGTTCTCCTTCAGACCCAGCAGCGGATCAACCTTGGCGTTCATAGCCGCCTCAGTTAGAACCTTCGTGGTCTCCTGGAAAGATGCGGCAGACAGCCACGAATCCGTAGCCAGCGACGCCTTCGTAATACCCATCAGCATCTGGCGGCCCTTAGCGAATTCGCCACCCTCCGCAGCAACCCGACGGTTCTCCTCACGGAACGCCACCGAATCCACCAGCTCACCCGGCATGAAGGTTGTGTCACCCGGCTCCAACACGGTGATTCGACGCATCATCTGACGCACAATCACCTCAATGTGCTTGGAGTGGATATCCACGCCCTGGCTGCGGTAAATCTCCTGCACCTCATCAACCAGTTGACGCTGAGCCTTAGAAGCCCCACGCAAACGCAGAACCTCCTTCGGATCCAAACGTCCCACAGTCAACTGCTGGCCGGCAGAAACCTGTTCACCAGGTTCCACCATCAGCTTGGAACGGCGAGTCACCTCAACGCGAATATCTTCCTTGTCGTCATCCCGCTTGATGACGATCACGCGGAAGTTCGGGTTCTCATCATCAATCTCCACGGTTCCAGCAGCCTCAGCCATAACCGCGACACCCTTGGGTGTGCGGGCCTCGAACAACTCCTGAACACGGGGTAGACCCTGGGTGATGTCCGTACCACCGGAAGCAGCACCACCGGTGTGGAAGGTACGCATCGTCAGCTGGGTTCCGGGCTCACCAATGGACTGAGCAGCAATAATGCCCACAGCCTCACCAATGTCCACGCGCTTACCGGTAGCTAGTGAACGGCCGTAGCAAGCCGCGCAGGTACCCACCGGGGCCTCGCAAGTAAGAACGGAGCGGACACGGATCTTATCGATACCGTTTTCCACCAGTTCGTCGACAACTTCAGTGGTGACGTCGGTGCCGGCTTCGGCGATGATCACGCCGTCCTCGTCCGTTGCATCTGCCGCCAACGTCCTAGCCAAAGCAGTCGTGTCAACTAGGTCGGAACGGACCAGTTCGCCGTCCTCTCCCCTAGTCGCGATGGGCAGCTCCACACCAAGGCGGGTGCCGCAATCCTCACTACGAACAATGACATCCTGGGAAACGTCGACCAGGCGACGTGTCAGGTAACCGGACTCTGCAGTACGAAGCGCCGTGTCAGCAGTTCCCTTACGGGCACCGTGAGTAGCGATGAAGTACTCCAAAACCGTCAAACCTTCACGGTAGTTCGCCTTGATAGGACGTTCGATCAGCTTCTGCTTCGGGTCAGACACCAGGCCACGCATACCCGCGATTTGCTGGATCTGCGACCAGTTACCACGCGCCCCAGAGTTCACCATGCGGTACACGGTGTTCTCTGAAGAGAAGTGGTCCTGCATGTCTTTTGCAACCTCAGCCGTGCACTCAGTCCACACGTCAACAAGCTCGCGGTAGCGGTCATCAGCGTCAATCAAACCGCGGTCGAATTCCTTTTGGATGGCGGCCGCTTTTTCCTCATACTTCGCCAAGATCTCTTCCTTATGAGGAGCTGGCTCAATATCGGTAAAAGCAATCGTGACACCGGACCAGGTGGCCCAGTAGAAACCGGCAGCCTTCAGGGCGTCCAAGGACTCCGCAACCAAAACATTCGGGTAGCGGTCCGCCAAGTTGTTCACGATGGTGGAAAGCAGCTTCTTCTCAACCGTTTCGTTGACGTACGGGTAGTCCTCCGGCAACGTCTCATTGAACAGGGCGCGACCCAAAGTGGTCTTCAAGTCAACAGGCTGACCTGGCTCCCAACCCTCTGGGGCTTCCCAGTTGGCAGGGGGCGTAATGTCGTCAAAACGGATCACGACTTCCTGGTGCAGGGAAATGATTCCCGCATCAAAAGCCATTACCGCTTCGGCGACGGAGCTGTAGTGAGGCACGGGGCCATCTACAGGTTCCTCAGACGTCAGGTAGAACAGGCCGTAAATCATGTCCTGTGAAGGCATGGCGACCGGGCGACCATCAGAAGGCTTCAAAATGTTGTTCGTCGACAACATGAGAACACGGGCCTCAGCCTGAGCTTCCGCACCCAGTGGCAAGTGAACTGCCATCTGGTCACCGTCAAAGTCAGCGTTGAAAGCACCACAGGCAAGCGGGTGCAGCTGAATCGCTTTACCCTCAATCAGCTGCGGCTCAAACGCCTGAATACCCAAACGGTGCAGGGTGGGGGCACGGTTTAGCAACACCGGGTGTTCGCGGATGACCTCATCCAGGACGTCCCACACCTCAGGATGCTGGCGCTCAACCTTGCGCTTCGCGGCCTTCACGTTTTGCGCGTAGTTCTTATCAACAAGACGCTTCATGACGAAAGGCTTGAACAGTTCCAACGCCATCTGCTTTGGCAGACCACACTGGGACAGTTTCAGCTGCGGGCCCACAACAATGACCGAACGGCCAGAGTAGTCAACGCGCTTACCCAGAAGGTTTTGACGGAACCGGCCCTGCTTGCCCTTCAGCATGTCGGAAATCGACTTCAGCGGACGGTTCGAGGCTCCCGCAACCGGGCGGCCACGACGACCGTTGTCAAACAGTGCGTCAACAGCTTCTTGCAGCATGCGCTTTTCGTTGTTGATCATCACCTCAGCGGCACCAAGATCAAGCATCCGCTTCAAGCGGTTGTTGCGGTTGATGACGCGGCGGTACAGGTCGTTCAAGTCAGAGGTCGCGAAACGGCCACCATCCAACTGAACCATGGGGCGAATGTCCGGTGGGATCACCGGGATCTTGTCAAGAACCATGGACTCCGGCTTGTTACCGGTCGTCAGGAAAGCGTTCACAACCTTCAAACGCTTCAAAGCCCTAGCTTTACGCTGGGCGCTACCCGTCGCAATGGTTTCCTTCAGGATCTCAACTTCACCCTCAAGG
The DNA here is from genome assembly GCA_964344535.1 of uncultured Actinomyces sp. Classification (GTDB taxonomy): domain Bacteria; phylum Actinomycetota; class Actinomycetes; order Actinomycetales; family Actinomycetaceae; genus Scrofimicrobium. Next base: position 11,481 of record CAYFNQ010000035.1, read on the forward strand.
TCGAAGTCACGCAGACGCTGCTGGATCGCGGACGCCCCCATAGAACCCTTGAAGTAGGTGCCGTAGCGGGACTCCATTTCCTCATACAGACGCTTGTCACCCTCAAGATCCCCAACCTTTAGGTCACGGAACCTCTCCCACACCGCCTCAAGGCGGGCAATCTGGGCGTCATACATGCGCCTGGTTTGAGCCTGCTCCCGTTCAAACCCGCGACGTTCACGGTTACGAACGTCAGCCTTCGCACCTTCTTCTTCCAAGTGGGCTAGGCGGGCCTCAGCGGCAGCCATAATCTCATTGATCTCATTGTCCCGCTTCTGCTCCAGGCGGGCCTTGTTGAGGTTCATTTCGTCGCGGAGCATATCCATGTCCTCACGACGACCCTCTTCATCAACTTCCGTGATCATGTAAGCCGCGAAGTAAATGACCTTCTCCAGGTCCTTCGGCGCCAGGTTCAACAGGTAGCCAAGACGGCTTGGAACACCCTTGAAGTACCAGATGTGGGTCACCGGGCTGGCCAGCGTGATGTGGCCCATGCGTTCGCGACGCACCTTGCTGCGGGTCACTTCAACACCGCAGCGTTCACACGTGATGCCCTTGTGGCGTACGCGCTTGTACTTACCGCAAGCGCACTCCCAGTCCCGGGTGGGGCCGAAAATTTGCTCACAGAAAAGGCCGTCACGCTCTGGCTTCAAGGTGCGGTAGTTGATCGTTTCCGGCTTCTTCACTTCGCCGTACGACCACCGGTCAACGTCCTCGGTTGTAGCCAAGGAGATTTTCAAACTGTCAAATTCTTTAGTGTCTAGCACTAGTTCTCCTGTTCGGGTGGTCTTCTAAATAAGGTCAATTGCGGACGGGCCGGAAAGTGGTCTGGCCCCAAGGTTCAGATCCAACTCATCCGTGCTGCGCGCATCTTCTTCGGGTTCTTCAAGATCCAGTGCGTTACCTTCCGCATCCAAAGCCTCAACGGCCAGGCAGAGCGAACGCATTTCCTGGATGAGGACCCTGAAGGATTCGGGGATACCCGGTTCCGGAATATCCTCACCCTTCACAATTGCCTCATAAACTTTCACGCGCCCAGCAGTGTCGTCCGACTTGATGGTCAAAAGTTCCTGCAGTGCGTAAGCGGCGCCGTAAGCTTCCAGCGCCCACACTTCCATC
>CAYFNQ010000036.1:0-12371 GCA_964344535.1 uncultured Actinomyces sp.
CCGTTGAAAGTGAACTCTGGCTTCCCGCCTTCTTCTGTCACACCGACCGTGACAACGTCTCCGGAGGAGATGCTGCCAAAGAGAATCCGCTCAGAAATGGCGTCTTCAATGTCGCGTTGGATGGCGCGGCGCAGGGGCCTGGCACCCAAGACCGGGTCGTAGCCGCGTTCGGCCAGCAGGTCACGTGCCTCATCCAGAAGCTGCAAACCCATTCCCTGTTCAGCCATCCTGCCCGACAGGCGTCCCACCATCAGATCCACAATCTGCTTGATGTCTTCCTGTGTAAGCGGTGGGAAGACAACAACGTCATCAACACGGTTTAGGAACTCTGGACGGAAGTGCTGCTTCAGCTCCTCATTTACCTTGTTCTTCATCCGCTCATAGTCATGCGTCATGGCATCTGAAGTTTGGAAGCCCGTGATGACACCCTTGTTGATGTCGCGAGTCCCAAGGTTGGTGGTCATCAAGATCACCGTGTTCTTGAAGTCAACTTTGCGTCCCTGAGAGTCAGTAAGGCGTCCTTCTTCCAGGATTTGCAGCAGAGAGTTGAAGATGTCCGGGTGCGCTTTTTCAACCTCATCAAAAAGCACCACAGAGAAGGGGCGGCGGCGCACTTTCTCAGTCAGCTGCCCACCTTCGTCGTACCCCACATATCCGGGAGGCGCGCCAAACAGGCGGGATGCCGTGTGTTTTTCAGAAAATTCGGACATGTCCAGTTGGATCAACGCGTCCTCGTCCCCAAACAAGAACTCAGCCAACGTCTTCGCCAACTCAGTCTTACCAACGCCGGTAGGTCCGGCGAAAATGAAGGAACCGCCGGGACGCTTGGGATCCTTCAAGCCAGCGCGGCTACGACGAATCGACTTGGACAGGGCGCTAACGGCTTCCGTCTGACCGATCACGCGCTTGTGCAATGCGTCTTCCATGTTCAACAGCTTGGTGGTTTCGGTCTGGGTCAGCTTCACAACCGGGATGCCGGTTGCCATTGCCAACACCTGAGCGATCTCATCCTCAGTAACCTCAGAAATCTCTGCGTCACCGTCGTTGCGCCACGCGGCTTCCTGCTCTTCGCGCTCTTTAGCTAAGCGCTTCTCCTGGTCGCGTAGCTCTGCCGCTTTTTCAAACTCTTGGTTGTCGATGGCGGCTTCTTTTTGTTCCCGTAGCTTCGCTACCTTCTCTTCAAGTTCGCGCAGCTGAGGTGGTGCCGTCATCCGGCGAATGCGCAAGCGAGCGCCGGCCTCATCCATCAGGTCAATTGCCTTGTCCGGCAAGAAACGGTCTGACACGTAGCGGTCAGCTAGGGAAGCGGAAGCTTCAATGGCCTCATCCGTGATGATCACACGGTGGTGGGCCTCATAGCGGTCGCGCAGGCCCTTCAGAATGCCGATGGTCTCCTCAAGCGTGGGCTCATCAACCTTCACGGGCTGGAACCGACGTTCCAGTGCCGCATCTTTTTCGATGTGCTTGCGGTACTCATCCAGGGTGGTTGCCCCAATTGTTTGGAGTTCGCCACGAGCCAGCATGGGCTTGAGCATTTGTGCCGCGTCAATGGAACCCTCTGCGGCGCCCGCCCCCACCAGGGTGTGGATCTCATCAATGAAGACAATGATGTCGCCGCGGCTGCGGATCTCTTTCAAGACTTTCTTCAGTCGTTCTTCAAAGTCACCGCGGTAGCGTGACCCGGCCACCAAAGAGCCCATGTCCAGCGTGTAGATCTGTTTGCCCTTGATGGTTTCAGGCACGTCACCACGAATGATTGCTTGGGCCAATCCTTCAACCACAGCTGTCTTACCTACACCGGGTTCACCGATCAACACCGGGTTGTTCTTGGTGCGCCGGGACAGAACCTGCATCACCCGTTCCATCTCTTCAGAACGGCCAATTACGGGATCTAGTTTTCCTTCGCGCGCAGCCTGGGTTAGGTTCCGACCAAACTGTTCCAAGAGCGCGGAGTTGCCGCGTTCGCGATCACCGCGCATGGACTGACCAGACGTGCCCACCGACTCTTTGTCGCCTTGCTGGTGGTAGCCCTGAAGTAAAGACATGACGCCCTTGCGCACCTGTGCGGGGTCTGCGTCCAACTTATGGAGCACCTGAGCAGCAACACCGTCGCCTTCTTTGAGCAAACCTAGAAGTAGGTGTTCGGTGCCAATGTAGTTGTGGCCAAGCTGCAGGGCTTCACGGAAGGAAAGCTCAAAAACGCGCTTGGCGCGAGGAGTGAACGGGATGTGGCCCTCAACTGGCTTTTCACCTTCACCAATTAGCTCAATCACCGCTGCCTGCGCGTCTTCCAAGCTGACGCCGGCCATCTCAAGAGCTTTAGCGGCGACCCCGTCGCCCTCATGGATTAAACCTAAGAGCAGGTGTTCGGTGCCAATGTAGTTGTGCTTCAGCCCGCGCGCCTCTTCCTGCGCCAGGACGATCACGCGTCGTGCCCGGTCAGTAAAACGTTCGAACATTCCTACCCCCTGAGTATTCTCAGAACGACTTAACGGGCAGGACGGCACCTGCCCAACGGATGTCAGCCTAAGCGGGGCTGGAAGTACCGCACACTCTGTTCGCTGAAGGCGTTGGTTCGCCTTTCAGCTACGGGTGTCAACGATGACGGTAAATGGCCCATCATTTACCAACGCCACCTGCATCATGGCCCCGAACTTTCCGGTAGCAACTTCAATTCCCTTGGCTTGAAGCTGCTCAACCAATTCGTCAATGAAGGGCTCCGCCTGTGCCGCTGGAGCCGAATCTGACCAGGAGGGTCGGGTGCCCTTCTTGGTTCGCCCATACAAAGTGAACTGGGAAACCACTAGGACAGGCGCGTCTTCTTCAAGAACGCTTTGGTCGCCTTCCAGGATCCTTAGGGTCGCAATGCGCCTCGCCATCTTTTCCACGTCGGCTTGACTGTCTTCTCGATGCGCAGCCACCAACGCAACAAGCCCTGGACGGCTTAGCTCCCCAACCACTTCTCCATCAACGGTGACGGAAGCGGTTGTTGCTCTTTGCAGGACGGCTCGCATTAGCGTTGTGTCCCCGGTCCGCGCGTACGAATGTCGCGTTTACCCGGGTCAAGGCGTTTCAGCCCAGCTCCCGGGCGGGTTGCCGGGGCATGGTCGCTGCGACCGTCCAGCGGCACGATCACTTCTTGGACCGCATCAACTCCCCCAACAGTCAAGGGTGTCGCGGGGTCAAGGTTGCGGCGCAAAAGCGCTAGCCCAATGGGCCCCATTTCGAAGTGGTTTGCCACCGAAGTCAGTTGCCCAACTTGCCTGCCATTTACCTCAACAGCAGTGCCGGGCTTGGGCAACTCTCCACCCGACCCATCCAGTTGTAGAAAGGTGAGGCGTCTAGGTGGCTTGCCCAGGTTGATGATTCGGGCAACCGATTCTTGCCCGCAGTAGCAGCCCTTGTCCACGTGGACTGCTGTGCGCAGCCAGTCAAGTTCCGCGGGCATTGCGCGCTCATCCAGTTCGCTTCCCGGTAGGGGACGCCATGCTGCCACCCGGCTAGCTTCCGCAGCCAAGGCACCCACCCAGACAAGTGGCTCCTTTGACACAAAAGCATTCGTGAACTCATCTGCGGTGGCTGTGGGCACCACGTAGATCCGGAACTGCGCTTTGGGGTGGGAGCCTTGGAAGTAGGCCGCACCGCCTTCAACGACACCAGGCCACGGATCCTGCCACACGAACCCACCCAGTTTTGTCACCAGCGCCGAATTGACCTCAAAACTAGAGACGGGTTCGTTGTTGGTAGCAAATGCGACGTAGTCATCTGAAACCACGCTCACTTCGACACGCAACAGGAACTGCATGGACTTCAAAAAGTCCGCTAAAGGTTGCGCGAACTGAGGTTGCGTCAACAAGAACGCACTGTCACCGTCGTCAACAACGCCGGCGGCAAATTCAATGCGCCCTTGCGCATCCAAGAGCAACAGCTCTTTAGAGTCCTGGGGCTTTAGGTCGGAAACTATTTGGGAGCTCAAGGTAGTAAGCCACGTGAGGCGGTCAACACCGGCCACCCTTACTACCCCCGGCGTGCCTAGGAACGCTAGCCCAAACCCTTCATCAAAGGCTTCCTGCTCAACGAAGGGCTGACCAAAGTGCAGTGGCAGCCCCTCGAAAGGACCTTCCTGTGCAACAACAGGATTTTGCCCCGCAACAGCAAGGACGCGGTCGACCATTAGGCGTCACCCTTGGTGGCCCGCCGCAAACGCCCCGTGAACTCTGTTTCAAAGTCGGCCTCACCAACCTTGTTATCTGAAGCCCACATGAGCTCCCCACCAACCAGACCCAGCATCCGGGACATGTGGTCTACGGGGGTAGCGGTCGGCTCCATTGCAATGGCATCTGAGTCAAGGCGAATCCGCGGACCCAGTGTCACGCCTGCCCAAAGGATCGCGTATCCGCGGGAACTAGCTGCGGTAGCCCTGATTTCTCTGGGAGCCTCCCCGTCAGCCGGAACCAAAGCTAGGGGCGAAGTGACAGTCCAATACAGGGTTTCTTCCCAAAGGAGTTCTCCGGGTTCCAAAGCATCCAGACCCTGCGTTGCATCCCACATCGGGTCAACTTCTCCCGTCGCTGTGGCTGCGAAAAACTTGGCGTGCATCCGCAGCTGTTCGCCAGCAATTTCTACAGAAATCTCTTGGAGAAGCGGCTGATCGGAAGTCGCCTCATCCGCAGCGTCGCCGCCCGGCGCGGCCTCACCCGCAGTCTCATCCAAGGTCACTAGGGTTCCCCACCCCTGCCAATTGCCGACAAGCCATGCCAAAGGCCCTAGACGCGGGGGAAGATTTTCAGGTATTTCAAACATGCTTCCACACTACTGGTTCACCGGATTTGACCCAAGGATGTGCCGTTGGTCAGACGGTGGCTACCGGCAGACGAAAAGAGGAAAGGTTTTTGCGACCTGTGCCACTATTGCTGGTCGTTGAGGTAGACTGGCTCGTGACACCGGGCCTATGCCCCGGGCTCCAACTTGAGCCGCTACGAGCGGCATTCGCGCCGACAGGCGCATTGGCCCGGTGTCACTTCCTAATCTTCTCCCAGCGTTCAGCTCTAGTGTTCGTGCTGCTCTGCTGCCGTCTCACAGTAAACACAGCGGTAGAGTCCGCGTGACTCATCGACCAGACGAAAAACGTGGTCAACCTGATCCTCAATGGAAGTGATGCACCGAGGATTCTTGCACTCAACGATGTTGCGCAGCAAACGCGGTAGCTCCAAGTGCTTCTTTTCAAAAAGCACCCCGTCTTTCACCAAGTTCACGGTGATGCGCGGGTCGATGTAACCCAAAGCGTCTAGGTCGACATCAATTTCTTGGTCGATCTTGATGATGTCCTTCTTGCCGTACTTTTGGCTGAGGACGTTTTGAATAATGGCGACGGAGCACTGAAGTTCACCCAGTCCCAGCAAGTGGTACAGCCTCATCGAATCCCCGGGACGAATGTGGTCAATGACGATCCCGTTGCTCACTCCGTCAATGTTCACTTGTGGTCTCCCAACAGTTTCAAGATCAACGCCATGCGCACGATCATCCCGTTTTTGACCTGCTTGAAGTAGGCGGCCCTAGGATCCGAATCAACCTTCGGGGAAATCTCATTGACGCGCGGCAAGGGGTGCAGGATCCGCATCTTTTCCGGGGCCAGTTCCAGCATCTCCGGATCCAGAACGAAACGATCTTTGAGGCGAATGTAGTCCGCTTCGTTGAAGAAGCGCTCCTTTTGAACCCGGGTCATGTAAAGGATGTCTAAGTCCTGAAGGTTCGCATCCATTTCGTCAACCTCAACGAAAGGCACATTGTTGGCCTCCAAGAAGTCGCGCACGTAATCAGGGATGCGCAACTCAGGTGGAGACATGAGAACAAAAGAGTTCCCCCGGTAAGGCGCCAACGCTGTGATCAGAGAATGGACTGTCCGACCGAACTTCAAGTCCCCCGCCATGCCAATAACTAGGTCGTCTAGCCGACCTGTTTCTCTTTGGATGGTGAGCAGATCCGTCAGGGTTTGCGTGGGGTGGTTGTGTCCACCATCGCCCGCGTTAATCACCGGCACGGGTGACTTGAAAGACACCAGGTGAGGGGCGCCTTCCTTCGGGTGACGCAGGGCGATGATGTCGCTGTATGCCGCGGCTGTGAGCACCGTGTCGATGATCGATTCGCCCTTGGCCGCGGAACTGGAACTTCCGTCTGACACGCTGATCACATCCCCACCCAAGGACTGCATAGCGGCCTCAAAGCTCAGCCTGGTCCTGGTAGATGGTTCGAAAAACAAAGCTGCCAGGCGCTTGAAATGGCAGGCTTCGCGATAGTTTTCCGGGTTCGCAGCAATACGTTCTGATTCGTCTAGCAAAGCGTGGATCTCAGCGGACGAAAGATCCCGGATATCGATTAGGTGTCTGACCATCAGCTACCTTTCCCCCACGCCTGCGGGTTGTCACGGAACCGGAGAATGTCCGGCCCCTGTACAGGTGTTAGTCGCTGGTCTTCCAAAGCAACGTCCACCAGCGTATCCAGGGTAGTTAGGGAACTGTGTGCCAGGTCGGCTGCAGCAAACTTTTCGTCAGCTGCTTTCATCCCATAGGTGAAGATCGAAAGAACGCCCAACACCTCCATGCCCGCTTCACGCAAAACCAACGCGGCTTCAACAGAGGAGCCGCCCGTTGAGATCAGGTCCTCAATCACCACGACTTTGCGGCCTGCTTGGGCGGCGCCTTCAATCTGGTTTCCTCGCCCATGTCCCTTGGCGCCAGAACGTACGTAACCCATGGGCAGTTGCAAAATATCGGCCACGATCGCGGCGTGAGCGATGCCAGCGGTGGCGGTTCCCATCACAATCTGAGTTTCCCCAAATTCTGTCTGCACCTGCTGTGCCAGTGCGTTTTCCACGCGGTCGCGAACATCTGGATGTCCCAGGATTAGGCGGTTGTCGCAGTAGATAGGACTCTTGATTCCACTAGCCCACGTGAACGGGTCGTCGGGCTTCAAAAAAACAGCCTGTATCTCCAGAAGATCCCTAGCTATCCGCCTGGCTGTCATCTCACTGGAAGCTGCCTCATTTTGCGCTGTCATCGTTTACTCCTAGGAACTCCTGGACGGCTCTTTCCAATGCTTGGGCGGGATCGTCAGCCTGGGTAACTGGACGACCCATGACCAGGTAGTCGCACCCCCACTGGGCGGCGGTTTCGGGGGTGGCCACCCTGCTTTGGTCCCCCACTTCTCCACCGGCAAAGCGGATGCCCGGCGTGACGGTTAGAAACTGGTCACCGCAGGCTTCTTTAACCTTTGCGGCCTCATGGGCACTGCAAACAACGCCGTCTAGTCCCGCTTCCTGCGCCAACTGCGCATACCTGATGACACTGTCTTCAACTGAGCCTGGGATCCCGATCTGTTCATTCATCTCTTCCTGGCTGGTTGAAGTCAGCTGGGTCACTCCAAGGAGAATTGGTCGTGTCCCGTCAGGTCGCGTCAAACCGGCCACGGCGGCCTCCATCATTTCTTTCCCACCGGATGCGTGAAGGTTCACCATGTCTGCACCTAGGTCGCGCAAAACAGACATTGCGCGGGACACGGTGTTGGGGATGTCGTGCAGTTTGAGGTCCAGGAAAACGTTGTATCCGCGCTCTTTGAGCTTCTCAACTATTTGTGGGCCAGCGCTGTAGAACAGCTCCATCCCCACCTTCAGAAACGGTCTGTGCTCTCCCAGAGTTTCCAGGAACTTCCATAGTTCTTCTTCGGTGGGAAAGTCGGCAGCAACAATTACGTCTTGGGGGTTGGAGGCTGTAGTCATCGTGTCCCTTCTAAAGCTCCGAGTTAGAGTGTGCCGCGCCGATAATGTCGGTAAGGGAGTCGATCCCTAACTCCTCCATGAGTGGCGGCAGCTGTGCCAATATCTGAGAAAACACCATGGGGTTGCGCAACGCCTCAGTACCGATTTGTACGGCGGAAGCTCCCGCCATCATCATTTCCAGTACGTCTCTAGCACTGGCGGCGCCCCCACTTCCCATAAGGGGAAGATCTAGGGTTTCGGAAACCTGATAGAGCATGCGTAAGGCAACTGGGAGCACCGCAGGACCAGACAGACCCCCCGTTGTTGCCGCAATGACGGGTCGCCTAGTCTCCACGTCGATTCGCATACCCAAAAGCGTGTTAATCAAGGTCAGTCCGTCTGCACCGGCCTTGGCACACGCGTCCGCGATCTCAACAATGTCAGTGACGTTGGGGCTGAGCTTCACAAACAGCTTTGACTGCGTCACCACTTCCCGCACAGCCCTAGTCACTTCAGCAGCCGCTTTTGCGGTGGCTCCAAACGTCATGCCCCCGTCTTCAACGTTGGGGCAAGAAACGTTCACTTCGATGATTTCGCACAGACCGTCTGTTTTAGCGCAGCTAGCCACGTACTCATCAACGGAAAACCCCGAAATGTTCATAATGACGGGCTGGGTGTAGAACTGGGCAAGTGCGGGGAGCTTCTCACTGAGGACCGCATCAATACCAGGGTTTTGCAGGCCTATGGAATTCAGCATGCCCGCGGGCGTCTCTGCGACTCTGGGGGTGGGGTTACCGTCGCGATGAGAACCGGTGGTGCCTTTCAAGGCTGCGGCTCCCAAAATGTTGGGGTCGAAAAACTCTAGGTACTCTTGCCCAAAACCAAAACACCCGGACGCTGGGATCAAAGGGTTTTGTAGCTTTACTCCCGCCAGTTCAACCTCTAGATTCACCACGGTAACTGCCCGCTTTCAAACACAGGACCCTCTTTACAGATTCGCTGCAAGCCCCCCGTAGTTTCCACGACGCAACCCATGCAGGCACCAAAGCCACACGCCATGCGCTCTTCCAGCGAATATTGGCCCGGCGTTTCACTCTGCTCAAAAACGGCGCGCAACATGGGGGTGGGGCCACACGCAAACAGGTAATCCCAGTCGTGTCCGCGCTCCTGGAGGTTCGCCATAGCATCCGTGACAAAGCCCTTCACCCCGGCTGAGCCGTCTACCGTGGAGATGGTGACGGGAACACCCAACGCCTCAATTTCATCCCGCAAAGCAACTTCTGCGGCGGAGCCAAATCCCAGGACAACCCGCGGTTTTTTCCCCTGGTCAACAAGCTGGCGGGCCAAAGCCAACATGGGGGCAACTCCAATGCCACCACCCACCAACAGCGGCTCTTCGCTATGGACGCCCAGGTCAAATCCGTTGCCCAAACCGGACAGAACTTCTAGCTTGGTTCCCGGTTCCACTTGCGACAAAGCCTTGGTGCCCGAACCCAAGATCTTGTAAAGCAAGTCCAGCTTCCCGTCCTTCCAGTCACAAACGGAAAAGGGACGACGTAGGAAATACCCGGGGACCTCAACGTTCACAAACTGCCCGGCCCGGGTAATCCCCGAAGTGTCCCCGGCAAGCTCCAACCAAAACGTATCTTCAGCAACGAAGCGGTTACGCGAAACTACAAAGGTCTGCGAGCTAGCCACGGAAACTACCTGGAGACACTTTCTTCGCTGAACGTGGCCTGCGGGTCCCAAACCGGGTTGCCTTGAACCACTGTTGCGTCAACACGCCCCGACAGGCTGTGTCCTTGGAATGGGGTGGCACGCCCCATGGACGCAAATTCATCCGGGTCTACCAAACCTTCAAAGTTGGGGTCGAAGATGATCAGGTCAGCTTCTGTACCTTCCTCAATGGACCCTCCACCCAAACCGAACCTTTCACGCCCAGCCGTCGACATGACCCGCACAAAGTCCGCAACGTCCATCAACCCGGTCTTCACAAAATGAGTGAAAATTACGGGAACAGAAATCTCTAACCCGACCACACCGTTAGCTGCGTCCACCAGCGCCACATCTTTTTCATGGGCGCCGTGAGGAGCGTGGTCGGTAGCCACCATGTCAATGGTTCCATCAACTAGGGCAGCTGCGACAGCTTCCCTGTCGGTTTCAAAACGCAGTGGCGGGTTCATCCGAAAGCGGCCGTGGTCTTCCAGCATGTCTTCCGAAAGAGCCAGGTAGTGGGGCGCCGCCTCAGCAGTCACCGGCAGCCCCGCCGCTTTTGCTTGCCGAATCAGCTCCACACTCTTTGCTGTAGAGACGTGGCAGGCGTGGTAGTTACAACCTGTTTGCGCAACCAGCTCCAAATCCCGCTCAAGCTGCGCCCACTCAGACTCACCTGGCTTGCCCTTGTGTCCGTGAACGCGGGCGTACTCACCATCGTTGATGTAGCCGTCTCCCGACAGCTCTAAGTCTTCACAGTGCTGCGCGACAATCCCGCCGGCAGCCGCTAAGCCCTCCATGACCTGGCGCATCTTGTCCTTGGACTGGACCCCGAAACCGTCATCGGAAAAACCGACAACCAAGGGGGCTAGCGCCTGGTAGTCCAGCACAGCACCGGTGCCGACCCCACCCTGTGTCAAACAGGAGTACGGGAAAACTTCAACCACGCCGTCGCGTGCATAAGCTTCAACCTGCTGCACCAACTCCGCAACATTGTCGGGGGGTGGATCCAGGTTGGGCATTGCGCAGACCGTGGTGAAACCGCCACGCGCTGCCGCCGCCGTACCGGTAGCAATCGTTTCCTTGTATGAAAAGCCCGGTTCCCGCAAGTGCACATGAACGTCGGCCAGGCCGGGAAGGATCAGCTTGTCTTCTAGGTCAACGACCTTGCGCCCCGGCGCCTGCGCGGTGTCTTGCTCACCGGGTTCCAACACCCGATCTACAACAAACTCTCCGGAAGCATTACGCGAAAGCAAAAGGTCTTTTGCCGCAAGCTCCCCCCTGTAGAAAACCTGAGCTCCACGCAGCAAAACTTCCATGGTCACTTCCTCACACCGCCCTGACGTCACCCTAGTCGCTAGACAAGCTCGTGGCGGACAATCGTCTGTTCCCGTCCCGGCCCCACACCAATGGCAGAGATCCGCACCCCCGCTTGCTCTTCCAAAAACTCTACAAAGTCGCGGGCTTCCTTCGGTAGGTCATCAAACTCCCGCACATTACTGATGTCTTGTTTCCAGCCGGGAAGCTCTTCATAAAGAGGACGAGCCTTAGCAAAATCGCTTTGCAGCACCGGCATCTCCGGCACAACTTCACCATCAACGTCGTACGCGTAAGCCACCTTGATCGTGTCGTATTCGCCCAGCACATCAAGTTTTGTGAGCACCAAGTCGGTCAAGCCGTTTACCCGGCCTGCGTAACGCATGATGACACCGTCCGCCCACCCCACCCGGCGCGGACGACCCGTGGTCACACCGTATTCGCCACCCAGCTCGCGCAACTGGACTCCCGGCTCCCCGTGAAGTTCAGTGGGGAATGGGCCTTCCCCAACGCGGGTTGTGTATGCCTTCGTCACCCCGATGACCCGGTCGATCTTCGTTGGCCCAACGCCCGCTCCAGTTAGGGCGCCGCCGGCGATGGCGGACGAGGACGTGACATAGGGATAAGTTCCGTGATCGATGTCCAACATGACGGCTTGGCCCGCTTCAAACAGCACTTTTTTCCCAGCGTCCAACGCCTCATTAACAACCAGTGAGGTGTCCGCAATCATGGGAGCCAAACGCTCCTTGTAGCTCATCAGCTCCGCAACCGTGGCGTCGACGTCAATTCGCTCTTCAAGACCCGCTTGTTCCAACATTCGGTTCTTGTCAGCTACGGCAAGTTGGACGCGCTGGCGCACCACGTCCTCATCCAACAAATCCTGTATCCGGATGCCAACCCGATTCACTTTGTCAGCGTAAGTTGGGCCAATCCCCCTGCCAGTCGTGCCGATCGCCCCACTGCCACGCACACTTTCCGCTGCCTGATCCACTAGCCGGTTGTACGGCGGGATCACGTGAGCGTCGGCGGCAACCAGGAGTCGCGAACAGTCCACACCACGTTTTTCGATCTCATCAATCTCTTCAAACAGTGCCTGCGGGTCAACAACCACACCACTGCCAATAACAGGGGTAGCAGTCTTTGACAGGATTCCTGCGGGAAGGAGGTGCAACGCGAATGACTCTCCGTCAACCACAACCGTGTGGCCCGCGTTGTTGCCGCCGTTGAACTTCACGACGACGTCAACATCGTTTCCGAGTTGGTCGGTTGCCTTACCCTTCCCCTCGTCGCCCCACTGGGCACCAACAACAATTATCCCCGGCATTCGCGGCCCTTTGTTTGGTCGTCAGTTACCAACGAAGTCTACGGAAGCTTGGCCCGCTTAGGCGAACGCGCTCAAACGTCGGCCTCTAGAATTCCTTCTGCTAGGTGAGAGGGGTTCCCGAAGCGGTGAGTGGTGATAGAAACTGCTTGTTCGTGGACGAACGGTAGCGCTTCAACACGTCCAGCAGTTGTTGCCGGGCCATCCCAAATAGCTACCTCAATTACTCCGCCAAGTGCCGCCTGCAGCTCTTGGCGAGTCGTCCCT
>CAYFNQ010000037.1:0-2180 GCA_964344535.1 uncultured Actinomyces sp.
GCACGCGAACAGTACGGGGATGACCAGATCAAGAAGGTGGAGTACAACCTGGCTGGCAACGGCAAGTCGAACATCTTGTCAACCAACGGAATCATCAAGCTGATCGCCGTTGAAGACGGCCCGATCGTGGGCTTCCACGCCATTGGTGCCCGCGTTAGCGAACAGATCGGCGAAGGGGAACTAATCGTCGGTTGGGAAGCTTACGCGGACGACGTTGCCGGGCTGATTCACGCCCACCCGACTCAGAACGAAGCAATTGGTGAAGCTGCAATGGCATTAGCCGGCAAACCGCTTCACGCTCACGACTAAGACCTGCAGATAAAGGAGATTTGAAAGATGGCCCAGTCCGTAACAATGCCAGCTCTTGGCGAATCGGTAACGGAAGGAACTGTTACCGAATGGCTGAAGCAGGTCGGTGACACTGTTGAAGTGGACGAACCGATCGTTGAGGTCGCGACAGACAAGGTGGACTCTGAGGTCCCCTCACCTGTCGCTGGTGTCCTCCTAGAAATTCTGGTTGGGGAAGATGAAACGGTTGACGTCGGGACGGTAATTGCCCGCGTCGGAAACCCGGATGAATCTAGCGCTCCAGCTGCGCCGGCCGTTGAGGCTCCGGTTGTCGACGCTCCAGCCCCCACCCCCACACCTGTGACCCAGGCTCCCGCGGCCCCGGTCGCGACGATGCCTGTGAGCTCAGAGCTGGTCGATGTCGTAATGCCCGCGCTCGGTGAATCGGTAACCGAGGGCACGGTAACGGAATGGCTCGTCAACATCGGCCAACAAATCAACGCTGACGAACCAATCGTTGAGGTGGCGACAGACAAGGTGGACTCCGAAGTTCCCTCGCCCGTCGACGGCTTCCTAGCAGAGATTTTGGTTGAAGAGGACGACACGGTTGACGTCGGCACCGTCATTGCGCGCATCTCTAACACGGATGTAAGTGATGCGACCTCACCCCACAGCCACACGACCGTCCCACCAACACCGGCACCGGCCGCTCCTGCAGCCCCCGCTGCTCCGGCCGCACCAGCAGCACCCGCTGCACCAGTGGCACCACCTGCTCCAGCAGCACCAGCCGCACATGCCGCTCCGCCAGCGCACGCTGCGCCAGTCCCACCCGCTCCCCCGGCCCCAACCCGGCCCGCACCGGCTGCTCCGGCCGCACCAGCACCCGCGGCCCCAGTGGCACCGCCTGCTCCTGCTGCACCGGAGTCACCGGCCCAGGCCAAAGTGCAAGAAGCCGTGTCAAAGGCCGCAAAAGCAGGTGTAGAAGTTCCTGATGCTCCAGGCGTTTCCGCTACAGCCAGCTACGTGACCCCAATCGTGCGCAAGCTTGCGCGCGAAAAGGGTGTAGACCTGCAAAACGTTACAGGCACGGGCGTTGGGGGAAGGATCCGCAGGGAAGACGTGGAAGCCGCAGCTCAGGCCGCCCAGGCCGCACCTGCGCCAGCCGCTGCTCCCGCCGCTCCTGCAGCTCCGGCTGTGGCAGACTCTGGACGCATTGTTGTTTCTGATGAAGCCCGCGCACTGCGTGGGACAACCCAGAAGATGTCGCGTCTGCGTCAGACCGTGGCGCGCCGCATGGTTGAGTCCTTGCAGACCGCTGCTCAGCTGACGACCGTGTTCGAAGTAGACGTGACCCGGGTCGCCCAGCTTCGTGCGGCTTACAAGGACAAGTTCCAAGAGGTGCACGGCACCAAGCTCACGTTCCTGCCGTTCTTTGTGAAGGCAGCAATCGAAGCCTTGGAAGCCCATCCGAAGCTGAACGCTGTGATCAACGACCGTGAGGTGACATACCACGACCAGGAGAACATTGGGATTGCAGTGGACGCACCCCAAGGTCTCATGGTTCCGGTCATCAAGAACGCTGGCGAGATGAGCATCGCTCAAATCGCTGAGTCGATCAACGAGCTTGCTGCGAAGGTTCGCGACGGCAAGATAAGCCCCGATGAGCTCACCGGCTCTACCTTCACGATCACCAACACCGGCAGTGGCGGCGCATTGTTTGACACCCCCGTGTTGAACATGCCCGAAACTGGAATCATGGGTGTGGGCATCATCGTTAAGCGCCCAGTAGTTGTGAAGGACGTTTTCGGGGGCGAATCAGTAGCAATCCGCTCCATGATCTACCTGTCCGTCACGTACGACCACAGACTGGTTGACGGCGCCGACGCATCACG
>CAYFNQ010000037.1:2280-4341 GCA_964344535.1 uncultured Actinomyces sp.
GACGGGGACCACGGCAAAGCTCGGCGCAGATCCTCGAAATCGAAATTCTTTGACGAACAGGCCGTCTGGAGTCACGCCCTGGTCCGCCAGCCACAAAGCCAGGTCCTCCACGCTAAGAAGTGTCTCCGTCACCCCAACTGCGGGAGGGTCGGCCGGCAGGGGCACCACGGCCTTTGTCTGCTCTAGGGAAACCCCGGCTAGCTGCGGGTGGTCCAACCGCGTCAGCCCCTGCCAAACCTCTGTATCCACGTTCGTGAAAACCAGGGTTTTGGCACCATCGGAGTCGATGCGCGCCCAGACCACACTACTTTCTACAATTGCTTCCGGTTCCACGCGCACAGCCACCCCGCCACCCTGCCGTCTCACTGCGGCAATATGCCAACGCCTTCAAGAACCTGTTGAAAACTACTTGGACTAGGGAAGTAGAATAAACCGACCCCTTTGCCCTTCTAGGAAGGAACTTTGGGGAGCCGACCGCCAAGGGAACCGATGCGCCAATCTTCACCGCTGCGTGCGCTCACGCACTACAAGGAACTCCCGCCGGTCATCGGCTGGCACACCATGATCTTGGCGCTCTTTGCCAGAGCCCCTTACGCGATGTTGCCGCTAGGCATAATGACAGCCTTCACAGCCTCCTCCGGAGACCTTGCAGTTGGCGGGTTGGCCGCGGGCGTCTTCTCAATTGCCGTCGCGTTTTGCTCCCCGCTAGTTGGGCGCGCGTCAGACATGTGGGGTCAACGCACAGTTCTCCTGACCCTGATCCCCCTGAACTCTTTGGCGCTCTTGGGACTCTATTGGGCAGCCACATCTAATCTCCAAGGGATTTGGCTTTGGCTCCTTTGCGCGGTCGCCGGTGCCACCATCGTGCCCGTCGGTTCCTTCGTGAGAGCTAGGTGGGCCGGTGCCTCGCCCAGCCCACGTGTCTTGAACGCTGCCTTTTCGTATGAATCGATGGTGGACGAACTGGTCTTCGTCTTGGGCCCGGCTCTGGTGGGCATTTCGGCGTCCTTAGCCGCCCCCGCGGCTCCCCTACTTCTTGCTTTCATTTTGATGGCAACAGCGGGGCTAGCTTTCGGACTTTCGACCCCGGCAAACAAGAAAACGACCCTGGACAAGGACGTCAGCAACCCACCGATCCTAAAAATCCTCTTTCGGGTGTTCCCGGCTGTCATTGCGCTGGCCTGCATCGGCACGTTCTTTGGGGCGACCCAAGCAGGGGTTACCGCCAGGGCCGACCTGCTGGGCGAAGCGAGTCAGGCCGGCCTCATTTACGCCATCATGGGGGTTGGTTCCGCCTTCGCGGCGCTGCTAGTCGTGACGTTGCCGGAGCGTTACGCGCTGCCTTGGCGTTTCATTACGTTCTCACTAGGCATGACCGCCGCAACCTTGCTGGTAATGAATGTCGACACCCTGGCTAAGACAGGTTGGGCCTTCCTGCTGGCGGGTATTTTCGTCGGTCCAACACTGGTCACCGCGTTTACGATAGCGGAAAGGCTAGCGCCGGCAGGAGGAATTGCTGTTGCGATGACGCTCATGCAATCCTCAGTCACCGTCGGCGTGTCCGCAGGCTCAGCCGCGGGCGGGGCCATAGCTCAGGGGGGAGGTCCACAGCCTGCTTTCCTTCTAGCTGCCGGAGCAAGCCTCACAATCGCATTCGTTGGTGTCTGGCTAGCGCTTCGCACAAAGACCAACGAAAGGCACCTTAGACTAGGTAATCATGGCTAAAGACAAAAACACATCGGAACCTAAACGCCGCTGGTACCAAAACTTCAAAGACGCTTACACGGTTGTCAAGCGTTCGTTCCCGTGGCTCCCCTACGCGATGATCGCCCTGCCGCTGGTGGTAATTGGGCTGACCGTCCTGTTCATAGTGCTGGGCGGCCCGCCTGTATTCCTAATCCTCACGGCCATCCTGCTTGCCCTGCTGGGAGAAACGAGCCTGCTGGCTGTCCTAATCAAGCCGGCAATGTACCGACAGGTAGAAGGGCGACCAGGAGCGGTCTACGCTGCCATCAGCCAAATCCGCAAGGGCTGGATCATCGAAGACGAACCCGTTGCGGT
>CAYFNQ010000037.1:4441-11942 GCA_964344535.1 uncultured Actinomyces sp.
GCGCTGCGGGGCTAACGTGCGCGCGCGCACCGCAACCATTTTGCTTGCCGCTGTGATTGCGCTTGCTGGTTGCGCGAGCACTGGAAGCACTGGCGCAACCGAAGCGCACTCCGAAGAAGGCGAACAGCAAACTGAGGGTTTTGACGTTGCGACCATCGAACCTAGGTCGGACGTCCATGCCATGGTTCCCACCGAGGTTGCGGAAAGAGGAAAGCTAGTCGCAGGGATTGCCCTGGACTACCCACCAGCAGAGTTTGTTGTTGAAGGTAAGCCAGCCGGCTACAACGTCGAATTCGCCCGCGCCCTGGCTAGGGTTATGGACTTGGAAGCCGTCATTGTCCCCGTTCCGTTCGCGGAGATCCTCCCCATGCTGGGAGATCCTCTGGACGTGGGCATTTCCTCCATCACCATCACACCCAATAGGCTCAGCGGGGCCAACATGATCTCCTACTTGCAGGTCGGCTCCGCGTTTGGTGTGAAACGAGGCAACCCGGCCCAGTTCGATCCCAGCTGGCCCTGCGGAAGTACCGTGGGCGTCCAAGCGGGAACCTTGCAGGAACAGACGCTGCGACAGATGGCGGCCGAATGCGCCACATCAAGCGCAGCCCCACTAAAGGTGGTCCTGCTTCAAGAGCAAACCGAAGTCACCCCAAACATTGTGTCCGGAAAATGGGATGCGGCGCTGGCTGACTGGACGGTCATGAACCACCTAGTAGATGAGTCCGGCGGCCGCCTGCAGGTAGTGGGAGAACCCTTCGACACTCTTCTTCAAGGCGCCACGGTCGCAAAGGATGACGCGCAGATGACCGTGGTTGTCCAAGCAGCAACCCAGCACCTCATGGATGAAGGTTACCTAGACGCCATCCTGGAAACTTACGGGCTGAGCGAGATCGGGCTGACTCAGGCGCAGATCAACCCAATTAACTAGCTGTTAGGTTGGGAACCGAAGCCTTGCGACACTGCGTTGAGGGCTGCAGTGAGCTCTGCGGGAATTACCCAGATCTTTGAAGAATCGCTGTCAGCCAGTTGCGGGAGCATCTGCAGATACTGGTACGACAGTAGGTCGCTTGTCGGGCGACCCTCATGGATTGCCCCAAAGACCGTCTCGATGGCGCGAGCCTCACCATCTGCAACAGTGATGGCAGCCTGCGCGTCGCCCTCCGCCTTCAAAATAGCTGACTGCTTCGCACCTTCTGCCCGCAAGACCTGGGACTGGCGGACACCTTCCGCTTCAAGGATTGCCGCGCGCTTGTCACGTTCGGCACGAAGCTGCTGCTCCATTGCCTGTTGGATGCTTGGCGGCGGATCAATCGCTTTGAGTTCAACGCGGTTCACACGAATCCCCCATTTACCCGTAGCTTCATCCAACACACCGCGGAGGCGGTCGTTGATCTGGTCGCGACTGGTCAGAGTTTGATCCAAGTCCATTGACCCAATGACGTTTCGCAGTGTCGTGACAGTTAGCTGCTCAATTGCCTGAATGTAATCAGCGATCTCATAGGTGGCTGCCATCGGATCGTTCACCTGGTAGTAGACGACGGAGTCGATTGACACGACAACGTTGTCCGCTGTAATCACAGGCTGCGGAGGGAAAGAGGTCACCTGCTCACGCAGGTCTACGGTGGAGGCAACCCTGTCAACAAAAGGGATCAGCAGGTGCAGGCCCGCGTATTTTGTGGACTGATATTTTCCCAAGCGCTCTACGACTAGCGCCCTAGATTGCGGCACGATCCTAATGGACCGCACAGCGACGATAATGACCAAGAGAATGGCCAAAAGCACGATCACCCAGGTGATCACGGTTGAATCCACACTGTCCTACTTTCTAATTCGACTGCCAGTCTAAAATTCCCAGTCTAAAGTTCCCAGTTTAAAGTTCAGGGTCTAAAGTTCAGGGCCCGGCGGGGAGGAGCTAGGAGGAACGGGCACGTATTCATCAAACGGTCCCACCACAGCAGTGGCCCCGTTTATTCCCACTACCCGTACATTGCTCCCCACTGGGAAACGCAACCCGTCTTGGCCAGTGGCAGACCAAATTTCTCCACCGATCCGCACCCGACCCGCTTCACCCACCAGCGGCTCCAGCACAACTGCCGGTTTGCCCAGGTACGCCTGCGCATTAGTTGCAATGTCTGGCGTGGACTGGGCCAAGAGCTGTTTCGCCCAAGGCCTCACCGCAACAAGCAGCACGGTAGAGACGACTATGAAGATGATGACTTGGGTGAGCGGCGTGAGCCCAAACGCCCCGGCCACACCTGTTATGAGCGCAGCGCCTGCAAGCGTCAAGAAGAAGAGGTCGACAGTGACGAACTCTAGAATGCCCAGGATTAGCGCCGCGCCGATCCAAACCAGCCACCACATAGCTTGAGCCTACTTTGCGTGAGCGAAAAAACGCCCACCGTGTTGCTCAACGTCTAGGGGAAGTCCGAAGGTTTCGGTAAGAGTTTGCGCGTTCAGCGTTTCTTCCAGGCTGCCGCTGTGCACAATCTTGCCGTCCCTCATTAGGGCAACGTCGGTGAATCCTGGAGCGATCTCTTCCAACTCATGCGTAATCATCAAAATGGAAGGAGTGGCTGGGTCCGCCATCAGGTCGGACAGTGCCGTGACCAGCGTTTCTCTGGCTCCTAAGTCCAGGCCGGCTGTCGGTTCGTCCAAAATGACTATCTCAGGGTCAGCCATGAGGGCCCTGGCAATTAGGACTCGTTGCCTTTCCCCTTCGGAGAGAGTCATGAAGCGACGGTCCGCTAAGTTCCCGATGCCCAGTGCAGCCAAAAGGTCGTGAGCGCGAGTTTCATCCTCGGCCTCGTACTCTTCATCAAAACGATGCGTCTGCCCCCAAGCGGCCGGCATCACCAAAGAAAGCACCGTTTCCGTGGCGGGGAGGCGGTCTTGGATGGAAGAGGAAGCGAATCCGACGCGGGACGCCAAGTAGTGCGACTCCACTTCATCGCTGGGCTCTCCCAGAACCTGGACGCTACCGCTAGTCGGAAACTGACGTCCAGCGATTAGTTTTGCCAAGGTTGTCTTGCCGGCGCCATTCGGCCCCAGGATGACCCAGTGCTGGCCCGGAGCCATCTCAAACGAGACATCATCCAAAACGTTTTGGCCCGAAAGCTGGACGGTAACGTTTTCAAGTTTTGCTGCAGCCTCCATCAGCTATTTGCCTTCCTCTTTCACAAGGGACTTGTAGAGTTCCAACGTCTGATCGCCAATCGCTTCCCAGGAGAAATAGTCGCGGGCGCGTTCCAGCCCGGCCTTACCCATTTGCTTGGCCTTCTGTGGGTCGTCCAAAACCTTCATCAAAGCAGCAGCGAAGTCGGCTTCAAATTTCTCTGGGTGTAATGGCGTGCCTGTGCCGTCCTGAGCCTGGTCGATTGGCACCAGGTAACCCGTGACGCCGTCAACGATCACGTCGGGGATTCCGCCAGTTGCGGTACCAACAACCGGCAGTTCCAAGGCCATGGCTTCCAGGTTCACGATGCCCAGGGGCTCGTAGATAGAGGGAGTAGCGAACACATCCGCGCCAGCTAGGAGTGCCACTAGCTTTTCGTGTGGCAGCATTTCGGTCACCAGGATCACGCCGGTGCGCTCCTCTTGCAGCTGTGCGGTCAGCTCTTCGACTTCCTGAGCGATTTCCGGGGTGTCGGGGGCGCCGGCGGCCATGACCACTTGGACTTCTGGCGGCAAGAGCTTCACAGCCCGCAAGAACCCGGGGAGACCTTTTTGTCGGGTTATACGGCCAACGAACGCGACAGTCGGGCGCGTGGGGTCCATGCCTATTTCTGCCCGGAAAGCCTCAGCCTCCGCAATCGCCTCAGGGGTGTCAGGCAGGTGCCACTTGGCTAGGTCGATGCCGTTGTGGATGACTTTCACCCGCTGGGGGTCCACCTTCGGGTAGGCCTTCAAAATGTCGTCCCGCATCCCGTTAGAGACAGCGACGATGGCGTCGGCGTTTTCATAGCCAACCCGCTCCGCGAAAGAAGACACGCGGTAGCCGCCGCCAAGCTGTTCAGCCTTCCACGGGCGCAGCGGTTCAAGGGAGTGTGCTGAGATAACTAGGGGCACGTCGTAAAGAAGTTTGCCCAGGTAGCCGGCAAAAGTCGTGTACCAGGTGTGAGCGTGCAGGATGTCCGCACCGACCATGCCCGTCGTCATTTCCAGGTCAACGCCCAGGGTCTGAATGGCACTGTTCGCCTCAGATAGCTCCGGCACGTTCGGGTAGCCAATGACGTCCCCATACTTTTCTACGGTCGCGTCGTCGCGCGGCCCGTCAAAGGCTAGAACGCGCAAATCCACCTTGCTGCGTAGAACCTTTGCTAGCTCCTCTACATGGACACCAGCGCCCCCGTAAATGAATGGTGGGTATTCCCTGGTTAAGATGTCGACTCTCACGTGACTGTCCTTTGTTTTGCCTGTCCCAAGCATATCGACTAGCGCGATCTAATCGCGGCCGCCTTGCAGGGCACATATGCTGAGGGCATGGCGAAGAAGCAGATACTCTCAATTGTTTTGGCAGGCGGAGAAGGCAAACGACTCATGCCTCTCACGGAAGATCGCGCTAAACCTGCGGTCCCGTTTGGAGGCAACTACCGGCTCATCGACTTTTCTTTGTCAAACTTGGTGAACTCCGGTCTTGAAAAGATCGTTGTCCTCACCCAGTACAAATCCCACTCCCTTGACCGACATATTGCTACTGCGTGGCAGCTGTCCCCGCTCTTAGGCCACTACGTTGCGCCAATGCCTGCGCAGCAAAGGCGCGGCCCCCACTGGTACATGGGGTCAGCGGATGCCATCTACCAGTCGCTCAACGTTGTTTATGACGAACGGCCGGACTACGTTGTCATCACCGGTGCGGACAACATTTACCGCATGGACTTTTCCCAAATGCTGGACTACCACATCAAATCGGGTGCCCCATTAACGGTTGCGGGGATCCGCCAGCCGATAGAGCTTGCCGACCAGTTCGGCGTCATCAAAGCTAAAGACGGGATGGTTGAGGAGTTCCAAGAAAAGCCGAAGGACGCGCAAGGGCTGGCGGACGATCCGTCCAAGGTCCTTGCATCCATGGGCAACTACATTTTCACGGCCGACGCGCTGATTGAAGCCTTGAAGCAGGACGCGCAAGACCCTCACTCACGCCACGACGTGGGTGGCGACATCGTGCCCTGGTTTGTGGAACGCGGAGAGTGCGCGGTCTACGACTTCATCGACAACAAGGTGCCGGGTGCAACGGAACGCGACGCCGACTACTGGAGAGATGTTGGCTCCGTCGACGCATTCTTCGACGCGAACCTTGATCTGATTAGCGTGACCCCGGTCTTCAACCTTTACAACTATCACTGGCGCGTGCGCACTGAAACCGATGCGCTACCCCCGGCAAAGTTTGTCCACGGTGAACACGGGTCCCGCGTGGGGCACGCAGTGAACTCTCTAGTGGGCCAGGCCAGCATCATCTCAGGGGCTGAGGTGTACGGCTCCATCCTGTCACCCAGGGTGAGCCTGCACTCTTGGTCCCAAGTCCAAGACGCAATCATCTTCCACGGCGCGCAAGTGCACCGTCGTGCCCGGGTGAACCGCGCCATCTTGGATAAGAACGTGATTGTTGAAGAGGACGCTCAGATTGGCTTTGACCACGAATACGACAGAGCCCGCGGCATGTATGTCACGGAGTCCGGGATCGTCGTTGCCCCGAAGGGCCTAGTGGTCCGAAAGTGACCCCGCGCGCCTCGCGCACCGCCGTCCCCGCCTCCTGGTTTGCTTTTGAACCGTTCAGCGAGCCCACCAAAGCACGTTGGATCTGTGGGGATGGGTGGTGCACTGCTTCGGAACTACACGAGCCAGTCGTCGGACGGGCTCACCTCTCCGGGCCTTTACTCACCGCTGCGCCAGCCTTGGTGATTACGGACGCAGACTCGACGCTGCTCAACGAAGAAGTCATTGACTGCCTAGCTGAGTTCGCCGGTGTCGGGCCAAAGGTTGCGCAAATTACAGAGCAAGCCATGAACGGCCACCTGGACTTCGGGCAGGCTCTACGCGAACGCGTTGCCCTGCTTGAGGGGCTACCGCAGGACACCATTTCTGAAGTAACCAACGCGGTGACGTTGACACCGGGCGCCAAGGTGCTTGTGGACTGGGTTAAGCGCGTTGGGGGTAAGTTTGGGGTCGTATCGGGCGGTTTCCAAGAGGTCTTGGAGCCCATCGCGAAAGACCTGGGGGTCGACTACCTCTTGGGCAACCAGCTGGAAATCAAAGACGGAAAGCTGACCGGCAAAATCGAAGGACCTGTAGTCGACGCCCAAGCCAAACTCGACGCACTCACCCGCTGGTCACACGGCGACCTGGCGGCCACCGTAGCGGTCGGCGATGGCGCGAACGACATCCCGATGATCCAAGCGGCCGGCGCAGGTTTTGCGTTCTGCGCAAAGCAGCCCGTAAGGCAAGCATCCCGCAACTGGCTAGCCATTCGTCGGCTAGACGCAGTCGCGGGACTACTTGGATGGAACCCGTCCGGATCCTAAAACCCGGTGGGCCTCCTAGAGATTGCTATGCCTTGTGGGAGACGTGCACGTAGTCGCCCAAGGTGGCGCAGTGGCTGTGCCATTCTTTCCAGTTGCGGCTCCACGTGACCGTGACTGCGCTGCCTGTCGGCATGCCGGAAGCGACGGGATTTTTGGCATCCTGCTTTAGGAGCAGGGCCACAACCTCAGAAATGGTGGGCTCGTGACCAATAAGGACAGAAGTCATCCCTGTTGATCCCAAGCGCACGGCTTCCCAGATAGCCATTGGATCACCAGAGTAGATGACGGGTTCCGTCCTGACCCGCACGTCCTTGGAGACGCCGGCGCCTTTGGCCATTGCCTCCCAAGTCTGCTTAGCCCTTGCCGCCTGTGACACAAACACCGTGTCCACATTGGCTAAGACGGCTGACAGCTGCTTTCCTAATTCTTCTGCTTGAACCAAACCAGGATCGGTGAGTTCCCGATCTGCGTCGGGACCGGCTACACCTTGCTGTGCCTTCGCGTGGCGGACAATGACCAGTGTGTGCTCTGACATGTAGATAACCTTGGCTACTAGACGGACATGTTCGTCCCTAATCATAGGGCCCACTGGAGGCATGATGGCACTGGCACCTGGACCAAAGGAATTTATCTGCTCTGCCAGGGACTGTAAGAACTCCGCCGTGTGGAAGATTACGTGGCGCAACCCAGCTTTACATTACGGCAGGTCAAAGGTCTGGTTGGCGTGCGCCGACCATTTGGACTTCCTGGTCGGCTACTTTGACGCGCGCAACTTCCCTTATGAAATTGAGGAAACGACGGCCCAGGACTTGGCGGGGGATTTGGCGGCCGAGGATTCGAGGAACCAGAATCTAGCGAACGGTAACTAGGTCTAAGTAGTCGTCGTCCCATAGGTCCTCGTCCCCCTCCGGCAACAACAGGACACGGTCGGGGCCCAATGCTTCCACGGCACCCGGGTCGTGGCTGACCAGCACCACTGCCCC
>CAYFNQ010000038.1:0-11604 GCA_964344535.1 uncultured Actinomyces sp.
AGAAGACCCTCAACACCCTTGTAAAGCTTGTTGACGACTGAGTCACGGTATTGCCCCACTTTGTCCATGTCGATGCCCTGAAGTGAGGCTAGAACACCGAAATCTCCCGCGTCGCGCACCGAGTCTGCGACTTCGGCAGAATGCAGATACGCCTTAGTGGGGATGCAGCCGCGGTGCAGGCAAGTTCCGCCTACCTTGTCGCCTTCAACCAACACCACTTTCAGACCCAGTTGAGCGGCCCGAAGTGCAGCTGCGTAGCCGCCCGAACCCGCTCCAAGGATGACAATGTCGTACTCCGGATCACTCACGTGACGAACTCCTTCGTGACTCTTATTTACTTCTTTGTAATTTTGCTGACGTGGCTGCGCCACTGTTTCCAGACAACTTCCTACGCCGCCCATTGTCCCACGTATGACCCGCGTGTGGGCCAAGCCGGGGAAGAACGTCACTTGGGTTTTGCGGCTGGCCTAAAACCAGAGACAATCTAGGTGTGAATACAGGCGCTGAAGTGGATCTTTTAGACGACCGCAAGGCTGCGCGCGGCTGGGGGCGCCTGATTCCTGTCATGTTTTGGGTAGGGGCGATCGCGCTTTTTGCGGCTGGGTTTTGGCAGCTGGGGCACCGTGATGGTGCACCCATAGGTGCGTCGCTGGTGACTATTTTTGCCGCCCTCCTGTATTTGGCTTCGGCAATTGGGCTCACTCACAACGGGCGCCGCATGAGGACGCTGGCCTGGGCGACGGTGTCCATGGCTTTTGCTGCCCCCGTCGTCGTTGGCCTAATTGAGTTGGGTGGGCCAACCGCGACGAACTGGTCGCCGTGGTCCAGATTCGGCGCCCAGGTGTGGTTCTTATCGCTGCTTGTACCGATCACCGGATTGGTGTGGCTGTGGCGGTCTGACCCGCGAAGGATCGTGGAGTTAGCGGAAGGCTTACCGAAGCGTTAGAGCGTTAGACAGCTCCTGGAAAACCCATTTGTCGCCACGCTTCATAAGTGGCAATTGAAGCAGCATTAGCTAGGTTCAGGGAGCGAGCCCCGGGTTTCATTTGGATGCGGACCTGGTTTGTGATCCGCGGGTGGTCCAAAACCCACTGGGGTAGCCCATCTGGCTCTGGGCCGAACAGGAGACAATCGTTGTCCTGGTACGAAATCTGGGTGTAGTGGCAGTCCGACTGCCCGGTGAAAGCGTAAACGTTTCCCGAAACTTCTTCTAAGAGAGCGTCAAGATTAGGGTGCACCTTGACGTGGGCCAGGTCGTGATAGTCCAGCCCGGCACGTTTCAGCTTCGTGTCATCCATGTCGAACGCTAACGGTTCGACTAAGTGCAGCATGGCGCCGGTGCAGGCTGCCAGACGAATGGCAGCTCCTGTGTTCCCGGGAATTTTTGGTTCAAAAAAAGCTAGGTGTAGCACCGGGCTATTCTGCCACTGCTATCCGCGCTGGTAGGTACCCATGACGATTCCGCGGGCCAAAGTGTGTTCTAAAGCTTGGAAAGCAGCTGCTGTGGCAGACGTGTCTGGGCCGATATCCAAGTTGGGTACGTCCAGGGCGTGAACTGCAAATACGTAGCGGTGCGGCCGGTCGCCAACCGGAGGCATGGGGCCCATGTAGTCGTGCTGTGAACCGTCGTTACGTAAGTGGAAGGCACCCGTGGGTAAAGTTTCGTCGCTTCTTCCCGCATCCGTGCGAAGGTGGGTGATTTCCGGGTCCACCTGAGCTACGGTCCAGTGCCAAAAACCCGCTGGGGTTGGGGCGTCGGGATCAAAGCAATTGATAAGGAAGCTCTTAGTTTCTTTCGGGAACCCCTCCCAGGAAAGTGACGGGGAAGTGTTGTCACCTTCGCCGGTGGTTTGAATGGGCATTACATCGCCGTTTTCAAACTGGTCTGAAACAACTGTGAAAGAGGGAACTTTAGGCAGCATCTCATATGGAAGCGGCGCCATTGGGCGGTTTGTAAGGTTCACGGTATCTCCTTTGATCCAACCTACTTTTAAAAATTTACTGGTGTCCCCCAGTTTAGGTCGCGGCTGAAAAATAGGGGTCGCACTTGTCGGAGGTAACTACTACAGTCGAACACACGTTCGAGGGGATTGGGTTTAAGATCGGGGTTTCAAGTGGGTGAAATTCAACGTCAACAGCGTCAAAAACGTCTTGCTGCTGCCAGGGCAGCCCTTTTGCGGGCTGAAGCTGCGACCGGTGCTAACTCTTTTGAACAAAACCTTGCCGCCGATCAAACAGTAAGAGCAGGCGTCTACCACCTAGATGGCTCGGGTCTGTTTGTGCAGCAGCTCTTGGGAGTTATTGCTCAAACAATAGGTGAGGATCAGTGGGTGGCTGTGGTGGGTGTTCCAGATGTGGGTTGGCAGGCTGCTGCGCTGCAAGGCGTTCCCCTGCAACGACTTATTACAATTCCGCGGATAGACGACGACCTCGCCAAAGTGTTAGGTGCCCTAGTTGAAGGGTTTGAAGTGGTGGCTTTAGGGACAGTGCCACTTTCATTCCAACTAAAAAAAGTCTTAGCCGCACGCGTCAAACGCGTTGGGGGACTAATGATTACCGCAGATCCGTGGGTGGGGCTTAGTAGAGCTTTTCCGCAGAGTACGAATGCTGAACACCGTGCGCTCACTGGGGGAGCATTAGCCGGGGGAGTAGGAATGTAATGGCGGGCCTAAAAACAGCTTTAGAACCAGCTCCAACACTCCTTTCTTACCAACCCACGCCACGGTTCGTGGTTCTTTGGGTTCCCAATTGGTCGCTTACATCTTTAGTTTTTGACACGCCACCGGGGACGCCGGCAGCGCTACTAAAAGCAGGGATTGTTCAAGAGGTTACGGGGCCTGCACTTAGCTGTGGGGTTCGGCCGGGAATGACACGCTCCCTTGCGGAATACCACTGTCCCACCCTGCTTTTGTTCGAAAAAGACGAAGCTAGGGAGGCAGCGGCTTTTGAGCCTTTATTAGAAGTTTTTGACTCCCATGCCGCGAACGTCAATGTAATTAGGCCGGGTTTAGCCTTTGCTTTTTCAAATGCTGCAGCGAAGTGGGCAGGATCTGAAGAAGCTTTGGTGCGGCAGCTGGTTGAAGATGTTGCCACTGAAACTGGGGCAGAAATTCAAGTGGGCATTGCAGATGGCTTAGGCGGTGCGTTAGTTGCGGCTAGAAAAGCCCTGGTGATTCCCAGTGGTGGAACACCTGATTTTCTACTTGAGTTGCCACTTTCAGAACTGCTGCGCGAACTTCCGAAAAAAGTGGTGGCTGAAAGTAACGAAACTTTGAGGGTTCTAGCTGGCCTGGGGGTATACACGGGCAAGCAACTTTTAGGTTTGGGTGTAGATCCGGTTGTCACCCGTTTTGGTCTTATGGGTCAGCTCTTCTTAGAACTGCTTGCCGGAAATCAGCCTTTTATTAGTGTGGCTAATTTCTTAGCTTCGTCGGTTGAAACTGCCTTGGAAGTGGATCCGCCCGCACCTCAATTGGACTGGGCTGCTACCGCAATTTTGCAAGTAAGTGAAGATCTTTCTAGAGCCCTTACAAACAAAGGACTGTATTCCAGTACCCTTTTTGTTTCGTTGCAAAGCGAAGGTGGAATCACGCATGAAAGAACCTGGACCCTACTGGATGTAACCTCCTCAAGCCAGGTGGCTAAAAGGATTACGTGGCAGGTACGTGGCTGGCTTGGCCAGCATCCTGAGCGACTTGAGGAACCCGACCCACTAGCAAAAATCTCTTTGGCGGCTCTGGGAGTGACTGCGACACCCCCAGAAGATGGGTTGTGGGGGCAGGTGCGTCCCCCGTGGAAGGCTGCGCAAGCAGCAGAACAAATCCAAGACCTACTTGGAGAAGACGCTGTCTTGCAGCCATCTGTTCAAGGTGGCTTCGACCCCAGAACACGTGTGGCGCTTGTGCCCTGGGGGGTCGCTGAGGGGACTTACCCAAAGTTGGAAGGTCCTTGGGAGGGCGGTGTCAGTGACGCCCCTGTCATTGTTTATGCGAAACCACCAAGAGCTGAACTGTTTGGGAAAAGAAAAGGTGCCCCGCAAGGTGGGAAGATTTGGGTCGATAGGCGCGGCAATTTAAACGGGCAGCCCATGCACCTTCTTCTTGAAGAAGACCGTCACCAGCTTCCGGCTGGGGATTACCCGTTAGAAGAAGGATTTAAACTGTGGGTTGTTGGCGGCAGGTGGTGGGCGCCAGAAAACCGATTACACGGACCGCGCTGCTATCTTAGAGTGCGACGTTTTAACGCCCCAGATTTACTGCTAGTTCAGCGTCAAGGACGCTGGTTCGTTGAAGGAATGTACGGGACAACCGACGCCTTCTACCCAGACAGTCTGTGATCGACACTGCTTGAGGATACAAATGGCAAAGCTCTACTTCCGCTACGGAGCCATGAACTCCGGTAAGTCAACCGCGCTACTCCAAGTTGCCCACAATTATGAAGAACGCGGGCAACGGGTTTTGTTAGCCAAACCTGCTGTTGACACTAAGGGTGCAAGTCAAATTGTTTCCAGGCTAGGTGTGGCTCGTGAAGTGAACTTTCTGATTCGCCCCACAGACTCGGTTAAAGAGCTGTTCTCTAGGGCGGTTTCTGGTGAGGAACCCGATGTTTTAGTCAAAGGACAATTTGGGCGACCAGTGGCTGCACTGCTCATCGACGAAGCGCAATTCCTGACTCCCGCCCAAGTGGATGAACTCATGCAGATAGCTGTTTTGGATGACGTTCCAGTTTTAGCCTATGGGCTTCGAACAGACTTTCAGGCCGTAGCTTTTCCAGGCTCCCAGCGGCTGCTAGAAATTGCCCACAACCTTGATGAACTCAAAACGATTTGTCGCTGTGGTCGTAAAGCAATTTTTAACGCTAGGCAAGTGGGCGGCCGGTTTGTTTTTGATGGAGACCAAGTTTCCATTGAAGGTGCCGGAGTTACATACCAGTCGCTGTGTGGTCCTTGCTACCTGGAAGAATCTGGCGTCTCACACTAACTTGCGTCGAACACATGTTCGATAAAATGTTGGGGTGACACCCCGCTATGCCGAATTACACGCTCACAGTGCATTTAGTTTCCTAGAGGGAACAGACTCACCAGAGACACTGGTGAAAGTAGCGGCTGCTTTAGAGCTAGAAGGGCTTGCCGTCCTAGATATTGACGGCATGTATTCGGCTGTACAAACAGCAATTGCGGGCAAAAAACACGGTGTTCGTATTGTTCACGGCACTGAAATTACTTTAGGGTCCTTAGAGTTTTTTGAAACCCCAATCTTTACACGCGGTCAAAACCGGGGGATTCCACGAGTTCTAGAAGACATGAGACTGCCGATCCTGGCCTCATCACAGGTCGGGTACCACGCTCTTTCCACCCTGCTTTCTACTCACTTCTTAGCTAGTCCCGGCCGTAGGAAAGCGCGCCTACAAATAGCAGAGCTACAAACTCTTTTTAGACAGTGGCCAAGCCACGGTCTACTAGCTCTTACCGGTTCGGCCCAGGGCCCTTTACGTAAGGCCGTTAAAGCGTTTGGGCTCAAAGCAGGACGGGCCGTTCTTGAAGAACTTAAAGACCTGTTTGGACCAGACGGTGTCGCTGTCGAACTAGTTGCGGCACCTGCACAGCCCGCGGAACTAACACATCAGCTAGCACTACTTGCAAAAGAAGCTGATCTGCCTTTAGTCGGCACAACAGCCGCGCGCTTGGCGTCACCTGAACGTCACAGGCTAGGGGACGTGCTCACAGCAACCCGCTTCAATAAGCCGTTAGAAGTAATTGAAAGCCGGCTCCCCGCCCTAAATTCTTTCCTGCGCAGCGGTAAAGAAATGGCGGCGCTGCTGCCAGACCATGGAGAAGCCATAGAAAATGCTGCTCACATTGCTGATCGTTTCTCTTTTGACCTAAAACTGATTTCGCCGGGCCTGCCACACTACGACACGTCCAGCGGTGTCAGTGAAAGCGAACATCTGCGAAAACTCACCTATGAGGGAGCAAAACAGCACTACGGCTCCCGGGCTCAAAGCCCCTTGGCTTGGAAACTAATTGACCACGAACTCCAGATCATTGACCAACTGGATTTTCCCGGCTACTTCCTGATCGTGAAAGACATAGTCGATTTTTGTGCAAGCAGACAAATCTTGTGTCAGGGACGCGGGTCCGCAGCAAACTCGGCTGTTTGCTACGCCCTAGGAATCACCGCTGTTGACGCAGTGCGCCACAAAATGCTCTTCGAACGGTTCCTCTCACCAGACCGCAAAGAAGCCCCAGACATTGACCTAGACATTGAAGCTGTCCGCAGGGAAGAAGTGATCCAGTACGTTTACGAAAAATATGGACGCGAAAATGCTGCGCAAGTCGCCAACGTCATTACCTATAGGCCTAAGTCTGCTGTTAGAGATGCGGGAAGAGCATTGGGTTTTCCCGAAGATCTAGTGCACCGGTGGACAAAATTCACGCGTGAGGGAGCCGGTGGCGCTCCAGAAACAGTTTTAGATCTGGCAGCCCAAATGCAAAAACTTCCCAGGCATATGGGGCTGCACCCGGGCGGCATGGTGATCACTAGGCGACCTGTTGCACAAGTGTGTCCGGTGATGTGGGCGGCTAAGGAGGAACGAAGTGTTTTGCAGTGGGACAAAGAAGACTGCGCTGACGCTGGGCTAGTCAAATTTGACCTGCTGGGGTTAGGGATGTTGACCGCTTTACGCAAGGTCTACCGGTGGCTTGAAGAAGAAGGAGTCCTCTTCGAAGATAAACCTATTGGCTTGCACAACATGCCTGCCGAAGATCCACGCGTCTACGACCTTTTGTGTGCCGCGGAAACGGTCGGAGTGTTCCAAGTGGAATCGCGCGCGCAAATGAACACGCTCCCGCGGCTCAAACCCCGATCGTTCTACGACATTGTCGTTGAAGTAGCACTCATTAGGCCCGGACCCATTCAAGGGCGGGCAGTAAACCCCTACTTGCGGCGCAGGAACGGGTTAGAGCCGGTGTCCTATATTCACCCGCTTCTAAAACCAGCTTTAGAAAAAACTCTAGGTGTCCCACTTTTTCAAGAACAACTCATGCAAATTGCTGTAGATGGAGCAGGTTTTTCACCCGGAGAAGCAGACCAGCTACGTCGAGCCATTGGCTCCAAGCACAGCAGTGAAAGGATGGGAGACCTCAAACCAGCGCTGTTCCAAGGCATGACTAAAAACGGGATTCCACTTGACGCCCAAGAACAGATTTTTGAGCAACTGCAAGGATTTGCCCAGTTCGGCTTTCCAGAATCTCACGCGTTTTCTTTCGCCTTCTTGGTGTATGCCTCAGCGTGGCTAAAAGTTCACTATCCTGAGCATTTTTACGCGGGAATTCTAGCCAGCCAACCCATGGGGTTCTATTCCCCAGCTTCTCTCATCGCAGACGCAAAAAGACACGGAGTTAGAGTTCTTGGCCCCTGCGTGCAACGTTCGCAAATTGAAACGGTGCCCCAATTAGAAGGCCAGTCTCAGCGGAACATTGGTAAGGCCCTCATTGACGTTGACTCGCAACGCTGCGTGAGATTGGGGCTAGAAACAATCAAGGGACTGGGGCAAGCCGGGAAACGAATTGTTGAAGCCCGCAACCAGACACCTTTTGTTGATGTAGAGGACCTGGCTAGCCGTGCCCAACTGACACCTAAACAACTTGAAAAGCTCAGTGCAGCCGGGGCCCTAAAAGATTTGGGGCTTTCAAGGCGCGAAGGGCTGTGGGTTGCGCAAACTCACGGTCAAACCAATTGGTTTCAGCCGTATCTTCCCGGCACAGAAGTGGCTGCCGAACTTCCTAACCTTCCCGACATGACCGCTGAAGAAACCCTGCTTTCTGACTACGAAACCATGGGGCTCACACTGGGACCGCACCCCATGAGCACACTGCGACCCAAGCTTTCAACGCAAACAGTAATTGAGTTGAAACACCTCATTTCGGTACCAGCAGGAACAATCGTTCGTATCGCTGGCGTAGTGACACATCGTCAACGCCCTTCCACCGCGGGCGGTACCACGTTCTTATCGCTAGAGGATGAAGGTGGATTAGCAAACGTCATTTGCCCCAAGGGTGTTTGGAAACGTTACCGAAAGGTAGCGTTAGAATCCTCGGCCATCATTGTCAGTGGCCGGGTGGAACGTGACCAGGGGTCGGTAGCGGTACTGGCCCACAAACTGGAAAAGCTAGTGATTCACGTGCCCTGGAAGTCACGCGACTTTCGCTAATCGCGTCAGCTAGACACATTAGTTAGCTGACGGCGCCTGCGACTGTCCGTCCTTAAACTTGGCCCCAATCTTCTTGAACATTCCCGGTTCTTTCGTCTCCACTGAGGGCGGTGTGTACGGGTCAGGCAGAGGGCCCACAATTGGGGGATCGCGACGGTAAAGCGAATTGAACACCGCCCAGGTGACACTGATGACGGGGATCGCGATAATCGCACCCAGCAACCCGGCAAGCAGCGTGCCCGCAACGACACCAATACCGACCACCACCGGGTTCAGTGACACCTGCTTGCCCATGATGAGCGGCTGCAAAATATGCCCCTCAAGCTGCCCAATTGCAGCGATACCGACACCCACAATGATTGCGGTCATCACCCCTTCTGTAGCTAGGGCCACAATCATTGCCACAAGCATGGCCGCAGGTGCACCAATCATGGGAATCAGTGCACCAATCATGACCAGCACGGCTAACGCTGGGGCCAGGGGGACCCTAAGGATTTCCAGCAGGATCCAAGCTAGGGCAGCGTCGATGAGGGCGATGATCATGGTTCCGCGGGCGTAACCAGAAAAAGCGGACCAGCCAGCACCGGCCGCATGGTTCCACTTACCCCGCAGGTGGGTGGGGAGCATGTTGAGGAACCAGCGCCACATCTGCGAACCCTGCAGCAAAAAGAAGATAGTGATGAACAAGGACAGCGCGAAGACTGTGATGCCAAGAGCAATGCCTCCGGCGTTGGAGGCTACCTGACCCACCAGGGACTGCCAGTTCTGAGCCACGTACTCTTGGCCCTCTAGGATCAGGGTCCTAGCCCAGTCGTAGACTTCATCTGACGTTAGCGAAACGTCAAATGGCGTGCTGTTTATGAAACTGACGATCTGTTCCAACCCGTCACCCAGCTGGACGATCAGCTTTGGCCACTGTCCGGCCACAGACGCGATGACGAACGCCAGTAGCGCTGCCAAGATAAGGAATGAACCCAAAACGCTGACCGCTACCGCCAAGCCCCGGCCCATGTGCTTCGCTAACCTGTCCACGATCGGGTTCAAAACACTGGTGAACACGAACGCAACGAAGACGGCAATGAAGACCATTGAGATTTTCGCGGTCGCGAACACGACCGCGACGATCACGATTAGGACACCAATGATTGACCAGGAGCCAATGCCGGCGTTTCGTAGCCAGACCGGAATCTGACGTGTTTCTTTTTGGTACCGTACGTCGACAGTTAGCTCATCTGTTGCCGGGACGGCCTCTTCTTTGGTGCTACCGTCGTCTGTGGCCATCGGATTCCCTTTCGCCGTTACTCAAAGCATAGGGCCCGCCTGCAGAATCGGCTGGGACAGCTGGCCACTTGGCGCCAAAAGAGTCGCGCCCCGGTACGATTGTTCGGGGTCAGAGCAATACGGGTAAGCGATTGGGGGCGGAGTGAATCAAGAGGTGCGCAACGGGATCGGCGACCGCGACAATCGCCGTTCCCTAGCTTGGCGCGTCTTTTTTGAAGCTAGCACGCGCCTGCAGGGAATCATCGAGTCCCGAATGAAGGCTGACGCGGGCCTGTCCCTTTCTGACTACAACATTCTTTTGACGCTTTATGAGGCTCCGGAAAGAAAAATGAGGATGGGGGAGTTGGCGCAACACTTGGGTTACTCTCCATCCCGACTCACGTATCTGGTCACGCAGTTGGGCCGCGAAGATTGGGTGCAGCGCATCCCCAGCCCCTCTGACCGCAGGGGATACGTTGCACACTTGACAAAAGCGGGCGTTGAGGTCACTGAAGCCGCTAGCCAGATTCACCAGCAGGCCGTGCGTGAACTCCTCCTAGATGACCTGACGGACGCTCACATTGACATGATCGTTGAAGCCTTTGGTCACTTGGAGGAACTTGACTTTCGCTGATCCTCACTGGGGTTGGCGTCTGGAGATTCTGATTCTGCAGTTTCCGATCCTGGGCCAACTCTTTGGCCTACCCGGCGTTTGCGGTGGCGCTGCAACTGTCGTACACCCAGGACCAGCCCTGTCACCACCGCAGCCCAGGGCAGTAGGAGCACCAGTGCGTAGGCGACAACCTCAACAGAGCGTTGCAGCAAGCGCCACGCTTGTCCCCAAGAAAAGCCGCTGTCACCACTGGGAGCTTGCGAGAATGTCACGAACAGGCTGGACATGCTTACCTGGCGGGAGAGCCAGTCCAGCTGAGAGTTCAAGGAGTCAAGGTCACCTTGGCGGCGCGTTAAACTCTCTTCAGCCAGCAGCAATTCCTGCGTCGTTTCGGCCGTGGCTTGGAGTTCTTTCAGTCGAGTTATGGACGCTTCCAGAGCTTCTTTTCTTGCCGTCAGGTCCGCTAGCTCAAGGCCAACGTCATTTCGGTTCACCGACTGGTCGACAACTTTCCCAAGACTGGTTAGTTGGTCTAAGGCTTCGCCAAGTTTTTCAGGGGGGATCTGAGCCTCAATAGTTGCAGAGTTGTAGTCGTCCCATTGGGAGTTGTAGGTGGCGGTGATTTCCCCGCCCATTGCTTCAACCTGAGCAGCGAACGTGCGGGATGCCTCTTCTGGCTTGCTTGTTCTGACAGTGGCGGTGGCTGACTGGATAACCGTTGACTCGCGATCCAGTGAGACAGCGTCGTCCTCAAAGTCGTAAGCTCCTCCGTCCGACCCTTCCGCGCTGAGGAATTCGGGGTCGTAGAAGGGCGCCATATCCTCGGCAATTGCAATGTCCTGGACGCCAAATCCTCCGGCTCCTTCCGATCCGCAGCCGGCCACGAACCCGCTTACCAGAACAAGCGCTGCCACCTGCGCTAACCGCACCTTCAACCCCGCGTTCATGACCTGATTGTAGACCTGTGGCAGATGCTTTTGGAGACGCGTTTTTGTGCGAGGACCTGCAAGGAGAGCATAAAAAAGGGGCCGCCGAGCCAGGCTCGACGACCCCTTTTGTAGCTAATTCGGAAGGCTAGCTGGCCAGCTTCACGTTGACGTCGACTTCGTCGTCATCCTTGCGCTTGAGGATCGCAAGTCCCGCTACGAAGAACCCGAGCCCGGTTCCCATAGCAAGCAGTGCTACACCGTATGACAGGACTGAGGTCAAAAGCGTTCCGCGAAGGAAGGAAGCGGTTTGCTGCAGGTTGCGCTGTCCCTGTAGCGCTGCGGCTTCTTCAGAGTCGTCGCCGAACTCCGCTTTGGCCTCATCGACAAGTGGGCCAAGGTCCGCGTAGGTCAGGCCGTCTGTAGCGTGGTTTGCGTGGATCTCGATGATCTCCTGCATTGACCAAGCGGTGAGAGGACCGGCAACAACTTTCCCGCCGTTTGAGGGAGCATCCTCTGGCACGATCATGTTTTCGCCCTTTAGCTGGGCAGTGATCGCGAACCATGCGGCAATCCCGCCGACCAGCATTGCGA
>CAYFNQ010000039.1:0-3780 GCA_964344535.1 uncultured Actinomyces sp.
TCAAAGACTGAAGTGTGGGTGCTAGACCCAACCAATCAGGTAGAGCCAAGGCTGCTGGCCTGCGACCCCATGAAGAGTGTTCATGTTGCTGCCGTGCCAGACAGCGGCAACTGGGTGCTGCTGGAAGCCTCCACGCCACCCCTTGCCGGGCAGCCCGTAGCCCAAGAGCTGCAACGTGTGGAACTTGCAACGGGCGCGGCAAAGACTTTGAGCGACCATGAGATGACTCAGGTGGTAATCACCGCTGACGACAAGATCTTCTTCACCGCAGACCGTCTTGGACGCGGGGGGATTTACCAGCTGGAAGGAAACGGCAGCGCGACGCTGCTC
The DNA here is from genome assembly GCA_964344535.1 of uncultured Actinomyces sp. Taxonomy (GTDB): domain Bacteria; phylum Actinomycetota; class Actinomycetes; order Actinomycetales; family Actinomycetaceae; genus Scrofimicrobium. The sequence goes on from CAYFNQ010000039.1 coordinate 331, forward strand.
ACCCCGGATGATGAGTACACGTACAGCGCCTTAGCAGCAACAGGCAATAGCTTGGTTGCGCTGAGATCCAGTGTTGCCGCTCCCGCCGACGTGGTCTTCTTAGACCCCGCAACCAGCCAGATCACAGCCAACACGCAGTTGGTTCCACCCGTCGACCTTCCCGGCCTGCTCACCGAAATTTCTGCTGAGAGTCCGGACGGAACGCAGGTCCGGGGTTGGCTAGCAGTCCCTGAAACGGAAGGCCCACACCCCCTAGTTGTTTTCGCTCACGGCGGTCCCTGGGGCTCTTGGAACGACTGGACATGGCGGTGGAATCCCTGGGTGTTTGTGGCCCGCGGCTACGCCGTACTGCTCCCTGATCCTGGCATTTCCACGGGCTACGGGAAGCACATAGCCCACCGTGGTCACGACGCGATCGGACAAGAGCCGTTCCAGGACATCATGGCGCTAACTGACGCGGCAATTGAGCGCCAGGATATTGATGAGGAATGCCAGATGTTTGCTGGCGGCTCCTACGGCGGCTACATGGCAAATTGGGTAGCAGGGCATACGGGAGACCGTTTCAAGCGAATCGTCACTCACGCATCCTTGTGGAACATTGAATCCATGGGGCGCACGACCGACAACGGCTCCTGGTATGAGTGGATGATGGCCCCTGTAGGCGAAGGTCCCTCACAGGCTGAGACTTGGTCGCCACACATGTTCGTTGAGGACATTGAGGTTCCTATGTTGGTCATCCACGGTGCGGACGACCACCGCGTCCCCGTCACGCAGGGACTGGAACTGTGGATGGACTTGCAGCGAACCAGCCCTGAACTTGGCCACCAGTACCTCTACTATCCGGATGAGGGTCACTGGATCCTGAAGCCAGGCAATGCGCAGGTTTGGTACGAAACGTTCCTAGACTTCCTGGATCAAGGTCAAGGCCTACCACCCAACCGCCCCGAGCTGCTCAGCTGACAGAACTACGCAGCTAGAGCCTGTCGTACTTAACGCTTTTTCCGCGAGCCTTTTCTACGGGGTACTTTTCCCTGTTTTGAACAAGCTTTTCCAAGATCAAGTCGTGGGGGTCCAGTTCTAGACGGTGAGCTAGCAAAAGGCAGTAGGCCATGACGTCCGCCAGTTCATCCTTCACGCAGCTCAGATCTGCGTCGGGCGACCACTGGTAGCACTCCAGCAGCTCTGCGGCCTCAATGCTGATGCTTTTAGCTAAGTTCTCCGGGGACTGGAACTGGTCCCAGTCCCTTTCTTCAATAAACAGGCGCAGTGCCCGCATCGCCTTTTTGTAACCCATACGCCGATGCTAGGGCACCGGGCTACAGCGTCGGCATTCCAGCACTCGTGGGGGGTCGTCTTAGCCTTCCACCTGGTCAGCAGCGGGCTCCTGCTCTAGGTCGCTTAGGTCGCAGACTCCCTGAACCGGGGAGCAGTGCCTGAACAGTGGGCAGGTGATGAAGACGACCACCAGCGCCAAGATTGCAGTGACTTTGAGCGGCAGGAGCATGCCGGGGAAGGACACCCACCATTCGAAGGGGAAGATCGTGTAAGCGCCGGCCATGATCAGGCCCGTGATGATGATGGTGGGCAAGACGAACCGAACCACCCAGCGGAAACGGTTCAGCTGGCCTGCTCCAGCAATTACCGCATCCACGTTCGGGTGCTTGCGGCCGGTGGGCATTGCAACCCAGATGTTCCACACGGCCCCACCCAACCACAGGGTGAAAGCGGTCAGGTGCAGCATCCGCAGCGCCCAGTCACTGCCCCAACCGGCATCGGCGTATGCCCACCCAGCCAGCAGTCCAACAGTAGCCACCAGCGCAGCAATCGCCACCCAGTAGTTGTCAATGCCAAGCAGCAACGTGGCAGCCAAAGTAAGTTGAGCAAGGACCAAGAACCACTTCAAGCCACTGTTCGCATTCAGGTACGGGGTCAAGAGAGGCCCGGCGACTCCCAGGAGCACAACGACCCCCAGAATCTGTCCGACGGCCCGGGCGCGTTTCAACGCGTCTGCGTTCACCGCATCAACGGCACGCTGGGAAGAAACTCCCTCCACATATTCGGTCAGGTAGAAGACACGCCAGACCACAAACCCGCCCGCCAAAGCGATGCTCCACAGCGTGAACCAACGCGGAAAAAGCTCAAAGCCGGACAGGCCCAGCTGGGTCCCTGTGAAGACCGCCCCTGCCAAGGAGGCAAGTGTGATCAGTGTGAAGGCGACCTTGGGAAGGAAGGGCGTCTCTTGTCGCACCACTACCTGCAAACCCGCAACCCGCGGCATGCTTGCTAGGCCTGGAATTTTCACGGTGTTTTCCAAGACAGCCATCAGGTCCCCCTTTAGGCCAAGGCTGAAACGGCAGCAAAGGTGCCGCTCCCTACCTTGGGCACTTCTCGACTACTTCGATAGTAGTCTGGGACCTAAGACCCACTCAAGGGTGGGGTGACGCAGGGCCTAGACGTTTCAGGCGTTTCAGCGACCAGCTGATTTAGGAACCCAACAGCTCCACAGCATCGGGGAACCTTTGTTTAGCAGTGTCGAAAAAATCGTTGCTTTGCGTCAAAGCGATCCCGAGCTGGTCAAGCAGTTGGTTATCTGTAATGCCCGCTGCAAGGTCAATACTCAGGGATGTCCGCAAGCGAACCGCACCCCCATCAACCACCTGGACAGTTACTTTCGGCCAGAGCTTTTCCCTGTTCCACCGATTGGCTGCCAAAAGCGCGTCCTTCTTTTGGCGCTCCGGCAGCTGCGCCTGCCAGAACCCTCGCACCACCAATATCTGCCCATCCTGGCCCTCGGCAGAAAACGCGTAAACGCCGGATTCGAAGTGGGAGATCAGCCGCTCACCATCGACGTCATAGTGGGCTTGCGCGAAGTCCAAAGCCGCTTGAATGCGCTGAAGGGAAAGGGGCTGAACGCTGGTTCCATTCACAGGGCACCACCGCTTTCGGGAAGTGCTTTCGCTAAAAAGGCGAAGAAGTCAGGGTTTGTTTGCATCGCGTTGTTCACCTGGGTCATCAGCTGGGAGTCCGTAGCGCCGTCGACGTAGCTGACAGAAAGGTCGGTTCCAAAGAACAGGGCGCCGCCTTCCTCATGCAAGAACCCCTTGGGCCAAAACGTGTCCTGGTTCCACTTGTTGACCGCGTCTAGGGCGCGGTCAATACCCTTGGTGTCGAAGCTTTCACGCCAGAAAGCCTGGATGGAAAAAATCTCCTGGTTTTCGCCCAAGAGGCTGAAGAAATAAGCGGCGTCATCCTCAATGAGTAGAAGCTGACCGTTACTTTCGTCAAAACCGGAGTAGTCCAAGTGTTGTAAGGCCGCTCTAATGCGCGGCAGTGACAGTGGTGTAAGTGTGGAACTCAATCGCGCCCCCTGCGCTCATCCTTCAGCCATTCGATCTTCAGCCTAGTGGCGCCTAGTCGCCCGCAAACCAACTGCCATAGACCCTGCAGCAT
>CAYFNQ010000039.1:3880-5465 GCA_964344535.1 uncultured Actinomyces sp.
AATAGTGCATGACACCGTTGATGCGTTCCGCGGTCTTTGGATCCGTGAGACGCAGCGCCGTGTAAGCCCGGGCTGCTAGTCGACTGGCCTGCTCTGCTTGTCCTGTTTGTCCAAGGGCACGCAGTGTGGAGACCAATGCGCGGGTGAGCTCCCGAACCACCTTTTGGCAGTCCTCCAAGCCAACTTCTAAGTCCGGTTGTTCCGAACTGCTGTCGTGAACCACGCGCGCCTCCTATACGGATCCGGCCAATGCCGGACGGGCCCAAAATCAGACCCAGACTAGTATAGGACTTTAGTCCCTCACGCCTCTAGTCCCCTGACCCCGGTCACGTCCGTCCTCGTCATCTACCTCGTGCGCGGGCGGAACGAAAGGGATGGGCGGGTCAACGTGCAGGCCCTCTAAGTGCTCAATGCTGGCGTCTTTGATAATGACCCAGCCGTCAGGCGTTTCTTCCAAGACCGTCACGCAAGCGTGAAGGACTTCTTTGCCCCTAGGAGCGTCAGGGGGCAGTAAAGCGTCGGTGACTCCCCCAACTGAAGCGCCGTGCCCAACGAACGCTAGGCGCTCCCAGTCATCGCGGTCCTTCCAGTCCTGCACCACCGCAGAACAGCGCTCCAACACTTGCCGCCCAGTTTCCGGGTACGTCGGGTAGGAGTCTGCAGCCAACGCTTCGGGTGGGGGTAGGAACGGCGGGGCGAGGACCCGCTGATAGTCCCGGTCTTCAAAACCTTTAAAGTCGGCAAACGTGTCGAACCCGAAGTACTCACACATCCCGGTGTCAAACACCACCGGTCCGTGGTTGTCCGCCTTCGCAAATGCTGCGGTTTGCGTTGTGCGTAAGAAGGGACTGACAACGGTCACCTGGGGAGCAAAATCCTCAAAAACCTGAGCCAGCCGCTGCGCCTGCTGCTCACCAAGCGGCGTCAGCGGCGGGTTCACCGGATCGCTTACGGGCCGGGCCCCGTCAGGGTCAACCGTGTTGTACGCCTGCCCGTGGCGGGCCACCAGAATGCGTCTAGCCACAGTGAAACTACAGGGGTTCTTCGTCGAAACTATGCATCCCCGGAACGGACGTTACGGCAGTCAGTAAGAAGACTGAGTCCTCAAGTGCTTGGACCTGATGGCGGTAGTGGGTGAGGGCAACCAGGTTTGGCTTGGCAATAACGTGAGTGTGCTTGCCCGTAACTTCGATAGCGCCCTTGAGCACCTGGATGGAGCCTGCCGGGGGCGAATTGTGTTCGGCCAAGATAGAACCGGCGGTCAGCGCCAAAACTGTTTGACGCAGTGGACCATCTGAAACTAAAAGCTCAGCGGCACGTCCGTGTTCCGAAGCCCGGGCCTGCGCCAGAGTCTTCTTCTTGATCCGTTTCAAACTGTGTTGCTTGCGGCGATTCATTTTGGCCTCCCACTCTCATCCTCATTCATAGCCTGCATTTTGGGAACCTGCCACAGGTTGAAAGTCGCGTAGCTGCGCCAAGGACTCCACTGCTGGGAGGCTTTCCGGATCTGTGCTGGGGTGAGAGGCCGCAAGACCTTCTTTACAGCGGCGTCTGTTTCCAACAAAACATCAGGATCCCCCAAAGA
>CAYFNQ010000039.1:5565-11577 GCA_964344535.1 uncultured Actinomyces sp.
CCCCCAAAGACATGTCCAAACGACCATCAAGCAGACCTTGCGCCAGCGAAGCAATTGCTTGGGACCGGGTCGACAGGACCCCCAACCGCCCAAAATCGTCCTCAATACTGCCCGACAGTCTTGCCACGACTTCGGGGCTGGGGAAAATCCTGGTTAGGCCCGGGTAGCCAGTTTCCACTTCCTCCCCGTAAGCGGCCGTAATCCGGTCAGCCAACGTCCCGGCAAAACTGACCGTGACCTGTTGACCCAAAACAGCCCGCACCGCCATCTCAAAAGGGTCAAAAGCTCCAGCCACCCTGACGGAAGGAATCGGCAGACCCGGATGCAGCTTTCGCAAAGGGGATAGCGCCGCACCGATGATCTCCGGGTCGGCCTCCGTGTCGAACACATTGGCGACACGTTCAAGGATCTCAGCTTTTTTGGGCAACAACGTGTCGCTCAACGTAACCTTGAGCGCACTGTTGTCCGGTTCTTCCTGGATCTTCAACCACCCGGTCAGCGCGTTAGAAGCGGTGCCAAGTCGCAATGAGCGCGCATAGTGGGTCGCAGAACTTTCCTCTACTCCAGCAATAGCTCTGGCTCCCAGAAAAGACGCTAGCTGCTGGAAGTCATAGGGTTTTTTGTAGGGGACAAAAAACGTCTGGCTAGAGCCTTCACCCATCGGAAGATTCAGCGGGCCACCACGTTTTTCAAGGCGGTGCCCGCCCGCAGCGCTTCCAGGTTGCCGGCCACCAGGTCCGGGCCGCCGTGAGCGCGGTAACCAGCGACATGGGGAGTGATCAAAACGTTTCGCGCATCCCAAAGAGGGGAATCACTGGGAAGTGGTTCCGGATCCATCACGTCCAAAGCAGCGCCAGCAATCTGCCCCTCTTCCAAAGCCTCTATGAGCGCCACTTGGTCAACTGTTGTTCCCCGACCTACGTTGCAAATGACGGCACGGCTCGGCAGAAGCTCGAGTAGGTCCTTGCCCAAAATCTTTTGGGTGCTAGGCAAGGACGGCAGCACCATCACCAAAACGTCGGTGTTGGGCAAAATAGCGGGCAAGTCCTGGTTCGTCACGACTGGGAAACCACTTCGCTCTCCCGCAGTGTTCGCGACTCCGGTGACGTTCGCGCCCAGCGCCGCAAAAATGGGAGCCATCGCCTGCCCAATGGAGCCAAATCCCCAAATCACCACATTTGCGCCGATGAGGGAGTTTAGTTGGCTCGGGTCTTTAACAGGACGAGGACCCCTCTTCCCCTCATCCCACACCCGACCATCCTGGTCGCGCACATAACCGGGCAAATCCCGCAGTAGGCCCAGAACTAACGCTAGAGCGTGTTCCGACACCGTTTGGTCGTGCAGGCCACTGCCGTTCGTGAGAATAACGTTTTCGGGCAGCCCTCCGGCAATGAACGCGTCCGTTCCAGCGGACAATGACTGCACCCAACGCAGATTCGACATCTCACTCAGCGACGCAATAGAGGCCGGGTGCCCCCAGGCAACGACCGCATCCGCGTCCCGGTGTTGCTCAGGGATAGGTTGGGACTCATCAAACTCCACCACCTCCACGTCCTGTGCGTGGTCAAAGTCGAAAAACGCCGTATCGGTGAGCAAAATCTTCACGGGACTCCCCTTGTCGTCACAGTTTGTCGTCGCAGTGTCGTCACTGTTTCCCGGTTCTTGTTTTGGAACCGGTTCCCCCAGCTTATGACGCGCACCTACCATTGGTGGGCAAAGGGTTTCGGGGAAACTTTCGTGCAACGGGATCTAGGCAAATAGGTCCAGGAAGTAGGCAGCAGTGCGGATCTTAGTGACCAGTTCCAGGAACACGTTCGCGTTGGACCTGATTAGGAAGCTAGGCAAGCAAGGCCACGTAGTGTTTGCGGCAGACACCTACGCCGGGGCCATGGGAAACCACTCCAAGTTTGCCGCGGGACACACGGCGGTGGCCTCACCGACCTTTGACACCGATCAGTTCATTGAGGACATCAACCAGTTCGTCAGCGAAAACGACATTGAACTGATCGTGCCCACGTTTGAAGAAGCGTTCTATCTAGCTGCCCGCAGAGACGACCTGGTGGACGGCGTAGAAGTTTTCACGGGCGACTTCGACAAACTGGCACTACTTCACGACAAGGTGAGTTTTCAAAACCTGTGTGAAAAAGCCGGCGTACCCATCCCCGAAACCGTGGTGGCAACCGACAAGAAAACACTGGAAGAAGCAATCGCGCGCTTCCCCCAGTATTTTGCTAGGGCCGCTTTTTCCCGCGGTGGGGTCGCACTGCTGACCAACACCGGTCCCTTGGCAGGACAGCTAGACATTGCTGACGTGGAACCCACGCAAGCTCAGCCATGGATTGTTCAACCATTTGTTGACGGACCAATGGTCTGCAGCTACGCAACAGTTGTCGACGGCAAAGTAACCGCAGCATCCACCTACCGCGCTCCGGAGCAGTGGGCCCACTCAACCGGGATTGGCTTCATCTCTGACGACTCTCACCAAACCGTGGAGTTCACCCAAAAGATCGTGGACGCCCTAGACCCGCACTACACGGGACAGCTTTCCTTCGACTTCGTTGATCACGACGGACAGCTGATGGCTATCGAATGTAACCCTCGGTCAACCAATGGCACTTTAATGCTCAGTGCGGAACAAGTTGCCAAGGGAATCACGGGTGACACTGACACCCCACTGCTGGCAGAACCTGGCCAGGAAGTCGAAATCAAAGCAGCGGTCATTGCGGGCGCGTTTGCTCCGGGGGTGAAAAACCGTTCCAAGAAGATCAAGAAGGCTCTAGCGGGAACCGACACTTCACGCGGGTGGCACGACAGTTTCGCGACGATGTGGGCGCCGGCGTCCTTGGTCCACGGGTTGAAGTTGAAGAAGGGTAAACACCAGGCGGCGCTAGAAGCCCTCGGTGCGGACATTGTTTGGGACGGCGGGCCAATTGTCGGAATGAGTGACAGTGATGCCCAAGCACTGGAGGATGTGCACGAGCAGCGGCTTAGCTAACTAAATGCGCGCCATTGCGCGCAGTGTCCGCGTGAACGCCTGCGCCAACCCTTTCTTAGGCAAAGCGCTGAGCTGCTCACTGACGTCGGGAAGATGCTCCTGTTTGCCGTTCACCAACATCTTTAGGGCTTTAACGAATGCCACGGGATGCGTGTCTAACGCCGCGTGACCATTGTCGATAAAGACGGCCGTCGAATCTTGGGCCAACCCGGCAGTCCGCTGTCCAACTGAGGGCGGTGTCCGCACGTCCCGGCTCCCAATCAGCGTTACCACTGGACCTTGAAATCGGCCGACCTCCTGGACTAGGTCATACGGCTCAGCAAAAAACTTCGGGAAGTGCTCAGCAACCTGCGAATAGGTAAGTGCCGGGTCCAGCGGGAGCCCATCTGGGGTTGCACCGTAGTCCAGTTCGCGAAACCCAATTGCGCCAGCCAACCCAAATTCGAAGAACCCCGGGAAGCTAAAGATTGAAGCGTCCCTGGTCGCATAGGTTTTCAGCGCCACCCACAAAGGGTGAGCTTCGCTCTTCAACCTGGCTTTCACGGCCGCCTCCACCAGCTCCATCCCATCCAGCTCGTATGCGGCCCGGACCACGTCCAGCAAGATCCGGTCATCCTGCCCGGCCTCCAGCAGCGCCTGTAGCTGGTCTGCCACTGGGCTTTGTGCACCCAAAAAGATTTCGCGGATCCGACGACGTTCTTCCTGGATGTCCTTCGTAGATTGCAAAGCAGAGTCAAGGAGCAGCCCCTCCACCCTTTCCGGGTAGCGGGCCGCAAAAGCAGACGCTAAATACGACCCGTATGAGGAGCCCGCCAAATACACTTTTTCAACGTGCTGCGCATCTAGGACTGCAACCAGGTCTTCAAGGACAGCATCCACCCACATTGCCTGGTGAGGCAGAGTTTGCCCTGTGGTGTCTGTTCGTGACAGGCCAACTCCGCGGTGTTCCACCATCAGCACGTCTAGGCCGTCAGCGTTAGCCTGCTTACGCAAACTTCGATATGGCAGCACCGAACCCAGGCCGGGACCACCCGGAATGATCAAAACAGGTGTTTTACCGCGGGGCCCAGTTCGAATGTAGGCCAAGTCAAATTCAGGCGTGGTGGGAGTTGCCTGGCGGCGCAACCAACGCACACCCTTGGTTTTCCCCAGGAGGTGGCGCCATCCATGGTCCACAACTGTTGCCCAGCGGCTACGCGTTCCAGGTCGCATCCTCGCCCCTTTCCACAGCCCTCTTTTGACGGCACTAGTCACCATTCGCGCAACGGTGTTTCTAAGCGTAGGTTGGAATGAGGCTATTGGAGGTTGCGATGGCGGTACCCAAGGTTGACATAGTTGGTTCTTTCCTACGCCCCCAGCGGGTGAAGGATGCGCGTGCGCAGTACAAGGAGGGGACGCTAACCCTAGAAGAGTTGAGGGCGGTCGAGGACGCGGAGATAGCCGCCCTTGTGGCCCGCCAAGTCGAACACGGCCTCACAACCGTGACCGACGGGGAGCTGCGCCGACGCTGGTGGCACTTGGACTGGTTGAAAGAGTTCGACGGGTTCACTACCTTCCACCTGCAAAAAGAACACCAGGGGGTCGTCAACGACATCGAGCTAGGTTATGTGGACGGGCCTATCAGCTACGACCCGTCCAAGGCGCACCCCGAAGTTGAGGCGTGGGACTTCCTCCAAGAAGAAGCTGCCAAGTATCCCGGTGTAACCGCGAAGAAGAACATTTCTGGACCCAACATGATCCTGGTTGACAACTACTTACAGTTGGGCAAGAAAGAAATCCCCTATTACGGCCAGGATGTGGACCGGTTGATTGAGGACATTGGGGTTGCGTACCAGGGAGCCATCCAAGACCTGTACGACCACGGCGTGCGCTTTTTACAAATTGACGACACGTCTTGGACCTACCTAATCGACGAAGCGTTCCTGGCCCGGATAGCCCAAATGGGTTACACGCAAGAACAGGTCTTGGAGTGGTTTGAACGCGTTTCGAAGAAAGCGCTGGAAAACAAACCTGAAGACATGACTATCGTTACCCACTTTTGTAAGGGCAACTTCAAAGGAAACCCGCTGTTCAAAGGGTTCTACGACTCTGTTGCGCCAGTAGTTTCCCGCCTGCCCTACGACGCGTTCTATGTGGAGTATGACGACGAACGCTCCGGCTCTTTCGACCCCTGGGCGCCGCTGAAAGACACGGATGCGACGTTTGTTGCCGGTCTCATCTCTACGAAGAGTGGCGACTTAGAAACGGTTCCCGAAGTGGTGGAACGGTTTGAGCAAGCCCGCGCCATTGTTGGCGACAACATTGCCTTGTCACCACAGTGTGGCTTCGCGTCAGTGGAGGAAGGTAACCCGCTTTCCGAAGATGAACAGTGGGCAAAGATTGACCTTCTGGTAGCTGCAGGAAAGGCGCTTAGCGCTAAATCATCTGGTTCTTCTGCAGATAGTTAAAGCCCCACCAGCCAATTGGGATCTGCAGGTAGAAGGCTGCCAGCCGGAAGATGATGACCGCCGAAACCGCGGAGGCGGTTGCTACGCCAACCAGGTGTAGCGTGGCGACTAGAGCTCCCAGGGCCGAACCGACCCCGCCGGGGGTGGGGATTGCGGAGCCAACGGTGTCACCCACCAGGTAAACGATTAGGGCCGTAAAGAAGCTGATTGGGACCCCTACAGCATTCATCGCAAACATGAGGACCACCCCGGCACTGAGGGTCTGAATCATCACGCCCACCAGCGACCACACAAAATCCAGTGGATGAGCGCGCACGTACTTACCCTGCAGCACGATTTTTTGCCAGAAGCTCTTCACTTTCGCCACCACGAAGGTGCGAACTTTCGGGATCAGCAGCGCCAACGCTGCCACGGCGATAACAGCTAGGGCAATGAGTAAAACGTGTTTGAGCGGGAAACCGACGTGGGGGAAGTCGTGGTCGAAGATCAACGCAACTGCCAGCAGCCCGACAGATGCCAGTCCTTCTGTCAGTTCAATAAAGGCCAGAACCGCAACGGATGCCGCTTCTG
>CAYFNQ010000040.1:0-11236 GCA_964344535.1 uncultured Actinomyces sp.
CGGCGTTGCTGGCTTCAACCCACTGATCAAGTTTTTCCAGAGGGGCTCCCGCAGCCATCACGTCTTGGACGGTGGAATGGGCAGCGGCCAGCCGGTCAGCAAATGGCTGGGAGCTGTCATTTCGGGCCATCAACGCTAGTGCCGCGTTAAGGGCGACTGCGTCCGCCACCGGGCCGCCTTGGCCCCCAAGAACTGCGCGGGCCACATCTGCGTTCAGTGCGGGATCGCCGCCGCGAAGCTGTGAAAGGTCAGCGCGTGGCACGCCAATGACTTCGGCTGGGTCAACCACCGTTTCGCTAACGCCACCGTCACGGATCTCCCAAATGGTGCTGGGCTCAACCGTGGTGATTTCGTCCAGCCCTTTGTCAGTCCCTCGCAAAACGTAGCCGCTTATCCCCCGGCTGGCGAACACTCCCGCCACAAGCGGTGCCGCCTCTTTGTTTGCCACGCCAACAACTGATGTAGAAGGCCGGGCCGGGTTTGTCAGGGGACCCAAAATGTTGAACACCGTGGGGAACCCAAGTTGGCGCCGGACCCGCGCCGCGTACCGCATTGACGGATGGAACTTGTTGGCGAACAAGAAAGCAATCCCAGTCTCTTGAAAAACTGAGGCAATCTGGTCTGGGGTCAACTCAAGATTCACGCCCAGTGCCTCTAAAACGTCGGCAGAACCGCACGCTGATGTTGAGGCCCGGTTCCCATGCTTCACTACCGGCATGTCTAGAGATGCCGCGACAATAGCGGCCATGGTGGAGATGTTGACAGTGTTGGCTCTGTCGCCACCCGTGCCCACTATGTCGACAACGTCAGCCCCCAAGTCGATTGGCTTCGCCAACCCTCGCATCTCATCGGCTAGCCCGTGAAGTTCTTCAACACTGACCCCACGGACCGCTAGCAGAGATAGCAGGGACGCCATACGGATCTCATCCAGGGAACCCGTCATGATGTCGCGCATCAGGTCCCTTGACGGCTGGTAACCTAGGTCGCCGCCAGAGACAAGTTGGGGACCAAGCCTGTCCCAGCTGCTCATCTCACTGCTGACAGTGCCGCTGCCATCGTCTCTTGAAGCTCAAGTGGGTTGTAGGGAGCTAAAACGGTGTAGCTAGCTCCCGCCCACTTCGCCAACCAATCATCTTGTGGTCGGGCGGTGAGCAGCACGATCACGGGCGTCTGTTCCAATTCGTTCAAGATGTCCTGGGCCACGGCCATGCCCCCAACCTTTGGGGCGTCCGCATCCAAGACCACTACCGGCGGTCGATTTGTTTCTACGGCCTTCAGTGCGCCGGCAGCCGTGGCTGTCTCAATCCAGTCAACAGGCGGGCTGGTGGGGCTAGCGCGCAACCCCACACCTTCGATGATTTCGCTGCGGCGATCCCGGTCGGCGCTGTAGAGGACGACTGGCACAGTGTTGTTGCTCAAGGCAGGCTCCTTCTTGGGCTGAGGCTTTCCTAGCCTAGTATGCTGCCACCACGTCAACGACCATGACGTTCGCCGGGTCGGATTCTGTCTCAGCTGGGAAAACGAACAGCAGCCTTGAACCAATGTGGTGGCCTAAGAAAACGCTATCCGCAGCTGGGCTTGCTGCCGGGCCCTGTTCCCAGGTCCCATCCACAGAGGTCGGGGTCCCCCAATACATTCCCCTGTAGTGGTAAACGACGGTGTCACTGCTGGTGATGACCGGGCCGTTGCCTTCTGCAAGTACCAGTTCAACCTGTTCAGTCGGAGACGGTGCACCCTCTTCAAAACCAATGACTGGTTCTGCGCCCAGTGCTCCGTCAACCAAGAGACCCTTGGGAAGCTCAACGTCTTGAACGTCCGCTTCTTCAAGCGGTGAAAGGTCGGCCCCGGGGGCTCCGGCAACGTCAACCACGAAAATTAGTGTGGATCCGGCCGGGATTGAGCCTTGCTCAACGTCACCGTACCCGTATTCCGGGGGGACGATCAGCAAGACTCTGTCACCAACGCGCGACCCTGCCAGGCCGTAAGTCCAACCTTGGATCACCTGGTTCAAGCTGAATGTTGAAGGATCTTCACCATGATTGAAGGAGGAGTCAAAGCTCTTCCCGTCCCAAAGAAAACCCGTGTAGTAGGCGGTGATGAGACCACCAGCAGCCACTTCGGCACCATCTCCCGCTGTAACCAGCTTTGCGACAATTTCGGTTGGCGGGTCGTCGTCAATGGTTTGGATGGAAGGCAGCTCTCCCCACTCACCCTTCACCTCTGGCAGCGGAAAGTCAGGGTGCCTGTTAACCTCAGGTTCTGCTTCCAGATCCTCCAAAGCTTCTTGGTCGGCATCCGTGTCAGATGCCGAATCCACGTCAGCTGAGGAGCAGCCCGCTAATACAAGGGTTAGAGCCAGCGCTGCCGCGCCGAAAAGTTTACTGTGTCGCATCAGTTGTCCTTACGAGTCCCTAGTGGAAAGACTCTCCACATGCACAAGAGCCGCCGGCGCTGGGGTTGTCAATCGTGAATCCCATGCGCTCAATTGTGTCCGAAAAGTCGATAACTGCGCCGCCCAGATAGGGAACGCTCATGCGGTCCACCACAACGCCGACACCGTCGAAGTCCACAACCGCATCCCCGTCCAGCAGTCGCTCATCAAAGTAGAGCTGGTAGATGAGACCGGAGCAGCCTCCGGGCTGAACGGCAACGCGCAGCCGAAGGTCGTCGCGACCTTCCTGCGTCAGAAGGCTTCGAACTTTTTCGACTGCCGCTGGCGAAATGGTCACATCGTGAGTTGGTGATTCGGTCAGTAGATCACTCATCTCTCTCCCCCGTCGCTTTCGTGTCGCTTTCGTGCGATTGCCCCAGCCAGCTTAGTGCAAGCTGGCTCACAGCAAAGGTGTCGTCTGCCACCGTTAACGGCGCAACCAGGTCTGGCCCAACCTGCGCCCAACATCAAAGAAGAAATCATCTGCGGCACTCCTACGCAAAACCGTGACACCGTGGAGCCCAGCGTCTGCTCTTTCAGGTGATGACAAAGAACTTTGAGCACAAACCGCCACTACGGGTGTGCCGGACTCCTGCGCACATTGCGCCGCGAACAACAGCGGTGACTCTGCAAGCTGTGGGGCGTCTAGGAACGGTTCAACTACGACTACTAGGTCGGCGTTCGCAATCTGTTGCGACAGGGCGACCAGTGAGTCCAACGTGCTCCAAGCGTCAACCAGCTCTCCTCCCAACGCCAAGATAAGCGCGGCACTTCCTCCCGCAGCCCCACTTCCCACTTCCACGGTGGGGTCGGAAAAAGCGGAGTTTCCGGCCAGCTGCGAGCTTTCCTGCAGAAGGGCTCGCCACCTTTGAACTACCGCGGGATCCTCGGCCTCCCGTTGGTCCAACGTGGGTGTGAGGAACGCGGTCCCCCCGGGTCCCAGCAAAGGGCGGTTCGTTGACGCTGCCAAAGTAATTTCGGGGCCCCGAATCCGAGCTTGCTCAAGTGCGCGGCGCAGATAGTCAGGATCCGCGTCCAAGCTCAAATCCTCAAACCCGGATAGGCGGGCCAGGTAGTCCATCCCCCAGTCGTGCGACTTCGTATGCCCGGCCTCAAGGAGACCAGGGGGTCCCTGTGCGCCCTGGACAGCTGCAGTGAAAGCGTCACCCGGTCCAAAGGGCTGCACACTGACCTCTAACGGCGTCCCCAGGTTGCTGGCCGTCGCGAGTAAAGCTGCCGCTATTTTTTCAAGCGCGACACTAGAGGGGTTGGCCCGGTCTTGCTCAAGGAGTCCCTGCAGTGCTCGCTCTCCCAGGTCGGTGGGTGCAAACGGCGCACTGGGAGGCAGCTGCCAGTGCCCAACCACTAGAACTTTCACGGCCTTCACCCCCTCACGGTTTGTAGTCCGCCAGGGCCAGCAACAGTTTGGCCTGCGCTAGCGTGGCGTTGCGTAGCGTGGAAATGGACTGGGACTCGTTAGGGCTGTGAGCGGCTGTGGCCGGGTCCTCCACACCCGTAATTAGGATCTTGGCGTCCGGAAACACCCTTTCAAAGTCAGCAATGAAGGGGATTGATGCTCCCAGCCCTGTGGCGACAACCTCGGTCCCATAGGCACTGGCCAAGGCGTCTTTCAAAAGCTGTGCGGGACCGCTGTCCAAATCGGCGATATATGAGGAACCTGTTTCTTCCACGGATATCGATAGTTCAGCACCGAAGGGGACGTGCTCTTCCAGGTGCTCGATCAGCGCCTCCACACTGTCTTGTGTGGACTGCCCTGGAACAGTTCGCAGGGACAGTCTAAACGTGCACTCCGGAACGATCGCGTTTGCCCCCTGAGCAGTGCTAGGAGCGTCGATCCCAGTGACCGCCAGCGCCGGCATCGACCAAAGTCGCGCCGCCAACGGCCCAGTACCCGCAAGCTCATAGCCCTCCACCACGGAGGCCTCTTCACGAAACGCCTGCTCATCCATCACCGCGTCAGCCTGTTCGTGGCCTCCCAGCCCCTTTACGGCAACGTTCCCATCCGAATCATGCAGCGTCGAAACCAAGCGCGCAGCCACGGTGATCGCATCTAAAATGGGGCCGCCATAGAGACCCGAATGCAAAGCACTTTGAAGCACCCTGACACTGACATCCACTGTCGCAACTCCACGCAAACTGGCGGTAATGCTAGGGGTGTTTTCGTCCCAGTTTGCGGAGTCAGCAACGACTATTACGTCCGCGTTCAACCGCTCCCGGTACGTGTCTAACAGGTTCGAAAAAGACGGTGAGCCGACCTCCTCCTCCCCCTCTATGAACACTTTGACATTGACAGGCAACCGATCTCCAAGCGCTTCCAACGCCCCTAAGTGAACGGCTACACCTGCGCCGTCATCCGACGTGCCCCGTCCGTAAATCCGCCCGTTACGCACCTGTGCCTCAAATGGCGGACTCTCCCACAAAGCGTGGTCACCTTCCGGCTGCACGTCGTGGTGGGCGTAGAGCAGGACGGTGAGTTGGCGAGGATTCACCAGCTTCTGAGCAATCACTGCCGGAGCCCCCTGTGAGCCATCCGGTTTGGCTGCCGTATAGATGTCGGCCTCAAAACCCAATGCCTCCAGTTCTTTCGCAACCAGTGCGGCGGCGGCGCTCACATCAGCTGAGCGCTCAGGGTCGGCAGAGACTGAAGGAATTGCAACAAGGGCGGTGAGGAAGCTGATCTGCTTGTCGACAAGCGCATCAACTAGTTCCGATAAAGGTTTCGTGGAGGTCATAGAACAAACCTAGCAAGCCGCATGGCCGGCGATTTCCAGCGTGCGTAGCGTGCTGGGTTTGCAGCAGGGCTAACCTGCTGAGCTACCCTGTGGGTGTGGCGAAGAAGAGAAAAAACGAACCCGCAGTAGAAGTGGCTGCTCCCAAACAGCGGGGCACCAAAAAAGGGCCGACAAGGACACGCAAGGAAGCGGAGGCCGCGAACCTGCGCCCCCTGGTGCCCAATGATCGCAAGCTCGCCAAAGCAAGACAAAAAGAGGAGCGGAACCTGGCTTGGGCCAGAGAGCGTCAAGCACTACAAACGGGCGACGAACGCTACCTGCCGATGCGGGATAAGGGCGTAATCAGGCGCTACATCCGTAACTGGGTCGACGCACGCTGGTCTTTTTCGGAATTCCTCCTGCCCGCAATGGTCATTTTCTTGGGCGTAATGCTTGTCGTTTCGATTTCTGGAGCGCAAGGGCCCGTCCTAAATGCAGTCATGGCCGCCCTGATGATCTTGTTCTACCTGCTGCTGATCGTGGGAATCATCGAATCTATCGTTGTCTGGCAAAGAATGAAGAGGCGACTGCGAAAGCTCTACCCGGACACACCAATCCCGCGGGGCAGCTGGTTCTACCTTTACAGCCGCATGCTGATGGCTAGGCGCTGGCGCTCACCCAAACCCCAGGTCAGTCGCGGAGAGTTCCCAAAAAAGTAGGGAGCAGAAGAGCAGAACCGTAGGGCAAGCAGGTGCGAATTGTCGGGGTGAGGACGCCACCGAACCCGTAGAATCGCTGCACATCCCTAGGCAGCTACTGGAGGCTCTCATGACAACCCCGCACATCAACGCCAACCAAGACGACTTCGCCCCCGCGGTCCTGATGCCGGGAGACCCTAGGCGCGCACAGCGAATTGCTGAACTACTCTTCGACACTCCACGCCTTGTCACAGACGTTAGGGGAATGCTGGGGTTCACGGGTGAGGTGGACGGCCGCCCGCTTTCCGTGATGGGGTCCGGCATGGGTCTGCCCTCAATTGGGATCTACTCCCACGAACTTTTTACACACTTCGGTGTGGAACGCATCATCCGTGTTGGGACCTGCGGCGGTATCGCAAAAGAGGCGAAGGTTGGGGATGCGATCATTGGCTTAGGGGCGCACACTGACTCTAACTTCAACCAGGTTCGTATTCCGGGCGTCAACTTTTCTGCGACAGCTTCCTACAACCTTGTCCGTGCGGCAGCGGACGCCGCAAGTAGCGAAGACAACGTGCACATTGGCCCAATCATCAGCCGTGACCACTTCTACCTAGCGGTGCCCGGTCAGGTGGAGGCCCTAGCCCAATACGGTGTGCTGGGTGTGGAGATGGAGGCCGCAGGTCTCTACGCGACCGCAGCTGCTCACGGCAAGGAAGCACTGGCTGTCCTCACCGTCTCCGATCACCTTCTTGACGGCAGTCAGGACATGAGCGCGCAGGAGCGGGAAACTAAGTTCGAAACCGCTTTGAAACTGGCGGTCGCAGCAGCGTTTGCCTAGCTAATTGGCCAAGAGGTTCTTGCGCAAGGTTTCCATCTGTTCGGTGGTGACACCGTGGTGTAGCAAGAAACCTTCTGGCCCACCCCAGTCTTCTTGCAGCTTGTCCAAGACAGCTTCCATAGCTGAGGCGGGGCTTCCGGTCATCAATGGAATCAGTTCGTCTAAATCGATCTTGTTGCCGTCCGGCACCTTGGCCGCAATCTTCTTGCCCTCTTCGAGCTTGTTTTGTACCCAGGCGCCGGTCAGGTTCTTTGAAGTGATCTCATAGTTCGCGACGATCTCTTCATCTGGGACTCCCAGCACCGATTGGATCAGCGCAATGACAATCCCGGTCCGGTCCTTACCTGCCGTGCAGTGAACCAGGACGGCGCCGTCTTGCGTGATGTCGGCTGCCAGCGCGACGGCTTTCGCTAATTGCTCAGGCGCGTGTTCCAGCATCCCCATGTACATGCGTTCCACGGTCAGCTTGCCGCTAAGCATTGACAGGATCGACCCGGCCTCTACAGGCCGGTGGTACACGTGCAGGCCCGCTTCTTTGAACAGCGGTGGTGCGGTGAGGACCTCTAGCTCAGAACGCAAGTCAATTACGCCGGCAACCGGCACATCACGGAAGAACTCTTGGGCCTCCCCCGTCATTTCCGACGGGAAGTCGCTTCGTAGCAGTCGTAGCGTGCGCACACGCCCGTCCTGCGACGCCATTCCCCCACCCTCACGGAGGTTGTAAAAACCGGTCAGTTCGTATTGCAGCGTCATTGTGCCCCCTCTTTGGAACTGTCAGACGTGGGCGCGTTCCTAGTCTCTTTCAGGATCCACCAGCAGCAGCCGATGACTACCGCCCATGCAACCAACCCTAACCACAGGGCCAGAGAATGCACCCCGGAGGCTAAATCCAGCCCAGTGAAACAGAACATGACAACGCCAAGTCCCAGCATTGATGCGATGAGCGCCCTAGTGATTATTTGGACCATGCGGGAAGTCTAACCCTCCGAGCCCGCCAGCAGGCGCGCCCCTAGATTGGGGTCAGCCGAACGGAAGGTTCGCCACCATGCTTGGATCTGTGTCCTGGTATGGGGAAGTTCCGGTTACGTTGTCACCGCGGTTCGGGTTTGGCTTTGGCTGACGCGGATCTGCCTGGCCGTACTTCTTCTCAACCAGCGACTGGTGAGTCGGAGCCGGGGTGAAGGTGTCTGGCTGACGCTTCTTCGTTTCAGCACGCAAGGTGGGCAGCACTTCCTCACCCATAAGGTCAAGCTGCTTCAAAACGGTGGCTTCGTCCAAACCACCGTGGTCCATAAGGAACAGCTGCCTTTGGTAGTTGCCGAAGTGATCCTGCAGTCCCAGTGTCCGGTCGATTACTTCTTGGGGACTGCCAACAAACAAGGGCGTGCGTGCGGAGACTTCTTCCAGCGAGGCGCCTCCCTTGTACACCGGCGATTCATCAAAGTAGGGGCGGAACTGTTCGACAGCCTCCTGGGAGTTCTTGCCAACGAAGACCTGTGCTCCGACCCCAACAATCGCGTCTTCTGGTTTGCCGTGCCCGTAGTGTGCGTAGCGCGCCCTGTACAGCTCGATCAGTCTGCGGAAGTGCGACATAGGCCAGAAGATTCCGTTCGCGAAGAACCCGTCGCCGTAGTAGGCGGCCTGCTCAGCAATTTCTGGCGTGCGAATTGAGCCGTGCCAAACGAAGGGCGCAACGTCATCCATGGGTCGGGGAACGGAAGTGAAACCCTGCAGCGCAGTCCTGTGCGTTCCTTGCCAGTCCACGACGTCGTTTTCCCACAGCTGGTGAAGCAGGTTGTAGTTCTCTAACGCCAGCGGGAGGGACTGGCGGATGTCTTGGCCAAACCACGGATACACGGGGGCCGTGTTACCCCGGCCCAGCATCAGATCCATCCGGCCATCCACCAGGTGCTGCAACAGAGCGTACTCCTCTGCTATCCGCACCGGGTCATTTGTTGTTATCAACGTGGTTGACGTGGATAGTTGGATGTCTTTGGTCGCAGCACCGATGGCGGCTAAGAGCACAGGTGGGGAGGAAATCACGAAGGGTGGGTTGTGGTGCTCTCCCGTAGCGAAGACATCAAAGCCGACTTCTTCAGCTTTCTTAGCGATGTTGACCATTGCCTTGATTCGCTCGTGTTCACTTGGCGTGCGCCCCGTTGTGGGGTCCATGGTCACGTCGCCAACGGAGAAAATACCAAATTGCATGAAGTTCCTTCCAAAAGTTCGCTCACCCCAGAGTAGGCAGAGACTCAACGTTTTCGCGTTGACAGTGAGTGAGGACACGAGACATTAAGCGGATGGCTGCTTTCCTGCCTGCCACTGTTGGCCAGCTAAGATTTGGGACACAAACACCTGCTCAAGGAGACCGCGTGATTTTCGAAGGTTCAGCCCCTGCACTAGTGACACCGTTCAGAGATGGAGCCATCGACTTCGCAGCGCTTGCGCGCCTTGTAGATTTTCAGCTCCAAAACGGCTCAGATGCTCTGGTCGTCTGTGGCACGACCGGCGAACCCTCCACCATGACACTGGAAGAAGAAGTCACGGTGGCAACGGCAGTCGTTGACCAGGTTCAAGGTGCGGTTCCAGTGATTGCAGGAATCGGCGGGAACGCAACCAGCGAAGTGTTGGAAGCAACCAAGCGCATGGAACAAGTCGGGGCCGACGCTTTGCTAGCTGTCACCCCGTACTACAACAAAACGACGCAGGCCGGACTAGTCGCGCACTACTCCACCGTCGCAGCATCCACGGATCTACCCATCATGCTGTACAACGTTCCGGGCCGAACGGGGCTGAACATGGCCCCCAGCACGGTCGTAGAACTGGCCGAAATACCGAACATCGTTGCTGTGAAGGAAGCCTCCGGCAACATGGAGCAGATCCTGGAATTGGCACGCGTCGCACGGGGCAAGATTGACGTTTACAGCGGTAACGACGACCAGGTGTTCCCTCTGGTAGCTCTGGGTGCAAAAGGTGTTGTTTCAGTCGCGGCGAACATCATTCCACGCCAAATGCACGACATCGTTGCCTGGACCCAAAAGGGCCTAGTGGATGAAGCGCGGAACCTCCAGCTGGACCTATTGCCCCTCATCAGCGCTCTCTTCAATGAGGTGAGCCCAGTACCCGTCAAGCACGCGCTTGCTCGCATGGGCTTCATCAATGACGAAGTGCGACTGCCACTGGTGGGCGTAAGCGACGAAACCGCCGCACTGCTAGTGCCTGAATTAGAGGCGCTAGCACTGATCTAGCTAGATTCCGATCCTCTGGGACCAACCCGGGGGTTCCAAGGTCTTTTATAGGTAGTCGTAGATGATCCCGGTCACGTCGGCAATGGCCTGCCATGACAAGCCCTCAGTCAACACGACCAGAACGTAGTCACCCTTGTCCGTGCGGATGATGCCGGCATCGTGGAGATAGCCGTCCAAGAAGCCCACTTTGTCAGCCACAGTCCCTTCCGGCTCAATGGCCGCAGGAATGCCGTCCCGATAGTTTTGTCGCTCCATCAAAGAAAGCAGGCGGTCGCGGGTCTCCTCCTCGATGTACGTCGCATTGTCTATGGTGACTAGCACTTGGGCTAAATCAGCGGCTGTAGTCCTAAGGTTGTAGGGCTCTAAGGTTGTGTTCTGAGCCCCGTATTGGCGAGCGGTCTGCTCCACACCCTTCAGCCCCACCCTTGCGTACCAACCATTTGGACAATCATTGTCAGACCAAACGATCATCGCTTCTAGGCAAGACCCCACGGTCTGTCCTAGCAGTGGGCTGCTCCAGGACGTCGCTCCGGAATCGACAGCTCCGGCTATTGAAGCAGCTGTGAATATCTTGGCAGTGCTAGCAGCCACGAAGACCTCATCGGGGTTTATCTCAAACAGTGGCTCTCCCGTGGGCAGGTCCAGCAGGACCACGGCTAATCGCCCGTTTTTACCAACTGCCTCTACATCAGCTACCGCCCGTTGATAGCGTGCCTCCCCGTCCCGGAACGAACTGTTAGCGGCACTCAGCACCAAAATTTCCTGCACCAACTGCTCGGCAGAACTCTGGGATGTCTGAAGCTCTGCGACGCCTGCCAGCTCCTGGCTGAGTCTTCGACCCGAGGGTGAAGAGGCGGCCTGCGGTGAGGCATCGTTTAGCAGCTGCCAGCCAGTCTGTTCCAGTTCATCCAGCCGCGCCGCCATCTCCAGACGCTGTTCCTGGGCCTGTTGAGCCACCATGACGGGGAGAAATGGAAGCGGCACCTCCCGCCCACTAGAAGCACCGACCGTCCTCTCACCTGGAGTTGCCACTTCAGCGCCCAAGTTATTCAGATCGGAACCGTCGGGACTTCGCCCCGCCAGGACGACAAAAGTCATCACCAGAAGCAAAGAGACAACACCCCAGACCAGCGCCCGCCTCGTCCGTTCGCTGGGAGGAGTGAGACTGAAACCGCTTCCCAGTTCTCCGGCGTTCTTCGGCGACATGCCGGTAGTCTACGCTGCCGCAGGCCCCGCTTCAGCCCGGGGTCGTCTTACCGCCAGTAGTTGTTGGCAGCAGCGACTGTCTG
>CAYFNQ010000041.1:0-11165 GCA_964344535.1 uncultured Actinomyces sp.
AAAAGTACCCCGAGTGGGAGTCGAACCCACAACATGCCGATTTTGAGTCGACCGCCTCTGCCAGTTGGGCTATCGGGGCGTTGCTGAAAACAGCTACGTCCTTCGCAGCATTTTCAGAACCAGTCCTCAAACGCTGCTTTCAAGGTGCCTGACAAGGATAGGATAAGCGGGTCGCTCACACAAACGTGCAGGCCACGTATTGATAGGAAAGACACAAATGACATCCGATTCTACGAAATCGAAGAGAGTTTTAGTCGCTGAAGACGAAGCTCTCATTCGTATGGACATTGTTGAGACCCTGACTGCCGCAGGTTTTGATGTGGTGGGGGAGGCCTCCGATGGTGCTGAGGCCGTTGAACTGGCGTTAGAGCTTGAACCTGACCTGTGCGTGTTCGACGTTAAGATGCCAAAGATTGACGGGATAACTGCTGCTGAGCAGATCCTCAAAGAGATCAGTACCGCAATCGTCATGCTCACAGCGTTTTCTCAAAGCGAACTGGTGGAGCGTGCCGGGGACGCCGGTGCCATGGCGTATGTCGTCAAACCTTTCACTCCCACCGACCTGATTCCGGCTGCGGAGATTGCTTTGTCACGCCAGGCGGAGATCGACTCTTTGGAAGTGGAAATAGCGGACCTGTCCGAACGTTTCGAAACCAGGAAACTGGTTGACCGGGCCAAGGGCCTGCTTATGAAGAAGATGGACATGACGGAGCCGGAGGCGTTCCGTTGGATTCAGAAGACCTCCATGGACCGCAGGCTCTCAATGCGTGAGGTCGCCGAAGCCGTTATAGATCAGGTCGACGGCGACTAAGACTGCTTAGCGCTTCTCAACGATCATGTTGCGCACGGTGCCCGTGGCGACCGTTCGTCCCTGATCGTCTCTGACGGTGACGCGGTGGACCGTGGAGCGCCGTCCTAAATGCAAAGACTTGGCTGTGGCCGTGACGAAGCCTTCTGTTGCCGGGCGCAGGTGCGAAACGCTGATGTCTGAACCAACCGCAGCCCACGGGCCGCCTGGCAGCTGGCGAGCGTACTGGTTTGCGGCGACAGAGGCAGCAGTTTCACATAGGGCGGCCGTTCCACCACCGTGCAGGATTCCGATCACCTGGGTATTGCCCGCCACAGGCATGCGGATCACGGTTTTTTCGGCACTGGGAGGTAGCAGTTCCATGCCTAGGCGCTGCGACATCGGAGCTTTTACTGGCTTGTAGGTCTGTCCTGGTTCATTCATAGCCCTTAGGGTGGCACATGTGACTACAGATGAGACAGCGAAGCTTTTAGTAATCGACGGGCACTCAATGGCGTACCGTGCCTTTTTCGCCCTGCCTGCCGACAGGTTCACAACTAGCGGAGGACAGCACACCAACGCTGTCTACGGCTTTATGTCAATGTTGACGAAGCTGATCGACACGGAAAAACCAACGCACGTGGCCGTCACATTCGACGCCACGGCTGAATCGTTTCGCAACGACCTCTATCCCGAATACAAGGCTGGCCGCAGTGAGTCCCCACCTGAGTTCGCTGGTCAGGTTGAACTGATCCAACAGGTTCTGCGCGGCCTAGGCATTGAGCAAACAGAGATGCCCGGGTATGAGGCTGACGACATCATCGCCACCTTGGCGACCTCCGCCAGTGACCAGGGTTTTCAAGTGCTGATAGCTTCCGGGGACCGCGACACGTTCCAGCTGGTCAACGACAACACGACGGTCATTTACCCGGGCCGGTCCACCTCTGACCTGGTCTACATGACCCCTGAAAAGGTGGTTGAACGCTACGGCTTGCCCCCGGCTCAATACCCGGAGATCGCGGCGCTAGTGGGGGAGAGCGCAGACAACCTGCCCGGCGTCCCACTGTGGGGTGCGAAAACCGCGGCACAGTGGCTAACAAAAATGGGCGGTCTGGACGCATTGCTTGAAAATGCGGACGCCGTAACTGGCAAACGTGGAGAGAATCTGCGTCAGCACGTGGATGACGTGCGAATGAACCGCAAACTAAATCACCTGCTGACAGACATGGAACTGGAACTGACTCCCGAACAATGCGTTGTGGCGACACCAAACAGGTTAGAGATTGAAGCGCTCTTCGACGACCTTGAGTTCGCCGCCTTGCGTGACCGCATCTTCGCGGCGATGAAACCACTTTGGGGCGAAGAAGACAGTGAACCGGAAGACCTGGCTGACAGCACCCCACTGGAGATTGTTGCCGTTGGCCCCGACACTGATGTCCCGGCGATGCTAGCGCGCTTCTTGAACGAGGACGGCTCACAGGCACAGGCAGCGCTTTGGGGGCAGGGTCACCTGGCGCCCACCAACCCGGACCTGCTAGCCCTAGCTATCGTCAAAGAGGACTTCGCACTAGTGATTGATCCGGTTGAGCTTACAGAGGCTCAGCACCGCGACATCGGCCAGTTTCTTGCCGCCCACACCAACACCGTCACCCACGGCGGCAAAGACCTGATGCACGGCGCCGCCTCCCAGGGATGGAAGATGGCCGTGCCCGCTTTCGATACGAAGCTGGCCGCCTACCTGGTCAGACCCGGCCAACGCTCATACGCGTTGGATCAGGTGGCACGCCAGATCTTGGGACGCGAAATCGGGCCCAGTGGAGACGGGGCACTCTTGTCGCTTGCGCAGGTCCAAGGGGACGCGGACGCCACGGACCTCACCCCGGCTCAAGAAGAGTTGGCGTCCAGCGGGCAAATAATCCTGGACTTGGTCCCGCCACTGACCAAGCAGCTGACAGACGACGAAGAACTAGCGCTGTTGACGAATCTGGAGATTCCGGTGCTGGAGGTCCTCGAACAAATGGAAGCCACCGGAATTGCCATAGATGTACAGAAACTAAATGAGCTGCGTGAGGAGTTCGCGGAGGAAGCCGCACAGGCCGAACAGGACGCGTACGCGGCCATAGGTCACGAAACCCACCTTGGTAGCCCGAAGCAACTACAGGGCGTCCTTTTCGACGAACTGGGGATGCCGAAGACAAGGCGCACCAAGACTGGCTACACGACGGACGCTGAGGCACTTACCGACTTGTTCGCGAAGACCGGACACCCGTTCCTTGAAGCTCTTTTGCGTCACCGCGACAAAACCAAGCTGCTGCAGATGATTGACGGGCTGTTGGGAGAGGTTCAGCCGGACGGCCGTATCCACACCACGTTCCACCAAACCGCGTCAGCTACGGGCCGGCTTGCGTCTTCTGATCCGAACCTGCAGAACATTCCGGTGCGGTCGGATGCGGGTGTGCGGATCCGTGAGGCGTTCGTGGCGGGCCCCGGGTTCGTTGACCTGATGAGTGTTGACTACTCCCAAATTGAGATGCGGATTATGGCGCACCTTTCGGAAGATGCCGGCCTCATTGACGCGTTCAATTCGGGCGAGGACCTGCACACCACCATGGCTGCCCAGGTTTTCAACGTCCCGGTAGAAGAGGTGACGCCAGAACTGCGTAGCCGGATCAAAGCCACTTCTTACGGATTGGCGTACGGACTTTCTCCGTACGGGCTGTCGCGCCAGTTGGATGTTTCCGTGGACGAAGCTAGGCAACTGCACGACCAGTACTTTGTTCGTTTCGGAGGGATTGGTGACTACCTGGAAGGCGTGGTCGAGGAGGCGGCAAAAACGGGCTTCACGGAAACCATGCTGGGCCGGCGCCGCTACTTCCCAGAACTGAACTCTGATGTTCGCAGGGTTCGCGAAATGGCGGGGCGGGCCGCGCTGAACGCCCCGATCCAGGGCACGGCTGCAGACATCATCAAGTTGGCCATGATTGAGGTTGATCGTCAGCTAAAGGAGGGGCACTACAAGTCGCGTTTGCTGCTGCAAGTCCATGACGAATTGGTGCTAGAAATTGCGCCGGGAGAGACCAAGGAAGTCACTGAGCTAGTGCGGCTAGCCATGGCATCACCCGCGTCTTTAGCGGTGCCTTTGGACGTGGCTGTCGGAATCGGAAAGTCGTGGAGAGACGCAGCCCACTAAAGCACGAGCTTTGGGCCTTTTTTGTGTGCAAAACGTAATAGTTGCGGCCGCGAGTTCCGCCGTTGCCGCTGGTAGGCTTTCACGGGCGTGCCCAAAGCAATCTCGCATGGGAGCGCCACAAATAAAGAATTGTCCAACCACTATTTTGTCCGTCCGGAGCTCACAACTACATGACTAGTTCTTCCACCACCACTACCGCTGCCCCACAGGTGGCACTCAACGACATTGGTTCGAAAGAGGACCTCCTCGCAGCCATTGACGAAACCATCAAAGACTTTAGCGATGGCGACATCGTGGAAGGCACTGTTGTTCGTGTCGACAGGGACGAAGTCCTGTTGGACATCGGCTACAAGACAGAAGGCGTCATCCTTGCACGCGAACTGTCCATCAAGCACGACGTTGATCCTGACGAAGTCGTTGCTCTAGGCGACACTGTCGAAGCCCTTGTCCTCCAGAAGGAAGACAAAGAAGGCCGACTACTCCTTTCAAAGAAGCGTGCGCAGTACGAACGCGCGTGGGGGGAAATTGAGCGCATCAAGGAAGCTGACGGAGTTGTCTCCGGTACTGTCATTGAAGTGGTCAAGGGTGGCCTGATCCTAGACATCGGCCTGCGTGGGTTCCTTCCCGCCTCCTTGGTGGAGATGCGTCGTGTCCGCGAACTTGGCCCATACATTGGTCGCGAACTGGACGCCAAGATCATTGAGCTGGACAAGAACCGCAACAACGTGGTTCTGTCACGTCGCGGCTGGTTGGAGCAGAGCCAGTCTGAGGTTCGCTCCAACTTCTTGAACACCTTGCAAAAGGGCCAGGTCCGTAAGGGCGTCATTTCCTCCATCGTCAACTTTGGTGCATTCGTTGACCTAGGTGGCGTAGACGGTCTGGTTCACGTTTCCGAACTGTCCTGGAAGCACATTGACCACCCGGGCGAAGTTGTTGAGGTCGGACAGCCCGTTGAGGTTGAGGTGCTGGAAGTTGACATGGACCGCGAACGCGTTTCACTGTCTTTGAAGGCAACTCAGGAAGATCCGTGGCAGACCTTTGCCCGCATCCACGCCATTGGTCAGGTTGTGCCCGGCCAGGTGACCAAGCTGGTTCCGTTCGGCGCATTCGTGCGCGTTGAAGACGGCATCGAAGGCCTGGTCCACATCTCTGAGCTGGCACAGCGTCACGTTGAAATGCCAGAGCAGGTCGTCAACGTTGGCAGCGACGTCTTCGTGAAGGTCATTGACATTGACCTAGAGCGCCGCCGCATCTCCTTGTCCCTCAAGCAGGCGAATGAGGGTGTGGACGCGGACTCTGAGGACTTCGATCCTTCGCTGTACGGCATGGCTGCCGAATACGACGAAAACGGCAACTACAAGTACCCCGAAGGCTTCGACCCGGACACCCAGGAATGGATGGAAGGTTTCGAAGAGCAGCGTGAGCAGTGGGAGCAGCAGTACGCCGAAGCTCAGGCACGTTGGGAAGCACACCGCGCCCAGGTCGCTGCAGCAGCAGAAGCTGAGACGGAGCAGCAGGATGAGGCCATCCCGGCCGCATACAGCTCCGATGATGCTGGAGCGGGCACACTTGCCTCCGATGAGGCACTGGCTGCCCTGCGTGACAAGCTCACCGGCGGGGAATAGAACCTAGCTGCATTGGCGCCGTAGAATCGGCGCATGCAACAACTTACCGTCGGCGGGGCGCGCGCACTGCTACTGCACGCGCCCCAGAGCGGACGGAACTACGTCGGACTTTCCGGTGGTATTGGATCCGGCAAAAGCACTCTGGCGCTGGCCTTTTCGAAGGCTGGCGCCACTGTCTTTTCTGCAGACCAACTAGCCAGAGAAGCGGTGGAGCCCGGCACTGCGGGCCTAGCCGCGATAGTGGCTCACTTTGGACAGGGGATGCTATCTAAGGATGGGACGCTGGATCGTGGCGCGCTAGGGGCCCTAGTGTTTGAAGATCCCGGGGCGCGGACGCGGCTGGAAGAGATCACGCATCCGCTAATTGCGCAGCGTGCAGCGCAACTGGCTGCGCAGGCGCAAACCCGCGTGGTCGTCTACGACGTACCACTCTTGGTGGAAGCCCAGCTGCAGGACGACTTCAATACCGTCGTCATTGTTGACGCGCCCCTAGAAAAGCGGCTCGACAGGCTTGAAGCCCGCGGGCTTGCCCGGGAGGACGCGCTAGCGCGCATTGCCGCACAGGCGAAGGACGCACAACGCCGCCAGGTTGCCGACATCTGGGTTGACAATGAGGGCACCAGCGCAGACTTGTCGGCTCTTGGGAAACAAATCTATGATCGCTGGCTCCTGCGTGATTGACTGCTGTCTACGATGACTGCACAAAGAACCGCCCTGGAGGCCGAAGAAGCCACCCTGCACGGCCCAGTGCCGCTAATTGACAACCAGTTTGAGGTCATCGCGCCCTACGAGCCTTCTGGGGACCAACCCAGGGCCATTGCTGAAATGGCAGAGCGGATCAACAACGGCGAACAAGACATCGTGTTGCTGGGCGCTACGGGCACCGGTAAATCAGCCACCACTGCCTGGCTGATTGAGCAAATCCAGCGGCCCGCCCTAGTGCTAGCGCCGAACAAGACGCTGGCCGCGCAATTGGCTTCAGAGTTTCGGGGGTTGCTACCCAATAACGCGGTCGAATATTTCGTGTCGTACTACGACTACTACCAGCCGGAAGCATACGTCCCTCAAACTGACACTTTCATTGAGAAGGACTCCTCCATCAATGATGAAGTGGAACGGCTTAGGCACTCAGCAACCAACTCCTTGCTAACCCGCAGGGACACGGTGGTCGTGGCCTCAGTTTCTTCCATCTTCGGTTTAGGAACGCCCGAAGAGTACGTCGCCCGAATGATGTCCCTAGAAGTGGGCCAAGAGGTGGCCCGCGAAGAACTGCTGCGCGCGTTCGTTGAAATGCAGTACACCCGCAACGATATTGCGTTCACCAGGGGCACGTTCAGGGTCCGTGGCGACACCATAGAGATCATCCCGGTCTATGAGGAGCTAGCCATCCGCATAGAGATGTTCGGAGATGAGATAGAAACACTGTCGCTGCTCCACCCATTGACAGGCGACGTCATCAAGGAAGTGGAGACCATCCACGTATTCCCAGCCACCCACTACGTAGCGGGCGAGGCCAGGATGGCTAAAGCGATCGCAGGCATTGAAGAAGAGCTAGAAGAGCGGGTGAAGTGGTTCGAAAAGCGCGGCAAGGTGCTGGAAGCGCAGCGCCTGCGGATGCGCACCACTTACGACCTAGAAATGATGCGGGAACTGGGAACGTGTTCTGGGATTGAGAACTATTCCAGACACATTGATGGACGTGAGGAGGGTTCGCCGCCCCACACTCTCCTTGACTTCTTCCCGGATGATTTTGTCCTCATCATCGATGAGTCCCATGTGACTGTTCCGCAGGTGGGGGCCATGTATGAAGGGGACATGTCGCGTAAGCGCACGCTGGTGGAGCACGGATTTCGACTCCCTTCCGCAATGGATAACCGTCCCCTGAAGTGGGATGAGTTCTTGGAACGCATCGGCCAAACCGTCTACCTGTCGGCAACTCCGGGACCCTACGAGCAAGGCAAGGACGCGACCCCGGTTGAGCAGATCATTCGTCCGACCGGGCTGGTGGACCCTAAAGTTGTCGTGAAACCAACGGAGGGTCAGGTTGATGACCTTCTGGAGGAGATCCGGGTCCGCGCTGAGCGCGACGAACGGGTGCTGGTCACGACACTGACTAAGAAGATGGCCGAGGATTTGACGGTTTACTTGGCAGAGCGCGGCGTTCGGGTGGAGTACCTACACTCAGACGTTGACACCCTGCGCAGAGTTGAGCTGCTTCGTGAGCTGCGTGAAGGACAGTTCGACGTTCTGGTCGGCATCAACCTTCTACGTGAGGGACTAGACCTACCTGAAGTCTCATTGGTTTCTATCCTGGATGCCGACAAAGAGGGTTTCTTACGCTCCACCCGCTCCCTCATCCAAACAATTGGGAGGGCTGCGCGAAACGTTTCCGGCGAAGTCCACATGTACGCAGACCGCGTCACCGACTCAATGCAGGCGGCGATAAGTGAAACGAACCGACGACGCGACAGACAAATTGCCTACAACAAAGAAAAGGGAATCGACCCCCAACCCCTGCGCAAAAAGATTGCTGACGTCACCGACATGTTGGCGCGCGAAGCAATAGATACGGAGCAGCTGCTAGCTGGTGGGTACAGGAAATCGGTGTCGAAGCAGCGCGTGCGCGATGCGGTCTTGCCACCGGTTGCAAGCCGACATGAGCTGCCGGAAGCTGAGATTGACCTGCTGGCTTTGATCGAGGACCTGACTGAGCAAATGCTTGCTGCCGCTGAAGACCTCAAGTTTGAGCTAGCGGCCCGGCTGCGCGATGAGATTGGGGACTTGAAACGTGAGCTGCGCGGCATGGAGTCCATGAGGTGACGGTGGCGGCCGTTGTGCGCTACTGTCTGTCTTCGAGGGGAGTAGTCCTGCAGTCCTGTGTCGTCAACACGGCTTTGCCCGGCACCGGCGCCCGCGGGTGGATGAGACCTCGGTTCTAACACGCTGAACTGGGAGGCCCCATTGGAAGTCGGAGCGCTAGCTTGGATTGTCCTTTCGCTTGTCGTTATAGCCATCATTACTCTGGACATCGTCGGGCACGTGCGCACGCCCCACGCTCCAAGCATGAGGGAGGCCGCCACGTGGACGTCCCTCTACGCTGGCTTAGCTGTCCTGTTCGGCGCCTACGTTTGGTTTGTTTACGGGAGCTCTTTCGCTGGCCAATATTTCGCAGGCTACACAACAGAACTGGCACTGTCGATCGACAACCTGTTTGTCTTCGTCATCATCATGGGGGCGTTTCGCGTTCCTAGGGAAAGCCAGCAAAAGGCTCTCCTGTCCGGAATTATCATTGCGCTGGTCCTAAGGCTCGTCTTCATCCTGGCTGGCGCGGCCCTGGTGCAACGCTTTTCAGCGGTCTTCTACCTGTTCGGCCTGTGGCTGCTATGGACTGCCTATACGCAAGCTGTTGCTGGAGTGCAGGAGGGCAAGGATGGTGAGGTTGATGAGGCGGAGTATCAAGAGACGCGGCTGACCAGGTGGGTGCGCAAGGTGCTGCCGGTTGCCGATGGTTTCAAAGGTCAGCGTTTTTTGTGGCGGCACGCCGGCAAGACCTACGTGACGCCTCTGCTAGTTTGTGTCTTCGCCCTGGGGTCTGCTGACCTCATGTTTGCCTTTGACTCAGTCCCTGCCATCTTCGGGCTCACGTCAGAGCCGTACCTAATCTTCGCAGCGAACGCTTTCGCACTGATGGGGTTGCGGCAGCTGTATTTCCTCATCGACGGACTGCTAGGTCGCTTGATCTACCTGCACTACGGCTTGGCATTCATCCTGGCCTTCATTGGTGTCAAGCTGATCCTGCACGCTTTGCATGAGAACAACTTGCCCTTCTTGAACGACGGCCACGGCTTTAACGTCCCTGAGATCGGGATTGGCCTGTCCCTAGGTGTGATTGCCGGCAGCCTTGTAATCACCGTCCTGGCCTCTTTGGCAGGTAGCCGCAGACGCGAGCGGCGCAGCGCCAGTGAGGCGGATTAGATCCGGGTAAAGACGGGCGGCAAAGTAGGCTGGGCCATAGCGACTTGAAAAGCTCACCAAGCCACTTGGTGAGTAACACGGCGGAAGGAGAGGTTTTGGCTGCTACCAAGCCCAAGCAGGCGGGTCTGACCTCACAGGAAGTGGAGCAGCGCCACCGCGCCGGACAAAGCAACGTCATCGACAAGGCCACATCCAGGCCTGTCAGTGCGATCTTGCGCGCCAACCTGTTCACTGTTTTCAACGGCATCCTCATAGCTTGTGTCGTCGCTGTCCTAGCTGTCGGGGACTGGCGCGATGCTGTTTTCGGTGTCGTCTTGCTGATGAACCTAGCGATAGGGATTTTCTCTGAGCTGCGTTCCAAGCGCGCACTGGACAAGCTGGCGGTCCTCACTGATCCAACGGTTGTCGTTTACCGGGACGGGGAGGAAGTACGGGTTCCGGCCGAGGATTTGGTGATCGATGACGTCGCCGAACTGCAGCTGGGAGATCAGATACCCGCTGACGGTTCCGTCCTCATCTCGCACGGACTCTCAGTTGACGAATCGGCTCTTACCGGTGAATCCAAAGCGGTTCGGAAAGAACCGGGTGACAAGCTGCTCTCCGGCACATCCGTGGTCGGCGGGATGGGCACCATGCAGGTCGAAGTGATCGGCGCAGACTCCTGGGCTCAAAAAATCACGACGGAGGCCAAGAAATTCTCTAAGGCCTATTCTGAAATTCAAGGCGGTATCGACAAGGTCCTCAAATGGATCACCTGGATCCTGCCCGTCATTGTCGTCATCCTGTTTTGGTCCCAGATCCGTACGGGGGACGGCACACGCGACGCCATCATTCTTACCGTGGCTGGTGTGGTGGGGATGATCCCGCAGGGCCTAGTCCTACTGACGTCTTTGAACTTCGGTGTGGCAGCCGCGACCTTGGCGAACAAGGGAGTCTTGGTCCAAGAGCTACCGGCTGTAGAGATCTTGGCCAGGGTGGACGTTTTGTGTTTGGACAAGACCGGGACCATAACGACGGGAGATATTCGCGGTAGGGAACTTGTTGGCCCTACCGATCAGCCAGCGGGGGCACCTAGCGAAGAGGCTCAGAAGGCCGCGTTGAACCTACTGGTCCGCGATGGAACAAATGCCACCGCACAGGCAACCCTGCAACTGGTACCGGGCTTGGCCGCGGGCACAATGCCAAGTGACGACCAGATGCTTCCCTTCAACTCGGCCCGAAAATGGTCCGCATACCAAGAAAAAGCAGGAACCGAACCCCTGGTTTGGGTGTTTGGAGCACCAGAGGTCCTACTGGGATCTGAGCAGCGCAATGCGTGGGCGAAGGAGATCGTGGCCAAGGAGTCCGCTAAGGGCCGTCGCACAACCGTCTTGACCTATGCGAATGACATCCTTTCTGACGAAAAGCTTCCGGATGAGCTGACAGCCGCCTTGGTCGTTGTGCTGGAGGAGGATGTGCGGCCGGATGCCAAGGAAACCCTGGAATATTTCGAGGATCAAGGGGTCCAGGCCAAGGTGATTTCAGGGGATGCTCCCGCAACGGTCGCGACCATCGCTAAAGAAGTTGGGTTGCGCGCGCCGGACGGCTC
>CAYFNQ010000042.1:0-10397 GCA_964344535.1 uncultured Actinomyces sp.
GTAAGATTAACGGTGCTTTTACCTGATTTACCTTTCGGCTTGGCGGAGAGAGAGGTCTGTGAATAAACGTCTCTTATCTCGTTGTATTTCAATATCCTACCAACTTCGACAAATCAGTCCTGTAGCATTTTTGTAGCAGTAATTTGATTGCGAAATGACTACTGTTCTGACAGCCTATTGAAAGCACAACTGCTCTCTAATGGTCGGTACAAAGGTATATAAAAAAGGACGAACCTCCAAAGAATTATATACTAAATATTTAGAAATCTTCCATGTAAAGGTATTGGTGCCGTCTGTCAGTTCCACCTGCATACGCTCTTCTTCGGAGTCGGGAGAAAAGGCTTCAACAAAGCGGGTTACTACCATACTATATATGGTTGCTTCATCCACCAACAAGCCGGAAGGTGTTTCACCTGTGGGGATGATGGCATGGTGGTCGGTTACCTTGGCATTGTCCACCGAGTGGCGATTGAGCGGAGTTGAGAGTGCCTCTCCTATCTTGCGTAGCAGGGCAGGTATTTCCTCAAAGACATCCTCGCTGATGTACCTGCTGCCTGTGCGGGGATAGGTCGTGATTTTCTTCTCGTAAAGACTCTGGGCTATGGAGAGGGTCTTGTCGGCAGAAAAGCCGTGGCGTCTGTTGGCTTCCTTCTGCAAGGCAGTAAGGTCGTACAAGAGTGGTGGCGGTGTGCCGCCCACCTTTCTTGCGACCGATTTTACCGTAAGCCGGCTCTGACGACGAAGCGTAGCGAGAGCAGTCTGTGCCGTGGCTTCATGGTCGAATGCCGTATTTTCCACGGCTTTCAACGATATGCCCTCTTGCTCCGTAATAGCGGATAGTTTCCAATAGGGGACGGAGGCAAAATCACGATTCTCTATGTACCGACGGCAGACCATGGCAAGGGTCGGGGTTTGTACACGCCCCAAAGAATAACCACCCCTGCGAGCAATGGACAAGGCACGGCTTGCATTGATGCCTACCAGCCAGTCGGCTTCGCTTCTTGCCTTGGCGGAGTGATAGAGGTTATCGTAACTGCTTCCCGGTTTGAGATTGGAAAGTCCCTCACGGATAGCTTTGTCCGTCAATGATGAAATCCAAAGGCGGTCGAAGGGCTTTCGGCAGTTCAGATAGGAATAGATATACCTGAAGATGAGTTCTCCCTCACGCCCTGCATCGGTGGCGACAATGATACGGTCTGCCCTGTCAAAGCAGGAACGTATCACTTTGAGTTGTTTGAGAGCCGCAGGGTCTGATATATACTCCTTGTCCTTGCGGATTTGGCGAACGATGAGTTGGAACGGAAGAGGATGGATGGGCAGGTCTTCAGCTTTGTAGGCAGAAAAACCGTATGCTTCGGGCATGGCAAGGGTAATGAGGTGTCCCATTGCCCAAGTAACGATATAACCATTACCTTCCATGTATCCATCCTGTTTGCTGTTTGCCCCCACGATACGGGCAACATCTCGGGCTACCGAGGGTTTCTCGGCGATAATACAAGTTGTCATAATCGGTAAAGGGATTAAGGTTACATCTTACGTCCACGGGACTTCTTCTGCTTGTTCTCGTCCTGCTTCTGTTGTTGGGAGGCGGTGGGTTGTGTCTGTCCCGTCTTCAGTGGCTCTTGCACGTGCTTGGTGGCTTCGTTGGTCTTGCCGTGGTTATTCACGGCTACCTGTGTCTTGTGTTCTTCAGCCACGGCTTCGACTTTGCCAGTATTCTGTTTCTTGTCAGGATTCCATTTATAGAAACGGGGGCGGTTCTGCTCTTTGTCCATACGGACGTAGGCATTGAAGGACTTCCCCTCCTTATCGACCATGTTCTTCAAATAGAGCGTGCGACCGCTGTCCAAGGCTTCACGCTGCTTTTCGGAAAGCTCCAGACCACAGAGTTTGCGAGGTGCACCCTGCTGTTGGGTTTGCTGCTGTCGTTCCTTAAACCCACGGTTATTGTCAAAAATAAACTCGATGCCTTTCCTTTCGGTATTGACTTGAAGGGTGGCATCAAAGGACTTACCGCTCTTGGAGGTCATACCTTCCACCTTCACGGCTTTGCCCTCTACGAGGTCTTTGTATTGTGCATCGGAAAGCGTTACGCCCTTGATCTCCTTGGGGATGTTCACTCGGTCGGCACGCAAGGCGATGATTTCATTGGTCTGTGGGTCAATGGAGACGTATGCAGAGAAAGGTTCTCCGTTCTTGGGTGTCACATCAATCGTCTTGCCCAGATTACCTGTAGAGAGGAGTTGTTCCTTCTCTTCGGGAGAAAATTTGTAACCCATATAGGGGTAGTCCAGTTGTGGCTCTTTGCGCATGGAGTGGACTGCCAAGCCGATGTTGCCGTTGTCGTCCGTTCGGAAAGCAAGGCGGGCTTCGGTGTAGATGGTGGTGTCGCCAACGGGTACGGCAATCGTCACGAGGTTACTCTTCTGCCAGTTGAGCAGTTTCTCTAACTCTCCGCTCTGTTCCAATCGCTCACGGGACAGTCCGAGACTATCCAGCATCTTCCAATCCACCTTTTCGGGGTCGATGGCGGTTGCATTCTTCTGACGGGGCAGATAGTCCTCAAAGGGTACGCCCATCTCTGCCAGTTGTTGCTTGCTTTCGGGCTTCTCACGGCTTTGGAGCATGGTGCGAAGATTGTCCACGCCTTGCTCCACGTTGTTAGACAAGACCTTGTACAGCCCGAAGCGGGTCGGGTCATTGAATTGTTTGAGAAAGTTGTCCATGAAGTTCTTCAGCAGTCCGTCCTTGCTGTTGAACTTCAAAAACGAAGCCTGATTTGTCGCTTCGGCTTCGGTGGTTTTGAGATTACCTTTCTCATCAATCCCGGAAACGACGGAGAGTTTACCAGCCTCCTGTTCGTTCTTCACTGCTGTGCGGTCTTCCAAGACCAATACATAGTTGTCATTGCTGTTCGATTCCATAATTCTTTGTGTTTAAGATGAATAAATCGCTATCGAACAGCAAATATATAAGCAGATTTTCGGGCTTTTACAGGCTAAGGATGTAAAAGGAAAAACAAGGGAAAATCAAGAAACAGTATTAAAATCCAGCACCTGTTTGCTTCCATTATGGCTTCGATAAGAATGGAGGTGACTGAATAGGGGCATGAAACAAAACAAGTAGAGTATGCTTGGTGGCATACTCTACTTGTTCTTATCGGAGGTATTCTTTTTTTGCTATTTCAGAAGATGAAGTATGTATGTTGTCTCTTAAACCTTTCCAATGTCCTTTCTCCTGTATTCGGTTGGTGTAACACCGCATACGTTCTTGAATGCACGGACAAAATTGGGATAGGCATCAAAACCGCATCTGTCAGCCACTTCATTGAAACTCATCTGTGGATTTCCATCAAGTAGGCTTTTAGCCTTCTGTATCTTGATGCGTTGTATGTAAGCCGATGGAGTATATCCCGTGAGTGCCACTAATTTACGGTAGAACTGACAGTTACTCATGAACACGCTTGAGGCGATGGTGGAGACATCGACTCCCTTGTCGCGGCTGAGTAACATCTGGATGTTATTCGATACCTTTGAGAGAAATCGCAGTTCGGCATCATTGAGCGGAGCATCGTCTTCTTCATCCTCCTCCCTGCAATCCATTGCCACTTGTGCGTATTTCTTGTGTAAGAGCCGTCTGTTGTCCAAGAGTTTCTCCACCCTTGTCCGCAGTTCATCGGCGTTGAATGGCTTGGACAAATAGGCATCCGCTCCGGCTGCTATACCCTTGATGCGCTCCTCCTCCGTAATCTTTGCCGTAACGATGATGATGGGAATGTGATTGATAATCTCGTTGCTGCGTACCTGTCGGCAAACCTCCAGTCCATCCATGCCGGGCATCATCAGGTCAGTGATGATGAGGTCGGGCACCTGTTCCTGAGCTTTCGTCAGTCCCTCGGTACCGTTGGTGGCGTAACTGACAGCATAGCGACCATCAAACTGTGCGCCGATATAGGCGGCAATGTCGCTGTTGTCCTCGATAACCAGCAGACGGCATTGGTCATCGCTTCCTTCGCTGTCGGCAAGCATGGGGTCGCTTTGAGGTAAGAGCGGGGTGTTCGTCATCTTGTTCTCGATGATCTTATGGCGTATTTCGTTGCGGATGGGTACACGGATGTGAAATGTCGTTCCCTTGCCCAAGGTGCTCTCTGCCGTTATCTTTCCTTCCACGGCATCCATAATCTGTTTCACAAGTGCCAACCCCACGCCCGTACCGATGTTTTGCACATCGCTTTCTGCTTGATAAAAAGCTTCAAACATATGAGCGAGTGTCTTTTTGTCCATCCCTTTGCCCGTGTCTTCCACGTCGATGCACAACCAGTCCTCCTCACGGTGCAAGAAGAGGCTTACCTTTCCGTATTCGGGAGTAAACTTAAACGCATTGGAGAGCAGGTTGTTGATCACCTTGCTCACATAGTCAGGCACGAAGTCCATTTCCACCACATTTTTGGCAAAGAATTGCAGGTCGATGTTCTTGCTCCTCGCATAGTCGCGCCAGCTTTCGACAATCATCGTAAAATAGGCGGTAATGTTTCCGTTGCGCCAATCTGCATTGCCCACAGAAGATTTTATTTTGGAGATGTCCAGCAGTTGGTTGATGAGCATGAGCAGTCCATTGCCCTGTCGTTCTATGGTCTGTGCTTTGTCGCCGACATCCGTCACTTCCGGCTCTTGCAGGTCATGGCTCAGT
The DNA here is from genome assembly GCA_964344535.1 of uncultured Actinomyces sp. GTDB lineage: Bacteria > Actinomycetota > Actinomycetes > Actinomycetales > Actinomycetaceae > Scrofimicrobium. Next base: position 4,690 of record CAYFNQ010000042.1, read on the forward strand.
CCGAGTATCACCGTGAGCGGTGTGCGGAACTCATGCGTGATATTGGTGAAGAAATTCTCACGCAGTGCCGAGAGCTTTTTCAGTGCCAAATGGTTGCGTCGGCGCAGTCGGTTCGTGTAAAGAACGACAACCAGCACTCCTGCCAGCACGAGCAATACGCCCCCTAATGATACAAAGGTGATATACCGCATCGTGCGCTCACGCTCTAATCGCAACTGCGCCTCGTTCATCTGTCTTGTCTGTCGGTTGCGCTCGATGCTTAGCCCTGTGTTCTGTATGCGGTTCACCTTTCCCATGTCCAGTACGCTGTCCTGCATCGCCGTAGCATGTTCATAGGATGCCAACGCAGAGCGGCAATCGCCTTTCTCTTTGTAGTACTTATAATATAAGGTATGGATTTCCGCCAAATGCTCCGGCGACTCAATTGCCTCTGCCACCGATTTTGCCTTGCCCAAGATTTCCATTTCCTTGGCTTCGTCATTCGTGGCATGATAGATGCCTGCAAGAGCGATGAGTATGTTCAGCGCATGCCATTCGTCCTTGGATTTACTCATTATCCGGTAGGCTTCCTCGTATTCCTCTCTCGCCTTGTCGTACTGTCCTGCCTGCTGATAGAGCGAACCAAAGTAAGTGTGGCAAAGCGACTTGCCAAGGTCGTTATTGGCTTCTGTGTTCAAAGCCATCGACTTGCGGTAGTACACCCACGCCGAGTCCGTCTGCCTTCGATGCTCGAAGATGGAGCCAAGGTTGGCGTAGTTAATGGCTTGCCCCACTGCACTATGCAGTTCTTGCTCGCCCTTTAGAGCCATGCGCAGCACGCTGTCTGCACGATTGTAGTTACCAATCGTGAGATAGATATTGCCCAGTCCGTTGAGCGAGACCACCCGATTCTTCTTGGCGGTAAACGAAGTATCGGCACACTCCTTACTCAGTTCCCAAGCACTGTAGTGGTATTCTTGTGCGACATCCAGTACTCCCATGCGCCGATAGTCAGTGCCAATATTGTTTAGGGCTTGCACCCATTCCAGCGTGTCGCCGATGGCTTCCGCCTGTCGCAGTCCTTCGCTGTGGGCGTGCAGTGCTTCCTCGAAACGGCTTTCGTTGCGCAGCAGCTTTCCCCTTTCTCTCAGGGCTACGATACTACCGAGCAGGTTGCCCTCGCTTTCTAACTGCTTTTGCAGGATGGCAAGCGAGTCAGGGGTGCGCACAACACCCACGATACTGTCGGTCGCCTTACGCTTTGCGGCAGTAAAAACGACAGGCTTATCTCCGCACGAAACGAAGAGGAAAGAGATTAAAATAAAAGGGATTAACCGCTTAGTAATTAGGCAGTTGCGCCCCCCCCTATAAGTATTAAAAGGCTCATAGCAAGGCTGTAAAGGGCTTCTTTGACCATATTTATAGTACTGCATATATGCGATGATTTAGAGGTATTCATATTTTACTTTACTTCGGTGTCGGATTGACCACTTTCGGTTATTACACCACCTTCTGAGGTGGTCGGCAATGCGATGACACGCCATCGCTTCGGGTTGCTGTCTTTCACGATATATCCCTTCTCTGAAAGTGTCGTCAATTGCTTCTGCACAGCCGAGGTATTGATGCCCAACAGTGAGGACAACTCCGCATTGGTAACTCTGGGATTGTCGGCAAGTATATGCAACAAACGAGGGGTACGCGGACTTCGGAAGGAGATGAGTTCACCGTTGTACCACCATATACGGTCTGCGCCGCCCTCCACAAAAGCTATGTTCTGCATCAGTTCGTTGGCTATCTGTTTTTCCATATATGCCGTAAAAGGTCTTATCTGCTCCAGCGTGGCATTTGCGCCGTCCGAGGGGAAAGTCCCTACTTGTGCATCAGCTGCGCTGAGCGCATTGAGATAGGTGTGCTTGTCGCTGCTGCGGATGACAACCATCGGGTACTGCTTGCGTAGCAATATGAAGTTCACCAGCAACCGAGCTATGCGCCCGTTGCCGTCTTCAAAAGGGTGTATGCGGATATACCTGTAATGAAACAGCGAGGCGAGTTCTATGGGAGTGTATTCATCGCTCTCAGCCACTCGGTTGTACCACGCCACGAGATCGTGCATAAAAGCAGGGGGCTCTTCGGGAGAGGCATAGTCGAAACGCTCTCCCGTGGGGGTAATGACAGAGTTCGGACGTGTCTTGTAGCATCCGGCGTGTACTACATAACTGGTCTGTACGCCACCGGGCAACTGCCGAAACACCTCATAATCCTCCCTCAACATCGTGTGCTGCATATTCCGTATGAAACTTTCTGTCAGATGATGGTCGCTTAATGCCTCTGCCTCCATCATCTTCAAGCAGATATTATGTGCCTTCATCTCTTCCAAATCCTTCATTTTGGCAGAGCCTACCACCTCGCCAAGCAGTAATAACACTTCCGTCTGTCCGTATGTGAGCGTGTTACCCTCGATATGGTTGCTGTTGAAGTTAAAGTCAAGCATGAACTTTCGACGCATCCGTTGCTCATCTTCCGATGAGAGAGGTTGCAGCGACTGCCACTTCTGATAGAGTTCTTGTACCTGTTTCATTATAGAGCATTTGACGCCACAAGGTTAAATATTCTTTAGCGGATAACCAAGAAAATAACCACCTTTCTTCCTCGAACTACCATCATAGGTGGTAAGTGATATAAGCCTGATTTGGGATCGTTATCCCGAAAATACTATCGGACAATAGACAAAAAACGGATGGTAAGCACTCTTCCTCTGTCTCTCAAAGCCACATTTGCGAGATTAAAATCTGGCGAAAGGCAGCAGTAAAATGCTTTCAAACCTCCTCAAAACCCAATTTGTTAAAATTGTCAAAAATATCACTACTAAACGACTGTTGTATAATGATTTAAGAGCATCAAATGCACGATAATGATAAGTCGGTAAAATGCAAAATGCACGATATTGATAGGTTTTTGAACGATATTGATAAGTCTCTTCGTGGGGTCTGCATGTAATTTTGCAGTAGGATTTAGCGGGATTCTAAAAATAGGGAATAGATTTCCCTTCTGCATCCGCTTAAAAATATGTGTAGGATAAGATAAAAGAAATAGAAATGCAACGAGAAAGTTCTAAACGTACAAAACGGCAAGAGCGCGCAATGCAGTTCTCAGAAGACCATTTCCTGTTTATCGACGACATGCGCGAAACTATCCGTGAAATGATAGAGATAGAATTCGACCGTCGTGTGCAGCAAAGTGAAAGCGATCCTCCACCCATCATGCCACCGCCTAAACCGCCACCCCGCCGGCGGACACTTTGGCAATGCATCGTGAGTCTCTTCACAGGACATCTGCTATAATATATTAAGGAATAAGACAAAATATTATTCATCCATTTAATTATAAACAAAATGAACAAAAAACGAAAGACAAAGTTGTTACCTCCGCTCAGCGGAAGGATGACAAGAGTGAGTCTCTCCCTCCTGTTCTCCCTTTTCATGGTCTCCGCCGTACAGGCACAGACCGACTATGGAAATGCGCCACAGGACTCACGAGACTATAACCGGGAACTGCGTACCCGCACATGGAGCATCTATGCCGAAGGCGGACTATCGTGGGCTACTGATATGTGGTATCAGAATCTTGATGCCAAACGTAGTTACAAACTTGCGCCGGCAGTGGGTGGTGGTGTGGATTTCACCATACGTCCTTGGGTACGCGTGGGAGCAGAGTATTTGTGGTCGCGCTACCGCCGTGAACAGCGATTCGCAACACTCGATACCCGAACGATGCCCGTGAAAATGTATGGCAACTACCTGATGAACTTCCACAACGCCAAGTTAGGCGTGGGACTCAACTTGATGGAACTGTGGCCTCGTCGCGGTGCGCAGTGGCTCAATATCTGGGCGGGCACGGGTGTAGGTTATTCCTTTGCCAAGGGCAACGAGTATGGCATCTACATCAGCAATACCAAGACAGAGGGCGGCACTACCACTCCGCTAACTGATGGAGCAAGCATCAGCAACGAGTCGAGTATCACCATTACGGGTAATGTGCGCACCAGCAACCGCCACGAGGACTACAACAAGTTCTACATCCCTGCCTCGCTGTACATAGAAGCCGACGTGAGCCGTCAGTTCACCGTAGGACTCAAAGGCGAGATGGACTGGCTCATCAAGCGTGGAGACATCGCTCCGAAGAATCTCATCTTCGCCCTTGCTACCGTGCGCTACAACTTTGTACCGAGCAAAGCTAAGGCAATCAAGCAACGCTATGATGGAGAGATTGCCACGCTCAACGAACAGATGAACGCGCTTCGTCAGGAAGCCCAAGCCGAAAGAGAGCGTGCCGACGCCGAACGCGCCCGTATGCAGCAGGAGAAAGCCGACCTTCAGCGTCGCCTTGACGACTGCGAGAGCAGCAAGTCTGCCGCAGCCGTCGCAACCGAAGTTCGTTCTTCGCACTTCGTGCAGTTCGACCACAACAGTTCCTATTTCAGCCGAGAGGAAGCCGAAAAGTTGAAAGCATTTGCGCAAAGCGCAAAAGGGCATAAACTCTCCCTCGTTGCCGAAGCCAGCACACCGGGTGCGGATGATTACAACCAGACGCTCTCTGAGCGACGCCTTGCCAATGTTATCAAAGCGCTCGTAGCCGAAGGCTTTGCCCTCGAAGACCTGAACCCGCAGACTGCTGTAGGCGAACAGAACGGAAAACCTACAGCCGAAGGACGACGGGTAACCATCACCCTAAAATAAGATAACGATTATAGAAATACAACCATCCAATAAAAAGAATGATTATGAAACGTATTCAATCCATTTTGTTCACCATCGCCATGCTGGTGGCAACATCTGCATTCTTCACTTCATGTCAGGAAGATGCACCGGAAATCAACTACACGATGAACGTATCGGTAGTAAACGACTTTAGCAAAGTGGTGGAAGCCATCAACAACGGCGCCCTCAAAAATCAGGAAGCCATTAACAAGCTTACTGAAGCCATTGACAAAATGAACAGCGACCAAGCCGGTAAGCTGCAAACCATTATCGACGTGCTAAAATCAGTGAACACCACTATGGAAACCAAATTGGCAGCCATCGAGGCAGCCATGAAAGCACAAACAATCTCGCTCGAAGGCAAGCTCAGCCTGCTGGAAACGGCGGTGAAAAACCAAACCATCAAGCAAGAAGAGATAGGCGCCAAACTTGCCACAGCAATAGACAACTTGAAAGGTAGTCTGGCTGAAAAACTCGACGCCATGAAGGCAATCATAGAGAGTACATCAAAAACCAATGCCGAAAAGCTCGCAGCCATAGAAGCCGCTATACGGGCGCAAACCCTCTCGCTCGAAGGCAAGCTTCAAGCCCTCGAAGCGGCTATGAAAGCCATGCCCGACTACAGCGACAAGCTCGAAGCCATCAAAACGGTTATCGAAAGTTTTAACAAATCAAACGCGGAAAGGCTGACGGCAATAGAGAACGCCATGAAGGCGCAAACCCTATCGCTGACCGAAAAGATGGCGCTTATCGAAGCCACACTGAAAGCGCAAACCCTCTCGCTCGAAAGCAAGTTGCAAGCCATTGAAGCAGCCATCAAGGCATTGCCCGATTACAGCGACAAGCTCTCTGCCATTGAAGCAGCCATCAAGGCACTGCCCGACTATAGTAAACAGCTCGAAGCCATCAAATCGGTTATCGAGAGTCTGCCCGACTATGGCGGTAAACTCGATGAACTCAAGCAAGCTATCC
>CAYFNQ010000043.1:0-1583 GCA_964344535.1 uncultured Actinomyces sp.
ACGGCTTCTTTAGCGTTCGACGCTGGACCGGAGATATCGAACCCGTAGCTGGCTGCCATGGCGCTCAGCTCTTTGAGTGCCCGGATCTGCTCAGAGATCTCTTCCCTGTCCCGGATCGTGTCCTCAGTTGAGAAACGCGCGCTTAGTTCCGCTTTGTCTGCTTCCTTAGCAGCGATGAGGCGGTCGACTCCGTACAGGGCAACGCGGCGGTAGTCACCAATGATGCGGCCGCGACCGTACGCGTCCGGAAGGCCCGTGACGACGTGCGAGGAACGTGCTTTACGCACAGATTCCGGGTACACGTCAAAGACACCTTGGTTGTGGGTCTTGCGGTACTTGGTGAAAATATCTTTCACGAAGGGGTCAACTTCGTATCCGTAAGTGTGCAGCGCGTTTTCGACCATGCGCCAGCCACCATTGGGGATCATGGCGCGCTTCAGCGGAGCGTCGGTTTGAAGCCCAACGACCACGTTGTCGTCTTCGCTGATGTAGCCGGGCTCGTGAGACGTGATGGCCCCTGGAGTCTTAGTGTCAATGTCGTAGACACCGTCTTCACGTTCCTTTGGGAACATCTCCGAAAGGGTCTCCCACACTCGGGTTGTTCGCTCCGTTGGACCGACCAAAAAGCTAGCGTCGCCTTCGTATGGGGTGTAGTTGGTTTGAACGAAATCGCGCACGTCAACCAAGTCCATCCATAGGCCGGGGTTAAACCCACGCCAAGCAAAAGGGACTTGCGTTTCTTCTACGGTTTCGGTCGTGATCTCCATCAGGTTCACTCCTTGGGATCTTGAGTTTTAGAGGGGTCTTTCCTCACCACCCAAGTCTAAGAACCGAACGCAGATAGGGGCAGAGGACCGCTCATGTAGCCCGTCACAAGCACGCTCTCGCCCCCACTTTTCAGCGTTTGGAAGTGACTTCTTACGCCCCATCGGGACCTTCATCCTAGGCAGGTAGCTGCTTTAGGAGGCGGCGTGCAGCCTCACTTATTCCGGTCTTATCCAAACCCATTTCGCCCAACAGACGGGCCCTGGTTTTGTGTTTCGGAAACACGGTTTGGACCCCTAACACTTCGACCGGCGGGCCGGTTTTCGCGCCGACAAGCCGCGCTAACTCCGATCCCACACCACCCGTGGCCAGCCCATCCTCAACCGTTAAGACGGCGTCGTAGCTCAAGGCTTCCTCCACCAGCCCCGCAGAGACGGGAAGGACCCAGCCCGGGTCAATAACCGTGACAGCGTGTCCTTCTGCCTCAAGTTCCTTGGCGGCTTCTAGGGCAAAGCCAGCCATGGGCCCAACGGAGATGATCAGCAAAGACTTGCCGTCACCCCGGCCTTCGTGGATGACGTCGCCAAAATCTTCCTCACGAAGTGCCGGAAGATTCGGTCCCGGCTGCCCCTTTGGGTACCGGACAAGAGTCGGGCCTTCCTGGTTTGCGAAGGCCTCCTGCAGGCCTTTACGCAGTGTCTCCTCATCGCGGGGCGTGAACACGGAAAGTCCCGGCACCATGGCCGCCAAAGAGAGGTCCCAAACCCCGTTGTGGGAGGGGCCATCGTCGCCAGTCAGGCCAGCGCGGTCCAGCACTA